>CAZWYB010000202.1:0-4673 GCA_964637745.1 uncultured Pseudomonadota bacterium
CAACACCCTGATGATGTCGATTGTCGAGCGGACGCGCGAGTTCGGTCTCATGATGGCGATGGGGACGAAGCCCGCGCAAGTCATCTGGCTGGTCGCGCTGGAGTCTTTTTTGATCACCGCTTTGGGGGCGTTGTTCGGCACGGCGTTTGGAATCGCTTTGACGGTCTACGTCGGCCACGTGGGGATCGATCTCTCCCGTTTCATCAGCACCTTTTCGAATTTTCTGATCGGCTCTCACGTTTACCCGAAGGTGGATTGGACGTATCTGGCGATCTTTCTCGTCGTCGTACTGGGCGCTAACGTTCTTGTTTCCCTCTACCCGGCTTGGAGGGCGTCGCGTCTGGAGCCGGTTGACGCCATGAGGCAGGTTTGATCCGTCGTGCCACATTCTTTTTTTTAGCCTCTCTTCTTTCGGCATTTCCGGTTTTTGCGTTCGATCTCTACAGGACTGAAAATTTTTCCTTCAGCCTCAAAGGTTATTACAAAAACCTCTTTTTCGAGACCAAGCGAGCCGCGACGAATGATGACATGATCGCGGATATCAATCGTCTCCGGACGGAGTGGGATGCGAAATTCGGAAAGATTTTTTCGGCCAAGGTGATCTGGGACAACGAGGTCATCGGCGGCGATTACGTCAATTCGGAGGAGTTCGCCCTCCGCCAGACCCAGCGCGCAGAGCCGTATCTGGATATGGACTACGAGCTCGTCCGCAGGAACGATTTCTTCTACGGCCAGCAGTTCTATCGCGCCTACGCCCGCGTGGATGCCGGGCCCGTGGTCTTCGTCGGAGGGCGGCAGAAGGTCGATTGGGGGGTGATGCGCCTTTTTTCGCCTACCGATCTTTTCACGCGGCTACCCATCTTCGATATCGAAAAGGACGAAAGGGTGGGGGCGACGGCGGCCAATCTGGCGATCACACCGGTGCAGGGGCTCAAGATTAATCCGGTTTATGCGGTGAACCCCGATTTTGACAAGACCCGGATCGGAGGGCGGATCACGAAAACGATCGGTCGTTTCGATGTCTCCGCTTTGGGCGGCAAATTTCTTCGCGACGATGTATTTGGATTCGATTTTACGGGTGACATCCACAAAGCAGGCGTGCGTGGAGAATTCATCTATGACCGTGCGAAGTTTGGGAAAAATTTTGTGCAGTTTGCGGCCGGCATCGATTACGGCTGGGAAAACAGCCTTTATATCGCGCTCGAGTATTTCTACAACGGACAGGGCACGAATAATCCTTTAACGGCGACCTTTTTCCCTTCCGGAAGTCAGATTCAGTCGGTGCATCAAAATTTCATCGGTCTTCAGTTGAAGTACGACATCATGCCCCTCTGGACAATCTCACTCATGGATATCGTGGACGTAAACGGAGGCAGCACCTTCATCAATCCGGAGACGAAATACTCGCCCCTGGCCTGGTTGGAGATCACCGGAGGCGCCCATCTTCCGGTGGGGAGGCAAAACGGCGAGTTTACCGCCGTGCCGAACGTGTATTACGTCCAGACGAAGCTTTTTTTCTAACGGCTTGAGACAGGGAGAAGCGCCGGTAATCGGGACGCTCTGCAAAGCCCGCCTTGAGTTTCTGCGGAAGCCTCTGATGCATCTCCGAGAGGATGGCTCGGATCTCTTCGGAGGAGCCGTCGGCGCCTTGGATCATGAGGGAGAGCCAACGGTATTCCAGGTCCCACGGTTGCGGTTTAAGTTCGAGACCGGAAGGGGGAGGGCGGTCTTGGGGCGCAAAACCCCGTTTCAAGGTTTCGATCTCGTAGGACACCTCTTCGAACCGCTCATAGGACGAGGCGTGCGCAAGGACGACGGCATGGGAAAAATGGCGGTCGGACGCCTCGAAGTCTCCGATGGAGGCCGCGGCGATGGCGAGTTGAAGCAGATTCAAACCCTTCGCCTTCTCGTCTCCTAAGGTCGAGAAGAGTTTGCGCGCCTTTTCCAGCTCCTTGAAGGCCGGCGAGAAATCACCGCGACGGCAAGCCAAAACCCCCAAGTTGTGATGGGCGCGCGCCTCCAGGTATTTGTCCTTTTGCCTGACGCCGACTTTGAGGGCGTTCGCGTAGGCCGTCTCGATTTCCTGGAGGGGACGGGATCGGAAGGCGAGATTTCCTCTTTCCAACGCGACGGACGCCAAACCCTCCAAAAAGCGGCGTTCCCTGTAGATCTCTTCGGCGCGATCCAAAAATTTTTGCGATTCCTCCCAGCGGTTCTCCTCGGATGAAAGAAACGCCTGATGTTTGTACACATCGGCCTTTTGTTCCGTTCTCTCACGAAGGAGGGCGTGGGCCTCGTCGAAATGGCGCCACGCCTCGATGGAATCCTTGTTCTCTACGTCAAGCAAGGCCAGAAGGGTGTGGGCCCAGGCGAGCCGGGGCTGATGGTCCGGATTTTCGATCTGTCCCGCCTTGAGGCAATTTTCGAGATGCCGTCGCGACTCGGAGAAATTCCCCAGATTCTTGTACGCGATGGCCGCGGCCAATCCGTATTTCAGGGGATTGACGCCCAAGGGGTCCGTCGGAAATTCGCGGAACCAGTCCTCGGCCACCTTGAGGGATTGTCGGAAATCCCCGATCGCGCCGTAGTGATTCGCCAGCTCGATGAGAAGGCCCTCCCGCTCCTCCGGTCGGGTGTCGCTCCTCAGCCGCTGGAGGCAATCTTCGATCGCCGCATATTCTTTCTTAAGACCGGAAATCGAACCCTTCTTGGTCGATGAACGTCGGGGTGTTTTTTGAGCCGGTCGGCGAGGGCGTCTGCGCGGCATGGGGGCACTATAGCATGGGTAGACTGTATTTACACTGTCTTCACTATTGAGCTTAAGCCATCCGATACGTCGTCCCACGGCGTTGGCCTTCGCGCAGGACCAAGCCGGCTTCGATCAAGGGCTTCAAAATCTGATTGATACGACTGCGGGTGATTTTCAGGGCCTTTTCGATTTCCGGAGAGCGGACGCGACCCCGGCCCTGCATCCATCTCAAGAGATCTTCTTGGCGTTTGGTCAGCGTCACCTTTGACGCCTTCGCGGTGATTCTGAGGGACTCGATCCGTGAACGGGTCCTCTTGAGCGTCTCCACCACGCCCCGAGCGCAGTATTCCAGCCACCAACTCAAGTTGTCATCGAGATCCCGTGCCTGTTGGATCTTGTCGTAATAGAGCTGCTGGTTCTGCTCAAAATATTCGTCCAGTGCAAACAGATGCTGAGTATCGAAACCCCGTAGGAAGAGGATCCATGCTGCCAACGCCCTGGCGATCCTCCCGTTGCCGTCGGAGAACGGATGAATGGATACGAGCCGATGGTGGGCGATGGAACTGGTCAGCACAGGATGAAGGATTTCACTTTCAGAGGAGTTGAGCCAATCGAGAAGTTCCAGGGTGAGGGGCTGAGCCTTTTCGGGCGGTGGTGGAAGGTAAATCAGCCGTCCTTTTCCGTCGACGACGCGATTAGGCAACGCCTTGTATCGACCGCACTTCTCCTTGGGCAGCAGATCCCTCGTCAGCATTTCATGAAGATGCATCAGGTCGGATTCCGAAATCGTTTTTTGTCCTTTGCGTCCCCACACCCACCGCATGGCCGCCAGGTAATTGATGACTTCGCGTTTGAATTTTTCTTGAGCGGCGATCTCTTCACCCCGCGCCAGGGCCTCTATTTCGGGGAGGGTTAAGGGATTTCCTTCGATGGCCGTCGAAGAATGCGCCAGCCTCGCTTCGGTTTCCCTTTGAAGGAGCGGCAGCCAGGCGACATCGATGGAGGCTCGAGCGATCCACTCTCTTAGCTCCGTGGCCTCGGTGATCAGATTGAGAAGGTCCGGGGTGATTTGAAGTATGGGTTGATACATCCGCGTTGAAGATTATTTTTATGTCAAGTTTATGTCAAGTTTTGTGTCGAGGCCTAAAATTGAGGATCGAAGAAAGCGAGAGAATCTTGTTCACAAAATAGGATCAGTCTCAGGGGAGGTCTCACAAGCGAAATTTAAATATTTAATAAATTCAATTGGTTAATATTTATTCTTAGCATGGAAAGAATTGGCATCTTGGTTGCTTCTCTGTCCCTCTTGGAGGGGTGACCCATGACTAAGATGACCAAACTCGTAGCTGCGATTATTATGATGATGACCATCGGCCTGACCGCCTGCGGTGGGAAGGGCGGCTCTACAAAAATTGCCGGCAAGGACCAGACGGCCGATGACAGCGCCTCCTGCACCGACTCCGGCGCCGGAACGACGACCTGCTCCTGCGACATCTGCGAAGACGGTTCCACGGTCATGGTCTACGTGAAGGGCGTTCCGATGAATTCGATCCCCGTCGGCGTCTGCGACAGCCAGTCGGGCAGCTCGTCCGTCACCTTCAAAGATATTCCGAGCTCCGGCTCTCCTTTTCAGATCGTCTGCGTTGGTGGGGATCAGGATGAGAGCAGTGCTCCGGTGCTGGCCGATGGCTTTCTTTTTAAGACGCCTAAAGCGGCGCCGAGCAATTCTGGCAACGGGAATGGTACGGGTTCGGCCGGCAACACGGATCCGACCAGCTGCCCCTCGGGCCAGCATTATGATGCGGGCAAGTGCGTGGATGATGCCCCCGTCTGCAACTGCCCCGCTGGGGAAACTTGCGATGCCAATGGGGCTTGCGTTGTAGCCGATGACGATGGAGACGGAGTGACGAATGACAAGGATAAG
>CAZWYB010000203.1:0-4634 GCA_964637745.1 uncultured Pseudomonadota bacterium
CCACCACGGCCATGTGCCGCGCATCCAAGCGGCCGTGAAGAGCCTGGGGTATGAGCCCGATAAGATCGAAACGGTCCTCTACCAATACGTGCGCGTAAAGCGGGGCGAAGAGGCCGTGAAGATGTCCAAGCGCGCCGGCAACTTCGTCACGGCCCGTGAAGTTTTAGATGAGGTCGGGCGGGACGCCTTTCGATTCCTTCTCCTGATGAGGGCCGCCGATTCGCACCTGGATTTCGACCTCGACCTGGCGAAAAGACAAACCGCGGACAATCCGGTCTACTACGTCCAGTATGCCCATGCGCGTCTGTGTTCCATCGAGCGCAAGGCCGAGGAGGCCAAAATAGCCCCCGCTGCTGAGGATGTGAATCTTGCCCTCTTGGATCTCCCCGAAGAAATCGAAATGATTCGGATGCTGCAGGAGTATCCGGAGGAAGTGGAGAGGGCAGCGACGAGGTTGGAGCCGCATCGCATCCCGTTTTATCTCTTGGAGCTGGTGCGCGTCTTCCAAGCCTACTACACCAAGGCCAAGGAAGACCCCCGTTACCGGGTCCTGTCGGGCACGGTTGACACCTCCCGGGCGAAATTGTATCTTTGCGGCGCTCTGAAACTCACGATTTCTCAAGGACTTAAGTTATTGGGCGTCTCGGCCCCTGAGGTGATGACTTCCGATGGATGAGTTTAAGAAAGACCTCGAAGATTACTTCTGTCGTTTCACCTTTGGCCAATTCGTCACGCTCATCCTCCTCGAAATCGTCACCTTGTTTTTCGTATTCTATCTTGGGGCCAAGTACGGTCCGGACTTGATGGGAGGGCGTCGCGACGAGGTCGCGAGAGAAACCGTCCTTCCGAATAAAAATCCCAAGAGCGTGGACGACATCGTCGGAAAGCCTGCGGTCGATTACACCTATCCGGAGGTCTTAACGAGTCCGGATGGACAAAAGGCCATCCGGGTCAAGCCGTCGGGCATGACATCCGAAGAGTACGAACGCCAGCGGATGCAGCAGGCGCAAGCGCCCAGAGAGACGGTCGTCCCCGAGGCCACTCCAACTCCGACGCCGCCTTCACCCGCACCCGCTCCGGCGGAAAAGGCCCCTAAACCCGAAAAGACCGTGACCGAAAAACCGACGCCGGATAAGGATGTCCTGAAGGCGGTTGAGGCCCTGAAGAAATCCGAGGAGAAACCGGCCGAGAAGCCCGAGCCAACCGAGGCCGAGGCGCGGGAAGAGCCCGTTGAAGAAGCGCCAATGAAGGAAGTTAAGGAAGTTCCGGCGAAGACCGAAGCGAAGAAAGAAACCAAGCCGGAGACGAAAGGCGAAATAAAACCCAAGGGAAAATTTTCTGTTCAGGTCGGATCGTATCAATCGGAGCGGGAGGCCGCGACGTCGCTCGGACATTGGAAAAAGAAGGGCTATTCGGCCTTCGTGGCGGTGGGGCAGGTGCCCGACAAGGGGACGTGGTACCGCGTGAGGATCGGAGGATTCAACAACCGGGACGACGCCCAAAAGTATTTGCAGAAATTGAAAGAGAAGGAAAAGGTCTCGGCGTTGGTCGTTCTCTCCAACAGCTAGCCTTGGTGTTTCGTGAGAAAAAAAATAACGACCACGATCTACATCACGCCGGAACAAAATGATCAGTTGAAGGCTTTGAATGAGCGGACCAAAGTTCCCATCGCCGAATACATCCGGCAGGGGATCGATCTGGTGCTTCAGAAGAATCAGGCCGTGCTTCCGCGACAGCTGACCCTCTACGACGCCATCGCCGCCAAGCAGGAAGAAGAGTCCTGAGTCCGCTTTCCCCATGACGACAACCCAACACATCCGTAATTTCTGCATCATCGCCCACATCGATCACGGGAAATCGACGCTGGCCGATCGGATCTTGGAATTGACAGGAGCCATCAGCGTCCGGGAAAAGCGGGATCAATTCCTGGACAAGATGGACTTGGAACGCGAGCGCGGGATCACGATCAAGGCGCAGGCGGTGAGGTTGAAATACAAGGCCAAGGACGGCCAAGAGTATCTGATGAATCTGATCGACACGCCGGGGCACGTGGATTTCAATTACGAGGTCTCCCGGAGCCTGTCCGCCTGCGAGGGGGCCTTGCTCGTCGTGGACGCCGTTCAAGGTGTCGAGGCCCAGACGATGGCCAACGCCTATCTCGCGATTGACGGCAATCTGGAGATTATTCCCGTCGTCAATAAGATGGACCTGCCGGCGGCCGATCCCGATCGCGTGAAGAAGCAGGTGGAGGATTTGATCGGCGTGCCCGCCGACGAGGCGGTTCTGGCTTCGGCGAAGAGCGGGCTCGGTATTCAAGATATTTTGGAAAAGGTGGTCAAACTCATTCCACCGCCCAAAGGCGCAGAGAAGGCGCCGCTCAAGGCCCTGGTCTTCGACAGCTGGTTCGACCCTTACGCGGGGGTCGTCGTCTTGATCCGCGTGATGGAAGGGGTCATCAGCAAGGGGATGAAGGTGCGTTTCGTATCCACGGCCAAGGATTATGAGATCTTAAAACTCGGGGCCTTCACGCCGCATCCGATCGAGTTGGAAGCCCTGGGGCCCGGCGAGGTGGGTTTTCTCACGGCCGCCATCAAGAGCGTTCATGAGACGAAGATCGGTGACACCGTCACCGAAACCGACAGGCCGACTCCGACGCCGCTACCGGGCTTTCGCGACGTCAAACCCATGGTCTTCGCCGGGTTCTATCCGGTGGATTCGTCCCAGTATGAAAACCTCAAGGCTGCCCTCGAGAAGTTGCGATTGAACGACGCCTCCTTTTCCTATGAGCCGGAGACGTCTCAGGCCCTGGGCTTCGGTTTCCGGTGCGGCTTTTTGGGGCTGCTGCATTCGGAGGTCATTCGGGAGAGGTTGGAGCGGGAGTTCAATCTGGAACTGATCACGACGGCGCCGACCGTCGCCTTTCGCGTGAAAACAACGCAAGGCGAATGGATCACCGTCGACAACCCCAGTAAATTCCCGCCCGAGCAGAATATCGATGAGATCCAAGAGCCCTTCATCCAGGCCCACCTCCATCTGCCGGCTCAGTACGTGGGGAGCGTCATCCAGCTCTGCGCCTCCCGCCGTGGCGTCCAGACCAAGATGGACCACCCGAACACGGAACGGGTCACGCTCACCTACGAAATGCCCTTTTCGGAAATGATGTTCGATTTCTTCGATCGTCTGAAATCGATCTCTCAGGGCTACGCCTCATTCGACTACGAATTCCTGGACTGGCGCGGCTCCGACCTGATCCGCTTGAATATCCTCGTGAACAGCGACCCCGTGGACGCCCTGTCCGTCATCGTCCATCGCGACAAATCGTACGAGCGGGGGAGGGAAGTGGTCAGCAAGCTCCGCGAGGCGATCCCGCGCCAGCAGTACGAGGTGGCGATCCAGGCGGCCATCGGCGGCCGGATCATCGCCCGCGAGACCGTCAAGGCCGTCCGGAAGAACGTGACGGCGAAATGCTACGGCGGCGACATCACCCGCAAAAGGAAGTTGCTGGAAAAACAGAAGGAAGGTAAAAAGAGGATGAAGCAGGTGGGCAGCGTCGAAATTCCGCAGGAAGCGTTCCTCGCCGTCCTCAAGGTCGATTAAACAAAGGGAAATATGGACGAAAATACCGACAAACATATCGACATCCGCAAAAAGAAGAGTCAGGTCCGCGAGTACGCGGAGGCCTTGGCAACCGCGCTCCTCGTCGCCTTTTTCGTGCGCTCGTTCGTGATCGAGGCCTTCAAGATCCCGTCCGGATCCATGATCCCGACGCTCATGATCGGTGACCATATCTTCGTAAACAAGTTCATCTATGGATTACGGATCCCCTTTACGAAAAAGAGGTTGGTGACTTTCCGCGATCCGGAACGGGGAGAACCGATCGTCTTCATGTACCCGCTCGATGAATCGAAGGACTTCATCAAGCGCGTGGTGGGATTGCCGGGAGACCGCATCCGCATTCAGGGTGACGATGTGATCCTCAACGGAAAACCCCTTGAGCGGCAGGGGATCGAGGTCAAGCCGGACCAGCCTTCGGAGGCCGTTCATTTGCATCTCATCCCCGAGGCGGTCGCCGCGCAGACGGGGACCCGGGAGATCTCGGCCTTTCGGGGTTGGGAAGATTACCACTACTTCGTGGAGCACGTCGGCGGTGTCGATCATCTCGTTCAGTTCGACGAGCGGCCTTCCTACGCCGATGCCGAATTCGAGGTGCCGCCCGGCCATCTCTTTGTGATGGGGGACAACCGGGACAATTCGTCGGACTCGCGCGAGTGGGGCTTCGTGCCGATGGAGAACGTCAAAGGAAAGGCGATGTTCGTCTGGCTTTCCATCGACTACGACCGCAGCACGCTCCGGTGGGATCGGTTTGGGAAGTGGATTAGGTGAAAATATGGGCAATGTCGTAGAGCTGAGAAAAAATAAGATTTTCACGCTCCGCGAGGCTCGGCGCAAACGCGACGGCCCAGGGGTTCTTCCGTGCGATCCTCAGCCACACCGAGCACGGGCCCGCGGCCCGCGCGGTGCTCGAGGAGCGTGCGGTGTCGCCGGAGATGGTCGAACTCTTCGCCATCGGAGCCGCGCCGGACAAGTGGGACGGGCTGGCCCTCACGGTCGGCTCCAAGAACCTCCCGTTCGAG
>CAZWYB010000204.1:0-4625 GCA_964637745.1 uncultured Pseudomonadota bacterium
CGATCAGACGCTTGTCTTTCAAACTCTCCGGGACGTCGCCGTTCGCGATCCTCTGCGCCAGACCTTCCACGATGGCCGTCTTTCCGACGCCCGGCTCGCCGATCAAAACGGGATTGTTCTTTGTCCGGCGGGACAAAACCTGCATGACGCGCCGGACTTCGTCATCGCGACCGATGACCGGATCCATCTTTCCGCGCTTGGCCAAGTCCGTTAAATCTCGACCGTAGCGGGCCAGGGCCTGATACCGCACCTCGGGGTTTTGATCCGTCACGCGATGAGTACCGCGCACCTGCTGGAGGCCCTTGAGTAATTGCTCCTTGGTGACACCGAACTCCCTCAAGAGCTGCGAGGCCGGCGCCTCACGGACGTCGATCATCCCAAGGAGCAGGTGTTCCGTGCTGATGTAGTCGTCTTTAAGTTTCTCCGCCTCGACGCGGGCCTGGTCGAAGGCCTGCTTGAGACGAAACGAAACATAGACGTTGCCCTGAAGCGGCGAGACCTTGGGAATTTTATTGAGTTCGGCATCGAGACGGCTGGACAGAAGGTTCAAATCCACTTCGAGCTTTTGAAACAAAGGCCGAATAAGGCCTTCTTTCTGGTCCAATAAAACGAAGAGGAGATGCTCGGGTTCGACCTGCTGGTTGCCGCGCGACTCCGCAACCCTCTGGGATTCAAGGACGGCTTCTTGGGCTTTGAGAGTGAGCTGTTCGAGTCTCATTATTTTGTGAAGGCGAGGTAGATCGTCGAGTCTTCACGCTTGATGAAGAGACGAACAACCTCTCCCTTGTTCACCTTTTTGGCGGCGGCCAGATAATCGCCGACCGAATTTATTTTTGCCTCATTGAGGGACAAAAGGACGTCTCCTCGTTGAACTCCGGCGCTTTCGGCCTCGCTGCCCTGCTCGACGTTTTCCACCACCACGCCGTGGTTCGATGGGGGAAGCCCCATGCCGCTGATTTCCTCCGGTCTCAGGTCGCGGCAGGCCAAGCCTAACTCGGCGGAGGAGGTTTTTGCCGATTCTTCGGCCACCTTCTCGCCCTTCTCCATCTCACCCAACGTCACCTGAAGGGGGACTTCTTTTCCATCCCGCAAGGCGGTCATCGCGACCGTCTTGCCGACGGGTTGTTTGGCGACCAACGCCGGCAAATCGTGCGACTCCTTGATCGGCTGTCCTTCGAAGGTCCGGATCACGTCGCCGCTCTTGATGCCTCCCTTTTCGGCCGGGCTGTTCGGGAAGACGTTCGAGACGAGCGCACCCGTCTCATCGGGGAGCTTGAAGGACTTCGCCAGCTCCGGCGTGATGTCTTGGATGCCCACGCCCAGCCACGCCCTCGTGACCTTCCCCTTGCTGATGAGCTGCGGAACGAGATCCTTTGCCATATTAATGGGAATCGCAAAACCGATCCCCTGTCCGGAGGCTACGATCGCCGTATTGACGCCCACAACCTCGCCCTGCAGGTTGAAAAGCGGGCCTCCCGAATTGCCGGGATTGATGGAGGCGTCCGTCTGAATGAAGTCGTCATAAGGGCCGGCTCCGATCACGCGGCCCTTGGCCGAAACGATTCCGGCCGTGACCGTATGGTCCAAGCCGAAGGGATTGCCGACCGCCATGACCCAGTCGCCGACGGTGATCTTATCGGAATCTCCGAGGGTCGCTGCAGGCAGGTTCGTCGCGTTGACCTTGATGACCGCCACGTCGGTTTTCGGATCACTGCCGACGATCTTGGCGTCGTATTTCTGTTTGCCGTTGATCTGGACTTGGATTTCGTCGGCGCCTTCGATCACGTGATTATTGGTGATGATATAGCCGTCGCTGTTGATGATGAATCCCGATCCTAAACTCTTTTGGGGGGCCTCAAAGCCGGGCCCGTCGAAAAAATGCTCGAAGAAATCGTCAAAGGAGGGGTCGCGGGGCATACGACGCATTCCCTGCTGCGGACGCCGTTTCGCGTTCTTGGTCGTGCTGATGTTGACCACCGACGGCCCGACCTTCTTGGCCAGATCCGAAAAGGTCGGAAGGCCGCCGAAAAATCCCGCGGTCTGAACCGGAGGCGCCGGAGGAACGGGCGTCACCGGAGTCGGCTTCTCCCCTTCCTTCATATACTCGACCGCCTTGACCTGATCCATCCAGTCCAACCGAACCGTCAGGACGATCCCGGTCAAGACCCCCAAAAGGGCGACCGCTCCCATCCAACCTAAAACGGAACGTTTCCGCATTGTTATCTCCTTGCTGCCCCTCAAAAAAAATTAAAATAATTTAATAATTCTGAAGACATATGCGAGTTGATGATAATCATCCCCCGGCTCTTGTCAAGATAAGGGAGGGTCGGTTGACAGGGGGCGTCAAAGTTCTTATATTCAAAAGTCAAGACGAGGGTCTTAAAACCATGGCGCAATTACCCGTTCCACAGGGTTCCCTCTCCGCTTACCTGGTGGAGATCAACAAGTTCCCGCTGCTCTCCGCGGAAGAGGAGCAACGGCTCGCCATCCGCTACCAAGAGACCGGAGACATCGAGGCCGCCCACGCCCTGGTCACGGCGAACCTACGTTTCGTCGTGAAGGTCGCACACGAGTATGCATCCTACGGGATGCGTATGGCCGATCTGGTCCAGGAAGGAAACTTAGGCCTTATGATGGCCGTCAAGAAGTTCGATCCTCAAAAGGGATACCGGCTGATCTCCTACGCCGTGTGGTGGATCCGCGCCATGATCCAAAGCTTCATTCTCCGCACGTGGAGCCTGGTCAAGATCGGAACGACTCAGGCGCAGAGGAAACTTTTCTATAAATTGTCTCAAACCAAGCGGGCCATCGCCAACATGATGTCCGACCCGTCGGAGGCGGAATTCCTAAGCGACGCCGCGCGCGACGCCGTCGCCCGTAAGCTCCATGTCCGCGACGAAGACGTGGAGGAAATGGACGCCCGCATGAAAGGCCGGGACGCCTCGCTGGACGCGCCTCTCGCGGAGGACAATCCGACGACGGCCCTGGATCTCCTGACCTCTTCGGACAATCAGGAAGAAGTCCTGGCGCATTCGGAGGAGCAGAGTCAGGTACGGGCCGAGGTCCAAAAGGTGCTGTCGACTCTCAACGACAAGGAAAAGTTTATCGTGGAAAAGAGGCTCATGAACGACGAACCGATGACGCTCCAGGAAATCGGAGACCGCTATCACATCTCCCGCGAGCGAGCGCGGCAGTTGGAAGAACGCGCCAAGAAAAAGATCCGCGTCGCGCTCACGGAATCGCAGCTCGCCAAGGAACTCATCTGAAAAAACTCCTCCTCAGCCCGTTGGTGATCTTTCCCCTGGTGGCCCTGACGCTCGGCGCCTGCGGCCATAAACCGTTTCTCTCTTCAGCCAAGAGCGGAGATGAGGCGCTGGATGAATGCAGAAAGCTCGCCGAGAACAAGGATTACGACAAGGCGAATGAATGTCTGGAGGTCTTGAAGAGCCGTTTCGGCGGCAGCCAGGCGTCTTCTGAGGCGGATCTGGTGATGGGCGACAACCTCTTCCGCAAAAAAGAGTACCTTCTGGCCTCCGAAACCTATCTGGGGTTCACCAAGCTCCACCCGACCGATGAAAAGACCGGTTATGCGCTCTACCGTATCGGCCTCTGCTACTTAAGACTCAACCCGAAGCCGATCGACCGGGATCAGAAATACCTCGAATCCGCCATCCAGTATTTCAACGCCGCCCTGAACCGAACATCGGGGGATCTCCATGAGCTGGTGAAGGAAAAGCTGGCGGAAGCGCGCACGCGGATCGCAAAACGTCATTTCTATATCGGCCGGTTCTACTACCGGACCGGAGAATACATCGCGGCGATCCCCCGCTTTAATGAGGTCGTCACGAACTACAGCGGACTCGGCCTGGACGAGAAATCTCTCTACCTGATGGGGGACTCCTACGTGCGTCTGAAGGACAAAGAAAGAGCCCTTGAAATCCTCTCCGTCTTCGAGCAACACTTTCCCGAAAGCGCCTATCGCAAAAAGCTGGCGAGCCGCATCGGCATCAAATGAAGTCGTGAGGTGACTATGGCCACCGAACTCCGGGATCTGGTCGAACTGGGGAAAAAACAGTTCGAGAGCAAAAATTACATCCGCGCCGAACAGTTGTTTCGAAAGATTCTCAAGAGCGGCGCCAAATACGCCGACGTCTTGAACATGCTCGGCGTGATTTATCACACCCAGGGCAAATTCAACAACGCCATCGAGTCCTTTGAGGAGGCCCTGGAGATCAATCCGACCTACACCGAGGCCTCCCTCAATCTCGCCATCCTCTATAACGATCTCGGCGAATATAAAAAGGCGAAGGAACTTTATGCCCGCATTCAGAAGAAAAAGGTCTCGGACCTGGACTGCATCCTCAAGGGCAAGATCGCAAACATGCACGCTCACCTGGGAGATACATACCGCGACATCGGACGGTACGCCGACGCGATCGAAGAATACCGGAAGGCCCTGAAGGTTTCTCCCGATTTCCCCGACATCCGCACCAAGCTCGGAATTTCCTACCGCGAAAACAGCCAGAAGGATCTGGCGGTCAAGGAGCTGCAATCGACCGTCTCGTCGGCGCCCGATTATCGCCGCGCCCGTCTTCAACTGGGGCTCACCTATTTTTCGATGGGAC
>CAZWYB010000205.1:0-4586 GCA_964637745.1 uncultured Pseudomonadota bacterium
GAAGGTCGTCTGTCGGGTTATGTCGGACAACTCCGGAACGAACTGAAAGTCATGCGCGCCCAGATGGAGGCGATGATCGATTTTCCGGAGGATGAAGACGTCCAGGGTCTACGATACGAAGAGGTGATCGAGCGGCTGGATCGGATCACCGTCCGGATCGATGCCCTCCTGAGAACCTATGAAGAAGGCCGCTTTCTCCGCGACGGGATCCGGGTCGCGATTCTGGGGAAACCGAACGTCGGTAAGTCCAGCCTCTTCAACGCCCTTTTTAGCGAGGACCAGGCCATCGTCCATACCCTGCCCGGTACGACCCGGGAGGTAATCGAGGAGGTGTTTGACATGGACGGGGTCTCCGTGCGCTTTTTGGACACGGCCGGCATTCGTTCGGGCACGGATACTTTAGAGTCCGAAGGGATCCGCAGGGCTCGCGAAAAGATTGAGCAGGTCGATCTGGCCTTGATCGTCGTTGATTCCAGTCGCCCTCTGACGGATGAAGACCATCACGTCTTTGAGATGGTCGGCAGCGGTCATAAACTCATCCTTTATAATAAGACCGATCTGCCTCCGGCCTTTTCCCCTCCCTTTCCCGTGATTCCCATCTCTGCCAAGACGGGCGTCGGAATGGAGGAGCTGAAAAAGAAGATCGTCTCGCAAGTGTTGACGCAAACAACGTCCGGGGCGGGTGCTGAAATTGTTTTGACCAACCTCCGGCACCGGACGGCCATCCAAAAGGGCCGAGAGGCCTTGGAAGCGGCGAAAGAGGCTAGCCGTCAGAAGAAGTCGTTGGAGTTTCTGGTCGCCGACCTCACGATTGCGATGAATTTCCTGGGCGAGGTCACCGGTGAGGTGACGAACGACGAGATCTTAGGCGAGATCTTTTCCAAATTCTGTATCGGGAAATAAGAACGACTACGTGCGGACGATCCGTCCGTCCGGTGTTACCCGAAAACCACTGGGCATTTTATCGCGACCGGCGACCGCGCGCGCCTTTGCCGCGATGCGGGCTGCATTAAGCGAAAGAGCGGCATTGACGGCGGGCCGCTGGGGCATGGCCGGGACGCGCTCGTCCCATCCGATGACGCCGAAACGGAGATCCCGTCCGAGCGTCGCGCCGAAACTCAAGTCTTCATCTTGAAAGGCCTGCATCACGCCGGTGACGATGTGCTCCGCAAGCCCGGCTTGAGTCGGGCCGTCGTGCGCAACCAACAGAGTCCCCGTCTTGTAGACGCTCGAGAGGACCGCCTCTTTATCCCAAGGCATCAGGGTGCGGAGATCGATCACCTCCGTGGCGACGCCTCCGGTCTCCAGGTCTTCGGCGGCCTTGAGGGATGTGCGTGTCCCATTACCCCAGGTGACGATCGTCAACCCCAGCATGTCGCGCGGGATGTCGTCAAAACTTCGACGGACGGCCGCCTTGCCCAGTGGAATCGGGATTGCCGGCAGATCCGGCGTCCATCCGCGATTCCTCATGGCGGAGGCTTCTTCCTTATTCAGAGTCGGTTCCCCCGGAAAGGCCGGTCCGATCGATTCGCGGTACAGGATCTTCGGCTCCAAAAAGATCTTGAGGCCTGGGGTTTGGGCCGCCGAGAGCAAGAGACCGTGTTGATCCCAGGTGGTGCTCGCCGAAACTAAGATGGCGCTCCCCGGCAGGGAGGCGAAGAAATTGACGTTGGAATGGGAGTGGTAGATCGCCCCCGAAGGCACCGGTTCCGTCGCCGTGCGCATGATGACGTTCGGTTGTCTCTTTCCGGCCGAGAGCCAGGACATCAAGGCGATTTGTTCGAGGCGATGAAGGATATTGAGCGCGTAGTCGTCGAACTGAATTTCGAAAATCCCGACGGCCCCTTCCTGCATGGCAAGCCCCGCCATCATCGCCGAGAGGAGTTGTTCATTGATCGGGCCGTTGAAAACTTGGGTTGGAATTTCATGGGACAGTCCATCTTTCGCCTGGAAGACTCCGCCCTTGGGTTCTGCGATGCCTTGGCCCCAAAGGCCGGCCTGCCTGGCCGAAAGAATCTGCCTCAAGGCGGCGCGCGTTCCGACGTTGTAAGGGATCTGCGTCTGTCCCTGGCCGGGTTGAGGCTCGGGGATTTCCAAAATCTCCGCTCGGGCGAAGGTGGTGGCGTCTTCCCTGCTTGCGATGGGTTCCGCCGCAACCGTTCGGAACGCCTGATCGACGGATTGTTTCAGCTCCTGCCCCAAACGTCCCAGATGATGGCTTTGGAAAAAATTATCGCTGGCGGGATTCTCCACGCGTCGGAGGGCCTCGTCGGGGGCGAGGATTTTTCTTGAGACGAGCGCCTCGGCGAAATGGAGCAGCGGATCGATTTCGTTCAGACGGTACGATCGCCCCGAAGACGAGCTGTGGTCGTTTAAGCGCGGGAGGTTTTGGGTCCAGACAAGGACGTGTCCTCCGTTCCGCACGATCTCCGCCGCCCGGCGGTGCACGGCGTAGACGCTTAAGACATCGTTTCCGTCCATCGTAAGAAAATGGAAACCTTTCGCCTTGGCCAGGGCCTCCAGATCGCGCGTGCCGTTCCCGTCTTCCGGACGGACGCTGATGCCGACGCGATTGTCCAAGACCGTCAGAACAACCGGGAGATCGCGGACAGACGCGCCTTCCAAAAATTCCTGAAACTCGTTGGTGGAGAGGGAGGCGTCGCCGATTTCGGCGTAAAAGACGTGCGACTCCGACGTGTCACCGCGGTTTCCGAAGATCTTATGATGGAGCGCCCCTCCGAGCGCGAAGCCGATGTTCATCGCAAGCGGACTGAGCGTGCGGTAGATTCCGTGGTCCGGATAATCAAAATGCGTCCCCATGTCCCGACCTTGGCTCCGCGGATCGGTCACCCGGTTCAAGGCCTGGCGGATCGAGTCGTGCACGAAGTCGTCATAGCCTTGGGCCTCCAACAAGCCCTTCACCAATCCGGCGGAGCGATAATGCGGCGCCGCATGGACACGACCCGCGCCGAGGGCGTGTGTGTAGGCCGCCGCCGTGAGGATTCCGGTCAGCTCAACGCCCGCGCCTTCGATCAAAAACGGGGGACGGTCGTCGGGCTCGCCCCCGCTCATTGCGCCCAATAGTTTTTGGCTGAGGACGCGTTGTTCGAGGGTCCTCATGTAGGCGTCCTTCAAAAAATCGTCGGTCAATTCCGGAAATTCCGCCTTCATTTCTTCTAATCGCGCCAGATCATAAGAGACCCGGCGCGGGAGGCGGTTCGGATCCATGCGTGCGAAGTGCCGGGCGAGCGGCCCTTCCACCCGGTTTTGAATTTTCCCCAAATCAAAAAGATATTCCGCCGCGTCCACGGCCGCCCACGTGATCTGGTCCTTCAAGGTCGGCGGCAGAATTTGGTTCGGATGGGACTCTGGAGAGACCAAGCCTAAGGCCTCGAGATCTTTTCCCATCGCTGTGGCATCGCGAAAGGCGACCACGAAAGATTCCAGCGCCTGTTGAAGGGAAGTGGTCTCCGCAGACAGGACGAAGCGCCGCAAAAGTCCGACGCGTGGCTCCACCCGATCGGTCACGAAGCGCGTGTAGGCTACGGCCTCTTCGTTCGGTAATCTTTCATTATTTTGCGTCAAAAAGAGTTGGGTCTGAGACTCACTCAAGACGAGGGCCGCGGGATCCTCCTCCCGACCCTGTGAAAAATGAACCCGGGGCAATTGCGTCGTCGGGCTCTGAGTCCAAAGACGAGGGGCGAGAGGGGCAGCGGTCAATGGGTGTGACGACCAAGCCGGATCCCCCAAAAAAGTCTGGGCAACGTGATAAAAGTCCCTCTGCGGATTGCCGCCAAGGCTCCCCTCCGTCGCCTGGAGGAGAGATCGCATGAAATTGGCGCAGGAGGTGGGCGAGGTGACGATATACATGGTTTACGACTCTCGTCTCCAACCATTCCCGCGTCCACCCACCTTCGGTGGGTACCCGGACTTGGTCATGTGCTGTCCTTCGGCACGCAGGTCGAAAGGTTTCCTGAAAACTGATCCATTGCGTCTCACCCTCGAGTTGTTGCATGCTTGCTCGGATGATGTTTCCCCAAAAATATTTCGACGTGATCGTGATTGGAGCCGGTCATGCCGGCTGCGAGGCCGCTCTGGCCGGGGCCCGGATGGGGCACCCTACCCTTCTCGTTACGTCGAACGCCGACGCGATCGCCCAGATGAGCTGCAATCCCGCGATCGGCGGCATCGGCAAGGGGCATCTCGTCCGCGAGATCGACGCCCTAGGCGGGGAGATGGGCAAGGTCGCGGACTCCACCGGGATTCATTTTAAACGTTTGAACACAAACAAGGGCCCTGCCGTTCGTGGGAGCCGATGCCAATCGGACCGCCTCCTTTATAAGCGGCGGATGCAGGAGGTCTTAAAGGCGCAAGAGAATCTGATGATCCATGAAGGGATGGTGGATGAAATCGTCTGCGAAGATAGGCGTGTCACCTCGGTGATTTTGGAAAATGGCGATCGCCTTCGAGCGCGCTCCGTCGTCGTTTGCACGGGGACCTTCCTCAGAGGACTCGCGCACACGGGCACGCGGCAGACGCCCTGCGGGCGTCGGGACGATCGGCCTTCGGAGAGATTAACCCAGACC
>CAZWYB010000206.1:0-4572 GCA_964637745.1 uncultured Pseudomonadota bacterium
GGAAGCTCAGACATCCAAGCCGTGCGAAACGTTTGCGGAGTTTTGTGGATTAAATGTGGGCCCGGTAGGATTCGAACCTACAACGATCCGGTTATGAGCCGGGGGCTCTACCATTGAGCTACAGGCCCTGAATGTTCGGTTTATAAAGGAGAACGATTGAAAGAGCAAATTACACTTCTTCTGACTTTACATGAATTGGACGTGAAGATCAGCGGCCTGCAGGAAGTGATCGCCAAACTTCAGCCCGAGATCGCCGCCTTGGAGGATTTGGTCGGACGTAACCGCGTGACACGGGACGAGAAATCCGCTAAGCTTGCGGAAATCGAAACCTCGAAGCTTTCCAAGGAGCGCGAAGTTGAAACCTCCGAGGCCCGGTTGAAGGAATTCCAGGGCAAGCTCTCTCAGATCAAGACCAATAAGGAATATCAGGCCGCTTTGAAGGAGATGGCGGACACGAAGAAGAACAACAAGCAGATCGAGGAGATCATTCTTCAGCTCATGACGGAGATGGAGACCTTAAAGAAGGACGTTCAAGAGTCGGAAGAGGCACTCAAGGCCTCCGGTGCGAATTTAGAAAAGCGGCAACAAGACGTAAAAGGAGAAACGGCGACCATCCAGACGATGATTGAAGAGGCGGAAAAAGAGCGCAACCAAGTGGCCGTCCAAATCGATTCCTTAACTTTGGCCAAGTATGAGAGGATCCGAAAGACGGGCCGGGATGCTGTGGCGGGTGTTTCCGGAGGGACGTGCCAGGGTTGCCGCATGAAGATTCCGCCGCAGTTATACATCGAGATACAGAAGATGAAGTCGATCCATGCATGTCCCAGTTGCAACCGGCTTTTGTATCTGCCGGAGTGGGCGTCGGAGAAACCTAACGACCGAAGGGAGGTTACAGCATGAAATTGAATTCACTGCCCAAGGAGCTCTTTGTCGAGATCCTGGACTACATCGCTGATTACGAGGCCCTTCACGGTTTGGACGAAATTCTGGACGGTGAGCACACGATTTTGGACGTGCGCAGCGCCCTCCGCGAAACCTCCCTCCAGCTCCGCAAGGAGATTCAGGCGGAGAAGGAAGGCAAGAACTTGACCGAAGTCCGAAAGGACGAAAAGCTTTCCACTCAGGTGAGGAATCTGCTTTCCATTCTCTCTCCGGGCGACGAGCGTCGCCTTCTGATCCGCTTCGGTCTGCTGGATAATTAGCTACGGGATGCCTAAATATTTTCTCTACACCGACGGCGCGGCCCGCGGCAATCCCGGCCCGGCCGGTGCGGGCGCCTACATTTGCACCGAAGACGGTGAGGTCGTGGCGGAGATCGCCGAATATCTGGGCGAGACGACGAATAATGTCGCCGAGTATAAGGGATTGATTTTCGGGCTGCAGAAGCTCTTGGAGATCGGGGCCCAGGACGTCGAAATCAGGGCGGATTCGGAGTTGATGGTCAAGCAGTTGAACGGCCAATACCGCGTGAAGCACCCGAATCTGATCCCCCTCTTCCGGGAGGCCAAGGCCTTGCTGCAGAGGATCAAGTCGGTTAGGATCCAGCATGTCCGCCGCGAGATGAATAAAGAGGCGGACCGGCTCTCGAATGAAGCGATCGACCTTCGCTGATTCTCTTTTTTCGTTCTTTTAAAATTTGAGGGAGTGGGCCGGGTGATCACGACGTGTTGCCGGGGATGCAAATTCCCGCCCGTCGAGGAAAGTCCGGACGTCCTAGGACACCGTACAGGGTAATACCCTGGCGCCGTGAGGCGACGGATAGCGCAACAGAAAGTATGTACAGACTCTCGCAAGGGGGTGCTGTAGTGAAATCAGGCAAGCCCTACGGGACGCAAGATCAAGTAAGCCCTTCTCTCCCTCCTACGCTCCTTTGCAGGGGTTTCGGGGGGACGAAACTGGTCCGGTTGAGATCCTTGAAGATCGTGATTCGGATATCCGCGCGATCTAAAGGAGAGAAGGGTGGGTAGATCGCTTGAGGCCTGCAGCAATGCAGGTCCTAGAGAAATGATCACACAAACACAGAATCCGGCTTATAGGCCCCCTCCCTCAATCTTATTTTTTCCTGCAACTTTCTGTTCCACTCTTCGATAAGAGGCCCATGATCTTAAGGCCTTTTTCCGGCTGTTTTCCCGCATCATTTCAGGCCTTTGCGCCTCATGAGGGGCAAGTCGCGGCGGTCTCTCCGGGCTTTGTTCAACCCTTGGACCGGTATTGTCATATCAGCAACGATAACTCAGTGGGTATCGGGGGAGGGGGCCCTCCGAAACGCCTTTTCACGTTACAAGCGGCGGGTGCGACCGATCCGGGCTTGGTGCGCGAAAAGAACGAAGACTTTTTTTCCTTTTTACCGGGCAAAAATCTTTATCTCCTGGCCGACGGCATGGGCGGACATAACGGCGGAGAGGTTGCCAGCCGGATGGCGGTCGATGTGGTCGGCAACTTCTATCAACCGGGTTCTGACTGGACGGCGGAGAGACGACTCGACAACTTGAAGGCCACCATTGATCTCGCGTCCTTCAAGGTCCATGAGGCGGCGGAGGCGGACACCTCTCTTTCCGGCATGGGCACGACCTTGGTCGCCCTCCATATCGATGATCAGGAAGGGCGTTATTATACCGCCCATGCCGGCGACAGCCGGATTTATCTCATCCGGCACGGCCGAATCCAGCAGTTGACCGAGGATCACACGCTTGTCAATTCGTGCCGCCTGATGGGGACCAGTGAAGAAAAGCTTCGCAAATTGCCCAAGCACATAATCGTCCGGTCCGTGGGGTTAGAGGAAGCGGCGGAAGCTGAGGTGTCCCACGGCGCAGTCGAGGTTGAGGACATTTTTCTGCTTTGCAGCGACGGACTCACCGAAATATTGACGGACGATGAAATCCGCCGAGTCGTTGTGATGCATCCGGATCCCCAAGATGCCGCCAAAGAGCTTGTCTTACAAGCGAACGAGGGCGGAGGTCCCGACAATATTACCGTCCTCGTGGTTCGCGTGAACAAGTCGGAATAATGAGTAGGCCTTGACATCCCGCGTCAGCAGTGACTAAATTGAAAAATGAATAGTCATTCATTTTACGAAGGGAGCTCGATATGAAAGAAGCCGTCATCGTTTCCGCCGTCCGCAGCCCCATGGGCCGGGCCGCGAAAGGTCTGCTTGCCAATATGCGTATCGACGATCTCGGTGCCTTGATCGTTAAGGCCGCCCTGGAGCGCGTGCCGCAACTGAACGCAGGAGACATCGAAGACCTGATCCTCGGTTGCGCCATGCCTGAGGGTGAGCAGGGGATGAATCTGGCCCGCAATATCGGTCTTTTGGCGGGTCTTCCGAAAACGGTCGCGGCGGTGACGGTCAACCGTTTCTGCGCGTCGGGTCTGGAGACGATCAACACGGCGGCCCTCCACGTCATGGCAGGCAACGGCGACGTCTACATGGCCGGCGGCGTCGAATCCATGAGCCACATCCCGATGGGCGGTTTCAATCCGTCGCTCAACGAAAAGTTTTTCCAGCCCGGCATGCCTCAGGCTTATATCTCCATGGGCATGACGGCCGAGAACGTGGCCGCGAAGTACAATATCAGCCGCGAGGATCAGGACAAGTTTGCGTTGGCTTCTCACCAGAAGGCGATCAAGGCGACCGAGACCGGCGCCTTCAAGAACGAGATCATCCCCGTCGAAGTGGTCCTGCCGGACGGCAAGAAGGCGGTCTTGGACAAGGACGAAAACATCCGCGCCGACGCCTCCTTGGATAAACTCCTGTCGCTGAAGCCCGCCTTCAAGGAAGGCGGCAGCGTGACGGCCGGAAACTCCTCTCCGCTCACGGACGGAGCGGCGATCGTGATCGTCATGTCCGCGGACAAGGCGAAGCAGTTGGGTCTCAAGCCACTTGCCAAGATCCGCGCCATGGCTGTCGCCGGCTGCGATCCGGAGACGATGGGCATGGGCCCGGTCCCCGCCGTGACGAAGGCCCTGAAGCGGGCGGGTATGACAATCAAGGACATCGACATCATGGAATTGAACGAGGCCTTCGCGGCCCAGGCCTTGGCGGTTTGCCGCGAGTTGGGCGTCGACATGGACAAGGTGAACCCGAACGGAGGCGCCATCGCCTTGGGGCATCCCTTGGGCTGCAGCGGCGGCCGAATCATGGGGACGCTCATCAACGGCCTGAAGAACCGCAATAAGACGATTGGGCTGGAAACCATGTGCGTCGGCGGCGGGCAGGGCGCGGCAACCATCATTGAAAGACTATCGTGACGGTCGGGTCCTGTCGCTTCGGAAATCATTGAAAGGTTATCTATCTATGTCAAAAGACATCAAAAAGGCAGTGGTCTTGGGCTCCGGAGTCATGGGCAGCGGCATCGCCGCCCACCTGGCCGGCGCCGGCATTCCCTGTCTCCTCTTGGATATCGTCCCCAAAGATCTGAAACCGGGCGAGAGCCGGAATAAATTGGCCGAGGCCGGGATCGAACACGTGCTGACCTCCAAGCCGTCGCTGATCTTCTCCAAGAAGGACGCGAGGCTCATCACGCCTGGAAATTTCGAAGATGATTTCGACAAGATCAAGGATTGCGATTGGGT
>CAZWYB010000207.1:0-4566 GCA_964637745.1 uncultured Pseudomonadota bacterium
GCATGAGGGAGACCGAGGAGAGAAAGGCCAGATTGATCCAGGTCGAATGGCGGTTTGCGCGGGCGTAGTGGCTGAGGCCTGTCTGTTGGCCGACCCAAAAAATCCCGAGCGTCAGGAAACTCATCAGATAAGTGACCAGCCGCGGAAAGAGGCCCACGAGGGCCCGCCATAGGTCCCGCTCGCTCTGAATGACGGCCGCCGCCGGCACCTTGAGGTCGAGCACCAGCAAGGTCATCGCGAACGCAAAAAGGCCGTCGCTCAAGGCGGAGAGGCGTTCCACATTCCGGCCCGCAATTTGATTGTAGGAGGCGGAAGAAGACATGGCGATCAGTTTGTATCACTTCTCTTTTGACTTTTCACCTGCGACTTTAAATCTTAAACTCCCATGCATGAAAAGGCTCAACGTCGGTATCTTGATCTTTGACGACGTCGAAGTCCTCGACGTCTGCGGGCCGTTCGAGGTTTTTTCACGCGCGCGTTTGAAGCCCGGCCTCGAATCCAGGCGGAGCGACGACGACGCCCCCTTCCGCGTCTTCTGCATCGCGCAATCGATGGAACCTGTCACGATGATCGGAGGGCTTCGGATCTTGCCGAGCGTTTCATTCGCTGAAAAACCAGAGATCGACATTCTCGTGGTACCCGGCGGTTTCGGGACGCGCTCCCTTGTGAACGATTCCGAATTGATCTTCTGGATCCAAAAAAATTCAGAGCAGGCGACGACGACCGCCTCCGTCTGCACGGGCGCCCTTCTCTTGGCGAAGGCCGGCCTGCTCGCGAACCGCCGCGCCACGACGCACGGGGCCGCCTTCGACCTCCTTCAATCCCTGGATCCAAGCATCCGGATCCAACGGGACCAGCGCGTCGTCGACGATGGCATCATTACGTCGGGCGGCATCTCGGCGGGCATCGATATGGCCTTTTTTCTTGTGGAAAAAATCTGCGGCAAGGCCGTTGCAGACGAGACGGCGCGCTATATGGAGTATCGAAGGGTCTAAAGCGGATCCTCCGGCCATTTGTGCTTGGGGTATTTCCGTGACAGCTCCTTCCGAATCTGAGGATAGGCGTTTTTCCAAAAACTCGCGAGGTCCTGTGTCACTTGAACGGGACGTTTATTGGGTGCCAGAAGATGGAGCGTCAGCGGCAGTTTGCCGTTCATGAGAGCGGGGGCGCGGGTCATCCCGAAAAAATCTTGGAGGCGCGATTCGATCCACGGTTTTTGGTCCCAGCGATAGTGCACCTTGACCCGACGGCCCTTGAGCAGCACATGCGTCGGCAAGGAGCGGTCGAGTTCGGCCGACAGTTGCGGCGGCAACGTCACCAACACCCGCTGCTGAAAGGCCCCAGGCTGTAAATCCCGGAGGGACGTCAACCCTTTCAACGAATGAATCAAAAAAGAAACCGGTGAAGCGATTTCGGGGAAAAACTTGAGACGTGTGAGCAACGACTCGATCGGTTCCGGATCGATGTGTCTTTCAAGCGCCTTCAAAAAATCCGGCACGGAGGGGATCTCCTTCGCGACATCGAGGCCGAAGGCCTCCTTGAGGAGAAGTGCGGTCGCTTTTTCCGGATCCCGCGGCTCATTCCGATCCTCGCTCAAGACCAACTCTCCATAGACGAGCCGCGAGACCTCATAGACCTTTTTGAGATCCTTGTCCCACGTGAGCGCCTCCTCTTCGCGAAGCAAGTCGCTTTGAAGATCCAAAAGCCAATCCGCCCGGATCGGGCAGAGGGTGTGGACGTGGATCTTAAGTCGCCCTTCCCCTTGCCGGCCCCGCTCCTGAACGTCCAGCAAGAGAAAAAAATCGTTCTTCTCGACCGTCGGTTCGCGCTTCACCAAGGCGGATCCGCCGGTGGCAAAGACAAGCTCGATCTCCGAGCCTTTGCCCGCGGCGCGCTTCTTCGCCACGCGGTCGGGAAATCCCGCAAGGAGACAACGCGCGATGTCCTCATCGGATTTTTGAGACGCCTTTTTCGTCGAAATATTAAGAATCTGTTTCCGCAACCTCTCGACGTTCGGCGCCCGCTTGCGCGTTCTCAAATCCAAAACATCCAGCACCTCTCCGTCTCCCTCGGAAATCCAAGCGACGATCGTCGCCACGTCTTCGAGAACGCCGCGCGATTCCGCCTCCACGACGGCCCGAGCAAGCCGAGGATGCAACGGCAATTCCATCATCTCGCTCCCTACATCCGTCAACTTCCCCTCCGCAACCGCCCCCAACCGACGAAGAAGGAGGCCCGCGGCCTCCGTAGCCTCCGGCGAAGGCGGCTCGAACCAAGGAAACTCTTTCACGTCCTCCGCCCCCAACCCCATCACCTGCAAGACGGTTTCGGCCAGATCCGAACGCTGGATCTCGGGAACTTCAAAATCGGGACGGCCGTTGAAATCGGATGCTGCATAGAGGCGAAGACATCGCCCCGGCGCCGTCCGTCCCGCCCGCCCCGCCCGTTGAATCGCGGAGGCCTTGGAGATCGGACGCGTGACCAACCTCGAAACGCCGGACCACCACGAAAAACTTGCTCGACGATGAAGGCCGCTGTCGACGACGACGGTCACGCCGTCGATGGTCAGCGAGGTCTCGGCCACGTTGGTGGCCAGAATGATTTTCGGTTTCGAAGCCGGCCGAAAGACCTCGGCCTGGGCCTCCGTCGGAAGGTCGGCATACAAAGGAAGGATCTTCGCTTCGTCACGCAGCGCCGAACGAAGCGCCTCCTCGCATCTCACGATGTCGCCGACACCAGGCAGAAAGACGAGGATGTCGCCGCGGGATTCGGCCAATACCTTCTGCACCGCGCTTCGAACCTGGGCGTCGAGTCTTTGATTCGCCGCCGTGGGCAGATAGGAAATTTCGACCGGATGGAGTTTGGTTTCTAGAGAAAGGACGGGCGCATCGAGAAAGCGCGATAAAGCTTCGGCGGGAAGAGTCGCCGACATGACGAGGACCTTCAAATCGGGACGCCCGTGGGCACGCAACCATTGAACATAACCCAGGGCGACGTCGGTCTGCAGATGACGCTCATGGAATTCGTCCAAGACCACCGCCGCCACGCGTATAAGTTTCGGATCGCCGAGCGCCAATTTCAAAAACATCCCCTCGGTCAAAAATTTCAGACGCGTCTTCGGACCTGCAACCTTTTCGAATCGAAAATGATAGCCGACGGTCCCTCCCGCATCCTCTCCCATTTCCTCCGCCACCCGGAGGGCCGCCATCTTCGCGGCCAGGCGCCGCGGGACGAGCACCCAGATCTCCTTTTCCCGGGCCCATGGCTCATCCAAGAGGGCCGGCGGAACGCGTGTGGTTTTTCCGGAGCCGGGAGAGGCTTGGAGAATGAGCGCAGAAGAGGTCTCCAGCCTCTTCCGTATGCCGGGAAGCAGGGCGTCAATGGGGAGGTCTTGTCTTCGCGCAGTCTGTGCCATCTCTGGGGCCTTAAGCCTCACACAGTCCGTGTGAGAGGGACATCATGCCCTAAAAAGATCAATCCTATCAAACACCTAAATTTGGCACCGGCTTTGTAATGAAACCCCTTTCAAGAGGGTATCTATGAAGACTTTCTTTCGCATCATCACCGGGTTGACGTTCTTAAGCCTTGGCTCGCTTCTGGGTTGTGGCGGCCACGCATCGGGAACACACGAGGCCAAGGCCCAGGAGGTCCCGGCCTGCGAAAGCACGAGTGGAACGATTGGTTCGACCGTAAAATGTTCTCTGGCGGCCTGTCCCCAGGACTGCACCCTCTTCTTCGAGACGGCGACCGGTCTCACCTTTTTTGTGGATCAATGCCCTTCGAAGGCCGACGCGAGCGCCCCGGTCGATATCAAAGTCCCGACTATCCCTCAGGGCGAAGGGAGCCTCTACTGCTGCGCGGGCGAGTGCACCAACAACAAGACCGTCTTGGTCGACAAATTTTCGATCACGCCTCCGGTCCAGCCGGTCGCAGATTGCCCCGATGGGGAAGTCTTGCAAAACGGGGCTTGCGTCATCGCCCCCAGCACGCCGCCCCCCGCGACCTCCGCGTGTTCCTTCGATACGGACTGCACGGCGGGCAAACATTGCGTCCAGGGAAGCTGCGTGGAGTCGGGCTGCACAACCGATGCGCAGTGCTCCTCGGGCCAAGTCTGCCAGAACGGGTCGTGCGTGGCCCCGCCCCCGCCGCCGCCTCCCCCGCCTCCTCCGGCGCCGGCCTCGATCGTGTCCTTCACTGTGGATAGGAAATTCGATGAGAAACTCGGCCTGGTCAAGATCCATTGGGAGATTCAAGGCAATCCCTCGGAGTTTTATATCTATTCGAACGACTTCAACCGCTACCCCATGGACTGGCAGACCGTGGCCTGCGACGACAACCAGGGTCAACAGCGCCTGCTGGTCGATCTTCACGGGAATAATTTGAATCCCAATTCTCAGGCCTATAACGACGTCGTCAGCTATCTCAACACCACTCAACAGTGCACCCAATCGAATTGTCATCTGTATGACGGCACCCCCATGCTGCAAAGCTGCATGGATTTAAAGGATGGGAACGACCAATTCATCGCAAAGGGCGTAAGCTAAAACTTTGTTAGTGACCATGGCC
>CAZWYB010000208.1:0-4528 GCA_964637745.1 uncultured Pseudomonadota bacterium
GATTGGAGGGGACGCTGAAAACTCTCTCCGTTCGCGTGGGAGAGAAACACCTCAAACTGGTTTTGGAGGTCGACCCTGCCGTGAATGTGCAATTGGTCGGCGATCCCTCACGACTGCGCCAGGTGCTGACTAATCTTGTGGGGAACGCCATTAAATTCACGGAAGAGGGGGAGGTTGCAGTCAGGGTTACGAAGGAGGTCACGTCTTCGAATGCCTCAGGGGATGCCTCGGGGAAGGTTTCTCTTCTTTTTCGGGTCTCGGATACCGGAATTGGAATTTCCAAGGAAAAGCAGGAACTGTTGTTCCAAGCGTTCACTCAGGCGGACGACACCATCGCCCGCCAATACGGTGGCACGGGATTGGGTCTGGCGATCGCCTCGCGGCTGGTGAGCCTCATGGGCGGAGCGATCGGCTTTGAAAGCGAGGTAGGAAAAGGCAGCGTCTTCTTCTTCACCATTCCCTTTCAAGCCTCGGATGTCGCGATTCATCCTCCCGTTCAGAAAAACGGATCGACGTGGCGTGACCTGGCGGCGGGCCAAAGGCCTCTGCGCGTTCTGTTGGGAGAGGACAATCTGATCAATCAAAAGGTCGCCGCGAGGCTCTTGGAGAAGGCGGGCCATGAGGTCACGCTGGCGGCCGACGGCGAAGAGTTGTTGATGGAATGGGAGAAGAATCGTTCCCGGTACGACCTGATTCTCATGGACGTCCAAATGCCGCGCATGGACGGTCTCGTTGCGGCGCGAAAAATTCGTGCAAAAGAAAAGGGGTCGGGACGAAGAATTCCGATCATCGCCCTGACCGCCTATTCCATGAAAGGCGATCAGGAACGTTGTTTGGAAGTGGGCATGGACCACTATCTCTCCAAGCCTCTCGAGCCGGAACAGTTGATGAAGGCCATTTCAAAACTGGTTTTAAAACCCGTGGAGGCCGCAACTCACTCCAACGGCGTGATCGACCGCGAGGCGTTGATGAAACGCGTGGATCATGACGTCGACTTGCTCAAACATCTCGTCGTTTTGTTTCATGAAGAATCTCCTCGATTGATGAAGGAAATTCGCGAGGCCATTCAAAAGAAGGACCGGGAGGCCTTGGTCCGCGCATCGCACACCATCAAGGGGGCCATCGGCAACTTCTGTTCGGCGACGACCTTTAAGGAGGCCGCCCGCATGGAAGAAATCGCGCGCTTCGGGGACATGACGATGGCGGAGACCGAATTGCCGCGTTTGGCCGATCAGGTGGTCGTCTTTGAAAAGGCCTTGGAGGAAATCACGTTTTCAACTTAAGATGCGGTTCTTGAAATCAACTCCCTTCCATAAAATTTGTTTTGTTTTCCTTTGGCTGTTCCTGACAGGTTTTTCCTTTCTGCCCTGGTCCTGCTCTTCCACCAAGGAGAACGTCATCGTCCTGACTCCGGTCGGGTCTTCTTTTAACACGGCGGACTTGATCGATCTTGAGTTTCTTCCCGGCCAGGGGGGCGAGTCGATCGTCATCGGCAAGGGCGGGAAAATTTATTACGTAAAAAACGATTTTTCACCCTTGGCTCGGACGGTGACTTTGGGCGTTGCATCGGAGGACGAACAGGGCCTTTTGAATGTCGCGGCCGATCCCAACTATGCTGCCAACCACATGATCTATCTTTATTACACCTTGCCGGCAGGTAACGGAAACCAGGTGGATCGCTTCACCGTGGCGGCGGACACGGGCGCGGGCACGTTTGATCTCACGGACCAAGAGACGATCGCCACCTTCCTGAAGGGGGAGTCCCCGAATTTCGACGGCCGTCACAACGGCGGTGGGATGGCCTTCGATTCCGACGGCAACCTGGTCGTCGGTGTGGGCGACGGCGGCGGCACGGCCGGCGCGGATACGACGCGCGCGCTCGCCCAGAGCACGGCCGTCCATTTGGGGAAAATTCTCCGCATCGTGCCGCATACGACCCCGGGGGCGGGAGGTTTTTCCATCCCGTCAACGGGCAACGGCTGCACCACCTGTCTTTTGCCGGAAATCTACGCCTTGGGCTTTTGTAACCCGTCGACGATGACGCTCAGTCCACAGGGCGTTTTCGTCGGAAACACGGGATCCACCGACTTTGAGGAAGTCGATCTTCTCGAAACGGGGGGAGAGAATTTCGGATGGCCGATCGTGGACGGGCCGTCGAACGATCCCAATTTCACAAATCCGACCCAGTCCTACGCCCACGCGGATACGAAATTCGCCAAGGACGATCCGGACGGCGGCGCATCGGGTGCGACAGGTTCCGAGGCGGTGATGGTCCAAACCTATTACACGGGCTCTCAGTACGATGGAAAACTGTCGGACCGTCTCATTTATTCGGATTTTTTTCAGGGTTGGATCCGGGGTTTTCAGCTCGATTCCAACAATGGCATGAAGGATGATAAACACCTCGGCCATCAACCGGGCCTAACCGGCCTGCATGAAGGCCCGGACGGTTTTCTTTACGGTATTTCCCTATTCGGATCGGATCACATCCTGCGGGTCGATTTGAAATAGAAATTCAGGAAGCGGGGGAGCCTGTTTTCATACACTCCGGCACCAGCAGGCTCTTTACCGCCCGGCGGTAGAAGATGAAGGTGATGACGAAGATTGGGCCATCGCAGAAAACGGAGCCGAGCAGGTAGTTGAAGTAAGGGTGATCCCAGAAAAAGGCCGATAGCATGACAAGGGTGGACGTGAGTTTCGACATCAGGAGAAAGCTCGTTAGGACGATGTTGGCCCGCACGTCTTTTTGAATGTAGTACGAGATCATCGTGATCGTCGCCATGAGCGAGACCGTCAGGGCCAGCCAGAAACGCTCACTGGGCATGGGCATCGGCGGAAGGTTAAGCCTCAGGATATACGTGGAGACATAATTCCCGCTGTAGAGAATCCAGTCGCCGAAGAGCAGAAAGTCCACCGCCCCGAGGCCGAAGAGGAAGGTCCAGAAGCGCATGAGTCCGCGGAGTTGGCGTTCTTCTTTGGTCAGCGTCGGAGTGGTTTCAGGCGTCATTCGGGTGCTGTTTTCTACCCTATCGACAGGTCGGTTGGAACAGAAAAAACGCTTGCGTCCCGAATACAGTTTTCATAGGGTCCGACCTCAGCAGTTGTCTGGAGTACGAAGGTTGTCATGCAGGTAATCCCACCGCAGTGCCGACGTTCCCCAAACAACATGTGCATCATAAAAGGAGGACCGCATGTCCAAGCAACGAGGAACCGTCAAGTGGTTCAATGACGCCAAGGGGTACGGCTTCATCACCCCTGAGAACGGCGGCAAGGACCTCTTCGTTCACCACACCAGCATCCTGGGAGAGGGCTACAAGAGCCTGTCCGAGGGTCAGCCGGTGGAGTTCAACGTCGGTATGGGGCCGAAGGGCGAGCACGCCACCGAAGTCCAAAAAGTCTAATTCATCGAAGTTTTATTTTGAAAGGGTCCTAGACCGAAAGGTCTAGGGCCTTTTTATTTGGTCAAATCGAGTTTTTTTTCTCGCGGCAGCGATTTGACGGCGTACTCGCGGATGAGTGCCTGGGAGCGGCTGGTGCAGGTTTCGCAATAGAGGAGCTTGACGGGGCGCCGGATGCGCGTGTAACGAGCGCCCTTTCCGTCGTTGTGCTGTTGGAGACGGCGCGTGACGTCGTTGGTGATGCCGGTATAAAGAGTGCCGTCGCTGCATTCCAAAATATAGACGAACCAAGATTCCGAGGTGGGATCTTCCTTCAGTCCCTGGAGCATGCGACGATAAACGGGTTTCATTGTGATCAGAATCCAAGATTTGCACAAACAGTACGGTTCTCAAGTCCTTTTCGACGGGGCTTCTCTTCAGATGGGACCTGGGGAACGCTTGGGATTGGTCGGCCGGAACGGCCACGGCAAATCCACGCTCTTCCGGATCATCTTGGGGGAAGAGCATCCGGATTCCGGCGAAATCGTTTTCCCGAGAAATTACCGGATCGGGCATTTGGCCCAGCACATCAAGTTTTCAAAACCGACCGTTCTGGAGGAAGGCTGTCTCGGCCTTTTACCGGATGAGGAGCACGATCATTATAAGGTGGAAAAGATCCTCTTCGGGTTGGGATTTACCGAGGATGACTTGTGGCGCGATCCCGATTCCTTTTCGGGGGGATTTCAGGTCCGGTTGAACTTGGCCAAGGTCCTCGTCTCCCGTCCGAACCTTCTCCTCTTAGACGAGCCGACCAACTATTTGGACATCGTCTCCGTCCGTTGGATCATCAAGTTTCTCCGCCTGTGGGAGAATGAGATGATCATCGTCTCCCACGACCGAGACTTCATGGACAGCGTCTCGACGCACACGGCGGCGATTCATCGTCAGAAGATCCGCAAGGTGGAGGGATCGACGGACAAGCTCTACGCCCAGATCGCGCAGGAAGAAGAGATCCATGAAAAGACACGCGCCACCGAGGAAAAACGCCGCAAGCAGGTACAGGCGTTCGTGGACCGGTTCCGGGCCCAGGCCACGAAGGCTTCGGCCGTTTAGTGCCGCATAACGATGCTGGAGAAGAGACACAGGCCCCG
>CAZWYB010000209.1:0-4513 GCA_964637745.1 uncultured Pseudomonadota bacterium
TTTCCATCGCCGCCAAGACGTCTTGGGGAGGCGTGATCGACTTGATCTCGTAACGCAGCACCTTCACACCCCAAGGGTCCGTCGCCTTGTCCAAGGCCATGACGACCTGGTTATTGATGTGCTCGCGCTCTTCAAAGGTGCGGTCCAGATCGATCTTCCCGATCTCGGAGCGGAGCGTCGTCTGCGCCAGCTGGATGATGGCGAGGGCGAAGTTGTTCACGCCGTAAGACGCCTTAGCCGGATCGATGACGCGGTAAAAAAGAATGCCGTCGATTCCGACCTGCACGTTGTCCTTCGTGATGCAGATTTGCTCCGGAATATCCAACACGATTTCCTTCAGGTTCTGTTTGTACCGAACGCTCTCGATGAAGGGGAGGACGATATGAAGCCCGGCATCCAAGGTCCGGCTGTATCTTCCGAGCCGTTCTACAATGAAGGCGTTCTGTTGCGGAATGATGCGCACGGTCCGCAGGAACATCACGATCACGAAGAGGCTGAAGACGAGTCCTAAAATAATCATGGCATCTCCTTAAAATTATCGGGGTTTGATGACGAGGCGGACGCCTTCCGTGCGCACAATAACGGCTTCCTGTCCCTTTTTGAGCTCGATATCGGATTCGTTCATGGCGGTCCAACTTGTTCCTTGATACTCGACGCCGGCTCGTCCTTTGGCGGGAACATCGTTGTTCAGAACGAACACAACGTCTTTGTCGATGTGCAGGCCCTTCTTGGATTGAAGCGCATGGACGAGCTTGTTCCGAAAAAGACCCAGCCCGGACAACCCCACGACGGCAAAAATAACCAGTTCGATCGGAAGATTGTTCAGGCCTAAGAGTTTCACTAAAGCGACGATGACGGCCGAAACCCCGAAGAAAAGGAGGACAAATCCCAGATGGAGCAATTCCGCGATGAGGAGCACCAATCCGACCACCAGCCAGATGACCGTGGAAATATTCGTCATAGGATCTGCAATTTATACTTGGATCCGACGAAAATAGGAACTGATTTTAGAGACTAGGTCGGGTTGATGTCCAATTGGCCGATTCTTAATATGTGCGTGGCGTGGCCGTCGTTCGCCGTAGAAATTCCGTGGAGGCGATGAGGGATCAGATCGGTTCTCTGGGCACCGAGCTTTTCACGACCCATATAGACCTTGAGGGCGGTGACGACGCCGGCGCCGAGCTGTTCGTCCACGTCGGCGTTTTCGAAGGATACGTCCTTGGGAAGCGCCTCTCCGTCGGAAAGAACGGCCGCCCTCAAGACTTCAAGGGCGTGAAGTCCGAAGAATTGGGGGATGGAGGTTCCTCCCAGGAAGGCGACCTCCGCGCCGCTCAAAAGCGCCCATCCGTAAGAACGGTAAAAGGGCTCGTCTTGGGTGTCGCGCAACTGTTTGATCTCATCGAATACGAGTCCGGTCAGCTCGTCGATGAGATCGAAAAACTGACGCTCTTCTACGCTGAAGTTTTTCTGAATCTTCTTGCCTCCTCCGCGTTCGGTCTGGCGCGATTGGCGCAAGACGCTGTCTTTGATCCGATCGGGATCCAGGAAGAAGCGGAGGCCGTCCACCCTTTGGTTGTCTTGCCGGGTTCGAAAGAGGGGAGAGAGCTGCGTGCCGTCGGGCGTGACACCCATCAAATGGGATTGCTGCGTTTCGGGGACCACCTTCGTGCATTCCGCCAAATGAGTGGAAAGGCGGTGGAGGGAGTCAAAACGCCCGCGGGCCCAGTCCAAACCGCCGGCCGTCGGGGCCGCCGGAATCATGTAGATACGGCAAAGATCGGTATACATGTCGAATGGGTCCTCCCGCGGGGTTCTTCGCGTCCACCCAAGAGAGGTTGCTCGAAAAAACTAGCTTGCAAAGGTGATGAGGACCTCAAATCCTCCGCCTTCACGATTTCGGGCGGCAATGCGCGCCCCCATGGCGGTCGCGAGCATGCGGCAGATGGCAAGCCCGATCCCGGTGCCCTTCGTCTTTCGGGTCATCTCATTCTCGACTCGATAAAAATTTTCGAAAACGCGTTCCCGATCCTTTTCAGGCACCCCGGGGCCCCGGTCGCCCCAGGATAAAACGACCTCATCCTTTTCTTTAAGAACCGATAATTCTATCGATTTATCATCAACTTCAGCGCCGAACTTCATGCTGTTATCAAGGAGAGACAGGAGGATTTGTTTGACCGCCTCCGGGTCATAAATCACGGAGGGTAACCCCTCGGCCATTGAGACCTTGAGAGAAAAACCCGGACGCTCGGCGATCCTCTTTAATTCGGATGCGATTTCTTCCAAATCGGTCTTGGGATTTTCCTTTTTCAAGTTGAGTTTGTAGGTCTTTCGTTCCAGACGCGCCAATTGAAGGACGTTTTCGATCAATCGGGAGAGACGACCGCTCTCTTTGCTGATCTGACCGTAATACTCCTTCCGTTTATCCTCGTCCTTGGCCCAACCGTCTTCGAGCATCTCCGAGTACATGCGAATGGACGTGAGCGGCGTCTTCAGCTCGTGCGTGACTGCCGAAACGAAGTCCTGTCTTTTTTGAGAAATCTGAACCTGGGAGGCGGCCGTTCGATAGATCAAATAAATACCGACCGTCAGGAGAAAGACGAGGATGCCGGTTAGGGCGTTCAAGAAGAGCCGGGTCGAGACGTGAGGAAGGGCGGTCGCATAGACCCTCCAGAAAAAAAGGTTCAAAGGGTACCCCAAGGCGCGATCAAAAAAAGGGCCTTTGCGTCCGGTGGGAAATTCGACGACGCCGTATTGGGCGAGGGGGTTATCGGCCAATTCCAGACGGGCGACCGAGAATTCCGGAAGTTCGGAGTTGGCAAAACTCTGCTCCATCAGCCAGGAAAAGAATCGCTCCACCTCGACCAAGAACCCCTGCACGTGCGGCGTCTTGTCCTTCCAGACCTTCCGGTAAAAGAGGAGATACTTGTCTTCCACCAGCCGCGCCTGAAAAGGATCGGACGTGGCGATCTTATTCAGAAGACCTGAGGGAATGGCCGTCATCGGAGGAGCTGGGGCAGGCGGGGCCTGAGAGGGCGCTTCCGCCTCCGCCATAACCTGATCCATCGCGGCGCCCGCGGCAGGGGCCGATTTTGCGGCCATCGGAGCCATCACGTTCTTGGCCTTTCTCTCCTCGAATCGAGCCGCCTGCTCTTGAATCGGGTTCGGGTAGACGTTTTGCGCAAGGGAAGTTCCGGAGCGGCTCCGGAAATCTTTTTCTGACTCGAGTTCGACATATGATTTTTCTGGAGACTTTTCCTTCGCCGGAGGCACTTCCGTCTTGAGAGAGCGGGCCAGTTCCTCCAGCCGCTCCTTTTGAGCCGACTGAGGCGTGATAAAGGTGCCGTCGGATTCGATATCGAAATAGCCGATCAGCCCCTTCGTTGCACCCTCCGAGAGATTTCCCAAAGGCGAATTCTGATTCTGATAGTCCGAAGGAGGCCTCTTATCTTCAGCCGTGAGGAAATCGCTGATCGAGGCCTGCATCTGATTGTAGACCTTCTCGGCCTGCCCTCTCCAAAGATTCGACTCCTCCAGGCCCATTTGGCGGTAGGAGTTCCAAAGGAGGATGCCCAAGGCTGCCGCCAAGAGGACAAAGAAGACACCGAATTGGAGGCGAAGTCGTCGCATGGGTTACGAGGATCCGATCTTGTAGCCCTCGCCGCGAATCGTAAGGATGCGCCGCGGATTTTCGGGATTCTTTTCGATCTTTCGGCGTAGCTTCGTCATGTGGATGTCGACGGTGCGCGTATCCATATTGGTGTTTCCGTAGCCCCAGACCTCCTTCAGAAGCTCCTTCCGACTAACGGGGCGATCGGAACATTGGATGAGATAGCGGAGGATGTCGACTTCGCGCCGAGTGAGTTCCACCGTCATCTTGCCGATCGTCACCCACAAATTTCGAGGGTCGATCTCCATCCCATCCCAGGAAATCTTTTCCTTTTCTCCCGTCAACTTACGGCTCCTGCGAAGGACGGCCTCGACCCGCGCCACCAATTCGCGCACGGAAAACGGTTTGGGAATGTAGTCGTCGGCGCCGAGCTTCAACCCCTGGATGATGTCCTCTTCGTCGCCTTTTGCCGTCAGCATGATGATGGGCTGGCTGCGGTCGAGCTTTCGGATCTCATTGCAGATCGTAAGCCCATCGACGTTCGGCAGCATGACGTCCAGGATGATGAGGTGGTAGCGGCCGGTCTGGGCCTTTTTCAATCCGTCTTTGCCTTCCACCGACGAATCGACCTCGTAGCCGTTATACACAAAGACGTCGCACAGGCCTTTGCGGATTGATTCCTCATCTTCGACGATCAGGATCGAAGGTTTAGACATACGGTCAAATTACCCTATTTAAAGGTCTTCGAGGTGTAAAAAATGTGTAAACCACCTGGACCGATCTTTTACCACCTCATGCCTACAACAATTGATGCCCGTCCGTAAGATGAGTCTCAGAAAAAACCTCCTCTCCCCCCAGCCCCTCTCCTGAATGATTCAGGAGAGGGGTGCCGAAGGCGGGTGAGGT
>CAZWYB010000210.1:0-4476 GCA_964637745.1 uncultured Pseudomonadota bacterium
GACGTATTCGCGCACGGCGAGAAAGCCCTTCGCAACCGGAGCCGTAATCCAGACGATCGGACGGTCAAACCAGCGGAGCGTCCCCTTTTCCTCGATCTCCTGGTGGCGCAAGAAGATGAGGAAGGCGACGCCCGTCAGAATGAGTGAGTAGGCGATGCGCTTAAGCCTGGTTCCGGTAAAGAACACTTTTTAAGTGATGGTAATCCCTTTGAGTGTGTCGAGCTGGTCCAACGCCTTGCCGGTGCCCAAGACGACGCAGGTCTGAGGATCGTCCGCGATCGTCACCGGTAGATCGGTCTCCTCGCGGATCAGGACATCGATGTTCCGGAGCAAGGCCCCTCCGCCCGCCATGCAGATGCCGCGATCCACGATATCCGCCGCAAGCTCCGGCGGCGTGCGCTCCAGCGCCACCTTCACCGCCTCGATGATCGCGTTGATCGGCTCCTGAATCGCCTCACGCACCTCTTCGGAGTTGATCTCCAGGGTTTTGGGGACACCGGCGACCAGATCGCGTCCCTTGATCTCCATCGTCCGGACTTCATTTTCGGGATAGGCCGTCCCAATATTGATCTTGATCTGTTCCGCCGTCCGTTCACCGATCAGCATGTTATATTTGCGCTTCAAATAGTTCATGATGGAGTCGTCCATCTTATCCCCTGCGATTCTAATTGATTTGCTGTAGACGACGCCCGCAAGCGAGATCACAGCGACTTGGGTCGTGCCTCCGCCGATGTTGACGATCATGTTGCCGGAAGGTTCCGTGATCGGCAAGCCCGCTCCGATAGCCGCCGCCATCGGCTCTTCAATCAGAAAAACCTCGCGCGCGCCCGCGGATTCCGCCGATTCGCGCACGGCGCGCTTCTCGACCTCCGTGATGCCGAAGGGAACGGAAATGATGATGCGGGGACGAATCAACGTCTTGCGATTGTGCGCCTTGCGAATGAAATAACGGAGCATCGCCTCCGTGACTTCGAAGTCCGCGATGACGCCTTCCTTCATCGGACGAATGGCCTCGATGTTGCCGGGAGTACGGCCGAGCATTTCTTTGGCCTCTTTTCCGACGGCCAAAACCTTCTTCATCCCTCGGGAATCTTTTTGAACGGCTACGACGGACGGCTCGAAGGCGATGATCCCCTTCCCTTTGACGTAAATGACCGTATTGGCGGTCCCGAGGTCGATGGCCAAATCGTTCGAAAAAAAGCCCCAAAACGAATCAAGAATCATAGCGTTGCGGGGTAACATTTATACAACGAGAAGATCAAGAAATTTGTTGATTTCGCTCAACTTTTGGGCGCAATGTGATGCAATGCTTGACCAATTAAGACGCCACGCCGGTTCGTGGATGGTGAAGGCTGTTTTGACCCTCATCATCCTCACCTTCATCTTCTTCTTCGGCTACTCCCGGGTCGCCAACCGGTACCGTGATGAGCACATCTATGCCGCCGTCGTGGGCGATCAAGGAATTCCCCGCCGAAAATTCGAGAATATGTATCAATCGAGCTTGGACCGGATGCGCTCCTCTCTGAAGGATCAGATGCCCGAAAAAATGGATCAATTCCTGCGCCAAAACGTCTTGGATGAGTTGATCACCCGCGAGATCATCCTGCTTTACGCGAAGGACTTGGGCCTCGGCGTCACCGACGAGGAAATCGCCTCCGCGATACGCGCCAACAAAAACTTTTTTCCCAACGGAACCTTTGATCTCGACTTCTACGAAAAGACTTTCTTGCCGCAGTACCGTCAGCGCTATGGGGAGGAGTTCGAAGACACGGTCCGGCGCGATCTCTTGGTGGAGAAAACGAGGACCTTCATGACGACCGTCTTCGGCCCGTGGCAATCGGAGCTGGACAATTCACAGAAGCAGGCGCATCAGCTCCACGCCTCGAAGGACAAGGCCGCCGAGACCCAGGCATCCGCTGAATCCTTAAGTTCGTCAGAGCTCTTCAACGACTGGCTTGACGGCTATAAGCGCAAGGTCAAGATTGAAGTCTTTGAGAGATAATCACTTACATCCGATGCCTTTCTCGTTCGTCGAAACCATCTACCAGAACAAAGGCTGCGTCTATGAAGTCGGCGGGTGTGTGCGCGACCAACTTCTGGGACTGCCCAAAAAGGACAGTGACCTCCTCGTCACCGGGATTCCCATCGAATCGCTCACGAAAATTCTAAAGAAGTTCGGGGACGTCTTCACCGTCGGCAAGAGCTTCGGCGTCATCAAGTTCTACCCTTCCGATGCGCCCAAAACCTGCCTCGACGTCGCTTTGCCGCGGAAGGAGATCTCGACCGGCGTCGGACACCGCGATTTTCAGGTGGAATTTGATCCGAATCTGCCGGTGGAGGTCGATCTCTCCCGGCGCGACTTCACCCTCAACGCCATGGCCCTCGAGTGGAAGACGAAATCCCTGATCGATCCCTTCGGAGGGCAAAACGACCTCAAGGAAAAGATCCTCCGCATGGTTCATCCCAAGGCCTTCGAAGAAGACCCTTTAAGGATCCTTCGCGGCGTCCAATTCGCCGCGCGTTTGCATTTAACGATCGAGCCGCAGACATTCGAAGCGATGAAGGGCGCGGCCGATCGGATTGAAACGGTTTCGCTCGAGCGCGTGGCCGAGGAGGTCCGAAAACTCCTGTCCGCCGACAAGCCATCCGTCGGCTTCATCCTGATGGAGAAGATCGGCATCTTGAAGCCTCTTTTTCCCGAGTTGGCGGAAAACGTCGGCGTGGAACAGGGGAATAAATTCCAGAAAGACGACGTCTTCATGCACACGATGCGGGTTCTGGACGCCTCCCGGGGCGACTCGGCCATTCCATACGCCGGCGACATGGAGCTCATGCTCGCCGCCCTTTTCCACGACGTCGGCAAAGCGAGGACGAAGCGTTTCGACGCGGAAAAAAACCGGATGACCTTTTACGGCCATCAGCTCGTGTCCAAGCGCATGGTGAAAAAGCGCATGGCGGCCATGAAGATGACCACGCTGGGAATCAATCCGGACAACGTAGCCCACTTGGTCGAGCACCACATGTTTCAAACGAAGGCCCATTTCACGGACCGCTCTATCCGGCGCTTCATCAACAAGATCGGCCCTGACATGATCCTAAAACTCGTGGACCTCCGCATCGCGGACAACCGCGGCGGCAAATATCCGGAAGGCATCAAAGGGGTGCTGCGCCTCCGACGCAAAATCCAAGACGAGTTGGAGAAAAAGACGCCCTTCAGCGTCCGCGACCTGGCCGTTCGCGGGACGGACATCATCGCCGTGGGCGTTCCCGAGGGGCCCGAAATTGGAAAAATTTTGAAAGACCTGGTCGAGGTCGTCTTGGACGATCCGGCCAAGAACGAGAGGGAGACACTTCTTGAAATCGCAAAAGAAAAGGCCGGCCTCAAAAAAACGCCGGCGGCCTAAAGGTCCAAAAAAATCGATCGGCCCAAGGGTCGAATCTTCCCGCGAGTTCACCGAATCGGATCTCGTCGACGATCTCTGGAAGACGATGCGAAACCAAGAGAAGGCCAATCCGGCCATCGCCCTGCTTCATGAACGATTGGAAGGGTCCTTCAAGCTGGTGGGACTGACCGGCGGCATCGCATCCGGGAAGTCGACCCTTTCGAAGATTTTTGAGGAGGCGGGCGTTCCCGTCATCGATGCGGATCAAGTGGCTCGGGACATCGTCAAACCGGGCAGCAAAGCCCACAAGGCCATCCTAGAAAAGTTCGGGCGGGAAATCCTCCTGCCCAACAAAGAAATTGATCGGCCGAAACTGGCCTCGATCGTCTTTTCGGATCCCGCCCGTTGCCGAGAATTGGAAACAATCACCCACCCGGAGATCTTCCGACAGATCGCCCGACGGATCCGCACACTCAAGAAGGAACGAAACCCGAAAATCATCGTCGTCGATGCCGCGCTTCTGTTCGAGTCGGAACTCTTCAAAAACATGGACCGGATCGTTCTTGTCAAAACGCCTCCCGAGATTCAGCGAAAGCGTCTGATGGAAAGGGACGGCATGACGGAGATCGAGGCGCAGAGACGGATCGCTTCCCAAATGCCCGACGAGGAAAAGGAAAAACTTTCCAATTTCGTCTTGGATAATTCCGGCACCAAGGAAGATCTGAAGCAAGAGGCCCTGGAAGTCCTCGTTCAACTTCGAGAGCTCGGTTAGCGACGCGGTCCTCGATCGCGGCGATGATCCCCGTGGCGGCGATCTCGATCATGTCCTCCACGGTCGTGCTCTCGCGGGCGGTGTGGGCGCTCTTCGCGCGGCGGAGGAGGAACGTAACCCTCGGGCGGCTCCATCGTAGCCTTTCGTGACAGGGCGATCTTACCGTCGGGCTCCAACCGAATGACTTTCACCTGGACTTCGTCACCCTCATTGAGGACATCCCTCACTTGATTCACCCGTTGGTAATCGATTTCGGAGACGTGCAAGAGCCCGTCCGTTCCCGGAAGGATGTTGATGAAGGCCCCGAAATCCGCGATTTTT
>CAZWYB010000211.1:0-4462 GCA_964637745.1 uncultured Pseudomonadota bacterium
ACGTGTCCGCATATTGAGGAGATGAGCCTTGGGTACACCCCCCTATATTCAACTGAATAGAATCGCGGGGCAGCAGCTCATCACGGCTTATGCCAACACCGGTGCGATCCGCCTGCAGCAGGGTGTGCAGATCTTCGGGCAGCCGAGTCAATCCAGCGGCGTTCTGCACGGGGCGATCGTCAATCAAGCCGGACAGGTGATCGCGCAGGCGGATGTGGCCTTTTCCCGCAATGGCGCGGTCCTCATCCTTCGAGACAAACCTCCCATGGTGAATACGCCGGGAACGACGGCTGAGGCGGGAGCCCAAACGTCGCCCGAAGTCGCGGTCTTTTCTCCCTCCGATTTTTCCTCGAGCCAGGCGGTCTTTCATTCCCAGTCTCCGTTGACGGAGACGGCGATGTTCTCGGGCATGCAGATGGTCCTTCATTCGGATGTACCAGAAGGCGCGCCGGTTCGGAATTTTGAACAAGCGGCCCGGCCTCAACCCGCAGCGCCGGAACGGGCCGGAGGCAACATTTTCCAGGGAACGCCCGCAGCTCCAGAGACGCTAAGATCGCCGTCGCTGCCGACGGCCCAGCCGCGATTCGAAACGAGCGTCGCCGCCGATACGAGGCCCACTCCGGTCTTGTCGGATTCGCTGCAGGCGGTCGTGCGAGAGGTGACGCACGAAATCGTCGCGAATCTACAGATCCTTCTTCCGGAGCTTCAATCTCATGAAAACCTTCCGCAACTAATCCGGACCTTTTCCGAGCAGGTGGCGGTCCGCTTGGAAGAGGCCGTGCGCTTTTCGCAGACGGGCGAAGCCGGTCAAGATGCCCGGTCCATTGCAAGTGCACTTCGCAGCACCGTCGCATCAAGTCTCTTGGTCTTTGCTAAGGATGTACAATCGGCTCGGCCCTCTTCGACCACTGCGACAAATTCGGCGCAATCTTTCCTGAGGGCCGAAACGCCTCTCGGCGATGCCCGCTTTGCACCGGGCTTCGCTCAGGTCCTTCAAGACAGGTTGACCCAATCCTCGCTGCCGGGACGTCTCGCGGCCATCTTCTCCGGCATTCCTTCGGAACAGCCTCAGACGGCGGGACGCGATGGTTTGAGGTCGTTCGTCCCGGTGCAGACGCAAAACGAAGCCAAACCGGATCAACTCCTTCGCCGCGACGTTCCCGTCCAAGTGCTTCCATACACGACACATCCGGAGACGGAGAAGCCGGTCGTCATAAGAACCTTGGGAACGGAAGGGTATGAGACGGCGATCGAGCACGAAGATGAAGCCTTGGCCCCCACGATTCGGGTCGAGGCCCGTTCGGAGGATTCATCCCGAGGGTCTCAGGGAGAAGAGAGACAGCAGGATGATCAGGCGTTGTGGACCGGGGTCGAGAAGGTTCTGCAATCAGAAGGATTTTTGACCGGCCGTACGCTTCGACCGCTTTCATTCAAGGATGGATTGAATCTGACAAAGATTCTCAAGGGCTATGCAAACCCTCAGGGCCTCGATCTGCTCGATGTCCTGGCCGTGATGGGTCCCAGGATTGACTGGTCTGAGGGTGCAAGCCCTAACAATGCTGCCTTGAAACGTCTGGCGGGTTATCGAAAACGCAAGGGGTGGACGAAGGGAGATGCGATTCGCAGTCCTATAGAAGATATCCTGGTCGCAGGCCAAATGTCCGAAGAAGGAGGAGGCAATGAGCTTCAGCCCCACGGAAATATCTGAGCTGAACTTGGAAGGTTTTGAACTCCACGCCTTCATCGTCGAACTCTTTCTCGACCAACCAGATTGGTTCGCCCGCCTCGACCCTCACTCCTCGCCCGAGGAGAGGGAACGGCATCGCCAGGAACTGAGAGAAGATCTCGAGGCTGCGCGCGAGTTCGTGAGAAAACAATTCCCCCAGAGCCTTCCCCTTCATTGATGGCTTTATTTTAAGAGCTTGATGATGCCCCAGACCGATCCGACGAGGACCAGGAGTCCGATCGCGATTGCAACGATCTCCATGAAAGAAAGACGGAATCCTCCGGCCCCGGCCGCTTCGGGTTGTGCTTGCGAAGGGGGTTCTTGAGGGATGTCGGTAGGAACGGGGACCGTCTCGGGGACTTGTTCGTCGAGGTATTCCTGGGGTTCCTGCGCAGGCTGCGACGGTTGGGCCCCTTCACGCCGGCGTGAACCCCTGGCGGCGTTTGGATTCGGGGGGGCTTCTTGCGCCCCCCGAACCCCCGCTTCTCGCATCGGCAAAGCCGAATTCTCTTCGCCTTTAATCAATTCTGGCTTCGGGGCGCTGGATTCCTCAGGGGGTTTTTGGATCTTCGGCGGTTCGAAGTCGAACGACAGCTCTTGGGGATTACGAAAACTCAAAGCCAGGGTCCCCAGGTGGATGATGTCGCCGTCGTGGATTCTCTTTTCGCCGTTCCTCTCCAGACGTCCCCGATTCACGAACGTCCCGTTCTTGCTGTCCAAGTCATGAATAATGACGGTGTCGAATTTCTTCTCGATACGCGCGTGTTTTCTCGAAATCACGTCGGAGTCGATGACAAACTCGCAGGAGGGGGCGCGGCCGATGGCGATGTCCTGGTTTTTCTCTTCTAAAACGAATCGAAGTCCGGACTGGACGCCTTCCAAAACTTCCAGCGACGGAGAATTATCCTTGTCCATCGCCTTGATGAGCTTCTTGACCATCTTGACTTCGAGGAGGTCCGTATCCGTGACTTCGAAGATGTCCTCGGCTTCCTTCCCCGACGGGACGTGAAAGAGAAGGTCATACCCTTCCACCTGGATGAGGTCGCCGCTGCGCAGAAGGACCTTTTCCTGGGGCGCCAATGGCTTTTCGTTCAAGGCGGTTCCGTTATTGCTTTTCAAGTCGCGCAGGAAAAATTGCCGGTTTTCCGGTTCGTGGATGATTTCCGCGTGCCGTCGCGAGATGGCCCGTCCGTCCAAGACGACGTAGTTCGACTGGTCGCGGCCGACGCTCGCACGGTCCTGGTCCAGGCGATAGACGCGCCGCTCTCCGGTCTGTTTGTTCTTCACGGTCAATTGGGCGCGTACATCCATAATTTTTAGATGGCGGGCGTGGTCTCCGGTGATGTGGTTGTTTCCGGCTGCGTTTCCGGAGGAGGCGGAACCGCCGCGGGCGGAGGCTGTTCTCCGGGGACGGGAAACGGTTTGCCCATCGGCTTGGTCGGAGCGCAGCCGCCGAATTTGCCCGTCTGCGCCTTGGCGTAAGCGACCTCATCCTTGAAGTGGTCACCCGCCGCCACAATGAAAAGGCAATAGGCCCCCTGAGCGGCGCGCAGATTATTCATGGCCGTGTAGATGGATCCGACCTCGAAAAGGCTTTCCGGATGATACGGATTGATCCGCAGAACCTGCTGGAAGGCGGAGAGGGCCCCACGGGTGTTGCCCATCCTCTTGAAGGCGATCGCCATATTGTAATAGGTACCCAAAAAATTGGGATCCATCTGAGCCGCCCGCTGATAGGCCTGCACGGCCGCGGGAAAATTCCCCTGGAGGCTTAAGGCGTAGCCGATATGAAATTGGGCCATCTTATTGGTGGGATCCTTTTCCAGGATCCGTTTGAAAAAATCGATCGCCTCTCCGTATTTTTTCTGGGCGATATAGTCCTCGCCTAATTTCATGAGATTGGCTTCCGGCTGGGGGCTGAGCTCCTGGGCCTTTTTATTGCATTCCTTCGCTTTCGCTGTATCGCCTAATTGGGTGTAGAGTTCGCCCAGATGCTTCCAGGCCTCGGCGCTTCGGGGATTCGTTTCGATGGCCACCCGGTAACGGAGGACCGCCTTTTCCATCTCCCCGAGCCTGCGGTACGTGTCGGCCAGGTCCATGTGGGCGTTAAAGAGGTGCGTGTCGATCGTCGTCGCCTTTTGAAGGGCGGCAACGGCCTGCTCCCAGTCTTTTTTCGGACTCTTCGTGGTCTTCGATTGCTCGAGATAAACGACGCCCAAATTGTAGTAAGCGTCCGCGAATTTCGTATCGACGGCGGTCGCCTTCTCCAGATAGGCGATGGCCTTTTTGAAGTCTCCGGTCACCATGTAGACGCTTCCCAAGTGATTGTAGGGCGGCGCCCATTTGGGTTTTACGTCGATCGCATGCTTTAAGACCTTGACGGCTTCGTCGTAGCGGCCCTTGTATTTGTAGACGAGGCCCAAATTGCTAAAGGCCTCCGAATAGAGCGGATCGAGTTCGCACGCCGTTTTGAATTCGATCTCGGCGTGGTCGAGATCCTGTTTCGAGAGGAAGCTGACGCCTTGATTGTTGTGTTGGACAGCGAGGTCGAGGGGTATGTGCTTTTTTTCCGCTTCGGCGCGGCCGCCGGCCAAAGAAAATCCTAAGGCGAGCAGAAAGGCGAATCCGAAAATAAGAAAAATGCGCTGGAGACGTTCCGTCATTCTTTCCCTCCGCAAAGATCCTTGGCGCCGGCTTTCAAATACCATTCGATGTGCGGTTCCCGAATCTTCGTCA
>CAZWYB010000212.1:0-1232 GCA_964637745.1 uncultured Pseudomonadota bacterium
CCGTCCACAGCGCCGTTCTCCCCGTCGCATCCGAATAGATCGAGAACACGACCGGAAGCGTCCCATTCACCACCGCCCCGCTCGCGTCCTTCAAAAAGCCCTGCCAAGCCAAGTCATTCGGCTTTGCCTCCGCCAGTGCCGGCGCCACCAAGAGTAACAGCAGGCCTAAACACAAACCTCTGAGAGATTTTTTCATTTTCCGCCCCCCGTGGCGTTAGAATTATTCAGTTGAAATTTAGCACTGCTGGAAGCCCCTTGAGACTGCGATGAGAGACCGCTTACCGCCGTATAATGTTCTGAACTCGAAACAGTGGAACCAGCTCCGAGCTGGCTGGATGGACCGCCCGCCTTACCGCCGCCACCACCACCACCTCCACCACCACCGCCGCCGCCGCCTCCGCTGCTTCCGCAACCACCAGCGCCCGCAGCTCCGAGGCCAAGGAAAAGGACCGCTATGGCGGCGAAGAGAATTCTCGCTGCCGATTCATTAAAGCTATGATGAGTTTTCATATAAGTGGCGGATTTAGCAGCGTTAGCGGAAAATAACAACCAATTAATTTAGAGAGATTGAAGTTTTTTCACGGAGGAAGTCGTCTCGAGACATTTTTCGACGGATTCAGACAGGCCTTCGAGACTATAGCCCCCTTCTAAGACCAGGACCATGCGCCCCTCGCAGGTTTTGCGCGCCACCTTTAAGAGGGATCCCGTCATTTGCGCAAATCCCGCGCCCGTGACGTTCATCCCTCCCAAGGGGTCCAGTCGATGCGCATCGTATCCGGCTGAAACCAGTAAAAGGTCCGGCTTGTAATCGCGAAGGGCCGGCAATATTTCCTGCTCGAAGACCATCAAATACTCATGGTCGCCCTGCCCCTCTTTCATGGGGACATTCAAAGTAAACCCTGCCCCCTTCCCCTGGCCTTCTTCTTTCCGAGACCCCGTACCCGGATAAAAAGGATAGCGGTGGGTGGAGAGATAGAAGACGTCGGGGCGGTCGTAGAAAGACCACTGCGTTCCGTTTCCGTGATGGACGTCGTAGTCCATGATCGCGACGCGCTTCGCATTCTTTTGATGGAGGGCGTACTCCGCCGCGATGGCGACGTTGTTGAAGACGCAAAAACCCATGGCGCGCTCGCGCCCGGCATGGTTGCCCGGAGGTCTGACGAAGGCGAAGGCCTTGTCCGCCCGGCCGGCTTAGACGGCGTGCACACAAGTCAAGGAGACAACCACGGCCC
>CAZWYB010000212.1:1242-4430 GCA_964637745.1 uncultured Pseudomonadota bacterium
TTCAAGAGACCACCGACGGCCAAGCGCGCGGCGTCCCAAGTCCCGACGGAGGTGGAGGTGTCGGGATCCAATTGCACCTCCAACCCGGCCGTCTTTTCGATCTTCTTCACGTACTCGAAGTCGTGGACCATCGCGATCTCTTCTAAGGTGGCGAACCGGGGTTCAAGGAACAGGAGTCTTTTTTTGAGTTCCGGCTTTTCTAACACCTCGCGAATGGCGGTGAGGCGCGCCGGGCGCTCGGGATGCCAGGAGCCCATATCGTGCAGGAGATAGCGTTCGTCCCAGATGATGGCCGTCGGCATAAGGTCATCATTTACTCTTCGATGGAGAGTTTGTATAGGTAGGGACGGAGGATTTTTCACGTGTTCGGTTTAGGAACCGGAGAACTGCTGATCGTCCTTGCCCTGGCCCTGATCTTCATCGGGCCGGAGAAGCTGCCGGACCTCGCCACCAAATTGGGTAAATTCGCCCGCCAGATCCGCGGAGCCATCGACGAGATCAAAAACGAGATGAAGGACGACTAACGCATGTCGGAAGAAAAACAGTCCCTGATCCAGCACCTGACGGATCTTCGGACCTGCCTCATCCGGTCTCTGATTGCGCTCGCAATCGGGATGCTGCTTTGCCTGTACTTTTCCAAGGAGATCTTCCGCTTCCTCCAAAAACCCCTTCTGGCCGCGATGCCCAGCGGATCGGGCTTCATCGCGACGAGCCCGCTGGAGGCTCTGATCACCTATTTAAAGGTGGCCCTCTTGGCCGGCGTGTTCATGAGCTCTCCGGCGATCCTTTATAACGTCTGGCGGTTCATTGCACCGGCCCTGTACAAGAACGAAAAAAGGCTCGCGGCGTCCTTCGTCTTTCTCTCCACCCTCTTCTTCGTCGGCGGAGCGATGTTCGGTTATTACCTGATCTTTCCCGTCGGATTTAAGTTCTTCGTCGCCGCGCTGGAAGGGACCGGCATCCAGCTCCTGCCCCAGATGCAGGACTATCTGGGATTCATCTCGAAGATGCTGTTGACCTTCGGCGCCGTCTTCGAGCTGCCGATCATTTTAGTCTTGCTCGCGCGCGTGGGGCTCGTCACGGCGAAGATGCTGAACAAGTCGCAGCGCTATGTGCTGGTCTTGATCTTTCTCGTGGCCGGAATTCTCACGCCGGGCCCGGACGTGTTGTCGCAGTTTCTTTTGGCGGTTCCCCTCCTCGTTCTCTTTGAGCTCTCGGTCTTGGCGGTGTGGCTGATGGAGAAGAGGAAAAAGGGCGTCTCGAGGGTTTAAAAAAACCCATTTTATCCTGCCGATTATCATTCTGAGAAATGTTTTCAATCCTCAGCCCTCGCGAATCCCTTTAAGAAAAAGGGACAATGGGCTGAAAAACAACGACCTCGAAAAATCTTAGTCGTTTTCTTCCTTCGGGCACGGAATTTGAGGCGTTTGAGGCCTCGTCATTCAACCAAGGGGGGGAAATTTTATGGATAAAAACAGATGCAAGGCCATCACCATCGTCGCAATTGCGGCGTTCGCGATGTGCGGACTCATCACGACAAACATCATGGCCCAGGCGGCGAAGAAGTCGGGAGGCACCGCGGAGGCGGCCAGGAAGGCCAGGGTTGTCGCAGTACGTAGGGTCCTTTACGGCGTCAAACTCTCGGAGGCCCCCGGTCTTCTGAAAAAGGCCTACGGCACTATTAACGATCTCGCCCTGAAGACGACCAAGGACTTCAACGGGGTCATGTTCGTCCTGGGCGAGAATGAGCTGTCGAACGTCTTCTCGGCCATGGGCGGAGATATGGGAATGGCCGAAGTCGTCAAGGAGAACGTTGGATTGACGATGGCGAATGGCGTAAAAGGCCTGCCTTTGTGGCGCGTCCTTCCCTCGGTAGTCGTACTCGCCATGGACGGAAGGGGAGACGCCGGCGTCGCCAAGATCTTTGATCAATGGAAGACTGAGAACTTCGAAGAAGTCCTGACGGCCAAGAGGGCGGACGTCGAAAGATATGGAACGGCGCTCGGCTATCTGATGAACGTCTATGCGGAACCCGCGATGCTCGCCAAAATGGCGGTCGCCTACGGCTACAAGGATAATGAAAACGACCTGGCGGTTGTCCTGGGGAAGAAGGCCCAGGATTTCGGTTATGCAATGACCGGTGCGGATGGCAAGACCTACGTCAGCTTGGGTTATGCCTCCGGCATGATGCTGACCGGCATGGAAATGGAAATGGCGAAGTTGGCACCCGTTGAATAAATCATTCGAGACGCCCCAACGGGCGAGGCTCGCGATAAAGCCGGGTCTAGACGACGACGTTTTCTTTATACTGTCCAAACACCTTGCGGAGGGCGTCGGAGATCTCTCCCAGGGTCGCGCGGTTTTTGACTGCTTCATAGATAAAGGGGAGGACGTTCTCCTTGCCCGTAGCGGCCCCGGCGAGATCTTTCAAGGCCTTGTCGGTCTTGGCCTGATCGCGTGAGGCGCGGAAGCGCTGCAGCCCTTCCCTCTTTTTCTGCTCGATCGTCGGATCGATCTTCTGAATCGGATGGGCGCCCTTCTCTTCGATCTGAAACTCGTTCACGCCGACGATGATCTCGTCTTTGGCCTCGACGTCCCGCTGATACTTGTAGGCGCTGTTCTGGATCTCGCGCTGGACGAAGCCCTTTTCGATCGCCGGGACCATCCCGCCCAACTCCTCCACCTTCGCCATCAAGGCCTTCGCTTCCTTCTCCAGTTTGTCCGTGAGCGATTCGATCGCGTAGGAACCGGCGCAGGGGTCGATCGTATTCGGAACGCCCGATTCGTAACCGATGATCTGCTGTGTGCGGAGGGCGACGCGGGCGGATTCCTCCGTGGGGAGGGCCAAGGCCTCGTCCAAGGAATTGGTATGCAGCGATTGCGTGCCTCCGAGGACCGCGGCGCGCGCCTGGATCGTCACGCGGATGATGTTGTTCTTCGGCTGCTGGGCGGTGAGCGAACAGCCCGCCGTCTGCGTGTGAAAGCGCAACTTGCAGGAATCGTCCTTCTTGGCCTGGAAACGCTCTTTGACGATCCGGGCCCAAAGCCTTCGCGCGGCGCGGAATTTGGAGATCTCCTCCAAGAAATCGTTATGGCAGCAGAAGAAGAAAGAGATCTGCGGGGCGATGTCGTCGACGTCCAAACCGGCCTTGACCGCCGCCTCCAGGTAGGCGACCCCGTCCATCAAG
>CAZWYB010000213.1:0-4428 GCA_964637745.1 uncultured Pseudomonadota bacterium
CGTCTGCCAATTTTCTCTGATCTCCGTAGGGCAGATTTTTTGAACGCTCCTCGCGACGTCCGGGGAGTCCGAACAGTTCGAGGAGTTCCGAGGAACATCGCCGGGGATGTTCTTCTTCCTTTGCGGCGGCGGGTGATTGCAGACCCGCGGCGGCGAGCGACGTCTTCAATCGATGATGAAAGCCGGCGAGCACGTTTTCTTCCACCGTGAGGTTTTGGAAGAGGCGGATGTTTTGAAAGGTACGCGCGACGCCCAAGAGATTGATCTCGTGCGACGCGCGGTCCACGAGCGACGTACCGGAAAGCCTCAGGTCGCCGGAATCCGGCCGGTAGACGCCGGTCAAGGCGTTGAAGAGGGTCGTCTTGCCCGCTCCGTTGGGTCCGATGATGCCCAGCAGTTCTCCCTCCTGAAGCGCCATGCGGAAGCCCGTCAGGGCCTTCACGCCGCCGAAAGAGAGCGAACAGTCTTGAACCTCTAGGAGCATTTCTTGTTCCTCGCGAACGGATTCCATTCCTTCAGACCGAAGAGTCCCTGAGGCCTCAAAAGCATCATCGAAATGAGGAGGAGCGAATAAACGACCATCCGCCATTCGCTGGCCGCCCTTAAGGCCTCGGGGAGGATCGTGAGGACGATCGCCGCCAGGATGCAGCCCGTGATCGAACCCATCCCGCCCAAAACGACCATCACGACAAACTCGATCGACCGGAGAAACGTGAAGGAGTTGGTATGGAGGTAGGTAAAAAGGTGGGCGAAGAGGCCGCCGCCCAGCCCCGCGAAAAACGAACCGATGCAAAAGGCGATCGTCTTGTAGCGCGCCGTCGGGATGCCGATCGATTCCGCGGCGATCTCGTCCTCGCGAATCGTCAGGAAGGCCGAGCCTTTGATGGAATAGACCATGCGCGCGATGGCCAAGACCGTGAGGAAGGCGAAAAGATAGATCCAAAAGAAATCGGCGTACTCGGGGATGTCTCCGAACCCGCGCGCTCCGCCGACCACGTCCAGATTGAGGATCACGACCCGGATGATTTCGCCAAAGCCTAGGGTTGCGATCGCGAGGTAGTCGCCGCGGAGCCTTAAGACGGGAATGCCGACCAGGAGCCCTGCCAAGGAGGCGGCCAGTCCTCCGGCCAAAACGGCCAGGATGAAAAAGACGTCTTGGACCAGGGCCGTGGGAAGAAAAGGAAAGGCGCGGAAGACGGCGTCATGCCCGTAGACGGTGATGGCCGCGGAGGTGTAGGCGCCGATCGCCATGAAGCCCGCGTGCCCGATGGAAAACTGGCCCGTGTGGCCGTTGATGAGGTTCAGGCTCGTCGCCATGATGATGTTGATGCCGATCATGCAGACGATCTGCGTGACGTAGGGGTTGATGTAATTCTTGAAGAGGACGTTCAACGCCGCCAACACAACGACGGCGATGGGGATCTTGAAACGATTCAGAAGGCGCGTCGCCATCGTCAAACCTTCTCCTTCACGGACTTGCCCAAGAGGCCCGCGGGTTTCAGAAGCAGGATGAGGATCAAGAGGATGAAGGCCAAGGCGTCCCGGTAGGTCGACGAGACATAGGCGACGACGAAAGTTTCCGCCAAACCCATGAGGTAGCCGCCGAGAAGGGCGCCCGGGATGTTGCCGATCCCTCCCAAGACGGCCGCTACGAAGGCCTTCAAGCCCGGCATGATGCCCATCAAAGGTTCGATCTTCGGATTCTCCAATCCCACCAGCACTCCGGCGGCGCCCGCCAAAGAGGAACCGATGAGGAAGGTGACGGTGATCACGCGGTCTACGTCGATCCCCACGAACTGGCTCGCCGTGTGCGAGAAGGAGACGGCCCGCATGGCCTTGCCGATCTTCGTCTTCATCACGACGAACCGGAGAACCAGCATCAAGGCGAAGCTGATCGCGAGGACCAGAACCTGGATCCGGTTGATGATGACGCCGTCGATGGTGAAGAGGGGGGCGTTGTGGATCAGTTCGGGAAAAAACTTGGGATCGGCTCCGAACAGGAGCTGGCCGCCGTATTCCAAAAGCAGAGAGACGCCGATCGCCGTGATGAGGATCGAAAGGCGCGGGGCCTTGCGGAGCGGGCGGTAGGCGATCCGTTCGATCGCGGCGCCGAGGGCGGCGCATGCGAGCATCGATAAGGCCAGAAGAATCGGAAACTGGAACCCCCCCATGCCGAAGGACGCGGCGGCCAGCTTCCGAGCGGCGTAATAGCTCACCATCGCCCCGATCATGTAGACGTCCCCGTGGGCGAAGTTGATCAGACGGAGGACGCCGTAGACCATCGTGTACCCTAAGGCGATCAGGGCATAGATGGAGCCCCATTCGAGGCCGTTGACGAGCTGTTGCAAGAATTCAGTCACTACGGATTTTGAGCTTCGCTGAATTTGAACGCGCCGTTCTCGATTTTGAGGACAACGATGCGTTTCTTGGCGTTCCGGTTCTCATCCATGGTGATGCTGCCCGAGACGCCGGGAAAATCTTTGGTGGCCGCCAGGGCGTCCCGGATTTTTGCGGAGTCGACGGCGCCGGCGCGCTTGATGGCGTCGAACAAAAGACCGGCCGAGTCGTAGCCCAAGACGGCCATGGCGTCAGGGACCTCGCCGTACTTTTGGTTGAACTTGGAGATGAAGCCCTGGACCGTCGGGTTCGGATCGTCGGCGGCGTAGTGATCGGTGAAGTAACAACCTTCGACCGCCTTGCCTCCGATTTCGATCGTCTTGGTGGAATCCCAGCCGTCGCCTCCCAACAGAGGGACGGTGATTCCAAGCTCACGCGCCTGCCGCGCGATGAGGCCCACCTCCGTGTAATAGCCCGGTATGTAGACGGCGTCTGGGGTCTTGGTTTTTAGAGAGGTCAGTTGGGCGCGGAATTCGATGTCTCCCTCGGAATAGGACTCGACGCCGACGATCTCGCCTCCCAGCGCCTTGAAGGTTTTTTCGAAAAACTCGTCCAAGCCGACCGAATAATCGTTTTTGATGTCCTTCAGGACCGCGATCTTTTTAGCATGAAGCGTGTTGAACGCGAACTTCGCCATCGCCTCCCCTTGAAAGGTGTCCACGAAGCAGGCGCGGAAGATGTAATCGCCCACCTCCGTCACCTTCGGATTCGTGGAGGCGGGAGAGATCATCGGGACCTTGGCCTTTTGGCACTCCGGGGCGGCGGCGAGACTCCGGGAAGAGGCGACTTCGCCCAACACGGCGATCACCTGATCCTGCTTGATGAGCTTCAAAACCGCCGTCTTCGCCTCCTCCGGACGGCTCTGGTCGTCTTCACTCGCGATCTTCACTTTTTTCCCCAGCAGACCGCCCGAGGCGTTCACCTCGTCCGCCGCGAGCTCTGAGCCCTTGTGTGAGGACTGCCCGAAGGTCGCGGTGCCGCCGGTGAAGCTTCCGTATTCTCCGATCAGGAGGACATTTTGACTCTTTTGGCAGGCCGCCGCGGAAAAGATCAATGTCAGAACACACAAGAAGCGCGAAAGAGTTTTCACGATGAGCTCCTTTGAGTGGGATTTTTATAACTTCGATGGGCGTTTTCGTCTAGGAAAAAGGGCTATTCTTCTAGATAGTGAGCTTCAATCGAATCTACGTTTTTAAAATGGGTGTCTGCAGTCAAAAGAACACCGCCAACGGCCTGACAGCAAGAGGCGATCCAGATGTCGTTTGTGGGGATCGGTTTCCCCTTTTTTCTGAGGGCGGAATAGAGGTCTCCGAAGTTACGCGCCACACTCAGATCAACCGGGATAGTTTGGACATTAAAGGAGTCGACGAATTTTTCAAGACGCCGGAGGTTTTCATGGAGGCGTGCGCCGTGCTTAAAACCGTAATAGAGTTCCCCAAAAACAATGACGGGTAGAAAAATGTACTTCGCTTCTTCTAGAAAGGACAGGGCCACTTCGTTTCCCAAATCGCAGAGACAATAAGCATTGGTGTCGATGACGAGCTTCATGTTGCTTTCACCGCCAAAGCTCCTTTTCGATTTCAGAGAACGGCTCGGTCGCTTTTTTGAACTCAGCGTATTGATCCTTGGTCATATGGCCGAAGAAGCTTCGAATCTTTCTTCGTTTTTGCTCCTTGTCGCTCAAATGAAAACGCTCCTGCAAGGCTTCGAGGACGATCTCCGTTTTGGTGATCTTTTTGGCTTTGGCCTCTTCGCGAACGGCTTTTTCGATGTGTTTTGGAAGTTTACGGATACTGAGAGAGCTCACGAAGACCTCTTGTACTACGCTACGATATAAGTGTAGTACGTATCAAGGGAAAAGACCGCGTACCAACATCGCGGCGCTGATTTTGCGGATGGCGAGGGTTAAGGCCGCCGTCCGCATGCTTTCCTTTTCGCGGGTCGCTTCTTCATAGACCTCCGCGAAGGCCTTGCGCATGATCCTGTGGAGCTTCTCGTTGATCTCGACCTCGGACCAGAAGAAGTTTTGCA
>CAZWYB010000214.1:0-4421 GCA_964637745.1 uncultured Pseudomonadota bacterium
GGTGCCGCATAAATTTCGTGGATGGTCATCTTAATGTGCTTCGGATCGCCGTGGGTCGTCCAATCCCCGGCGGGCCTCATGAGGCCCCCTTTGGTGGCGACGATCACATGGGTCGTCTCCTTGCCGTAGGATGCCAAGGCCTTCGCGATCAGTTTCTCGTTATGATGCTTGTCCCTTTCATCGATGCAGTAGGCGTCCGCCGTGTCGATGAGCGTGACGCCCAAATCCAGTGCCCGGTGAATGACCTCGATGGCCTCTTTTTCGGGCGGACGCCCCTCGAGGGATAAAGGCATGGCGCCCAAACCGATCGGGCTGATGGCGACCTCCGTCTTGCCGAGTTTTTTCTGTTTCACGGATTTCCTATTTCTTCCCGTTGCACTTCGAGCCGATCCCCTATAAGATGACTCCCTCTAAAAAGCAAACACGAGGTGATTATGACGAAGACAGCGATGCGGACGTATCTCATGGTGCTCCTAGCCACGACGGCGGCCCTCTCCTCCTGCAAGCCCACAGACGCCCAGCTGGACGCGGCGATCAACTCCTACTTTGACAAGAAGCCGAAGGTGATTCAAAACCAGATCGAAGGGTACATTCACAAACGCCAGGCCCAGCAACGTCCTCCCGAGCCGTCCATCGACGAGCTGATGAAGAACCCCATCGCCATCGATTTGAACAACGCACCCGTCCAGGGGCCGGCGAACGCCCCGATCACGATCATCGAATTCTCCGATTTCCAATGCCCCTTCTGCAAACGCGTGGTCCCCACCGTAAAGGATTTACTGAAAAAATATGAAGGGAAGGTCCGATTCGCCTTCCGGCAACATCCCCTTCCGATGCACCAACACTCGATGTCCGCGGCAAAAGCCGCCCTCGCCGCCAACGCCCAGGGCAAGTTCTGGGCCATGCACGACGCCCTCTTCGACAACCAACAAGACCTCTCGGATGAAGGCATCCTCAAGATCGCCCAGAAGGTGGGCCTGAACATGGCGAAGTTCAAGAGCGATTGGAAATCGACCAAGTTCGACACCCAGATCCAGCAGGACGGAAACTTCGCAGAGCAGCACGGTGCCGGCGGGACGCCTGCCTTCTTCATCAACGGAGTCCCCGTGAAGGGGGCCAGGCCGCTCGAGTCCTTCAGCCAGGTGATCGACAAGCTCTTGGAGAAAAAGGCCGCCGCACCCGCCGCTCCCACGGCCGCTCCGACGACGCAACCGACCAAGGGCTGAGTGAAGCGGATTCTCAGCAGAACGCTTATTCTGGGATGGTGTCTCGTCGGATTCGCCTCCTGCTCCGATGACAATCCTCCGACGCCGCCGACGATCCCGACCGAAAGCGGCGATCTGACAGCCGTGGTCAAAACGATGGTCTTTCCCGTTTTGGGGATTTTGAATTATACGCCGCCCACGGACGACGAGAAAAAGGCCTTTCGCGACGCCTTGGAATTACTTCTCGAAGGAAAAGAAAGTGACGCCCTCACGGCGTTCAAGAACCTCAATCTTGCCTTGACCCGCTTTACGGACGCCTCCGGACCGACCTTCCTGCTCATCCGCGAAAAGAGCGCGACGCCGCGAGGCTGGGGTCTCTACGCAATCAACACCAAGGGATCGCGCAAGCTCCTGTTGGAGGCGCCGCATCCAATCGCGGACCTCGCCACGGAAGGACAGGCCACCTCGTATTTTCTGACCCTCTCCGCTAGGGGGCTCCTGATCGCCGGGGCCCACCGGTGCGCCAGCACGGTCTTCTCGCCCTGCAGCGGCACGACGGCCCTCTGCAATACCTCCAGCATCGAAGAGTCGTTCCGGATCGCGGACGCCGCCCACTCCGAGGAACAGGTTTTTCAGACGGCGCATGAAATCCTCATGAACTTCGACCCGTCGCTCACGGCCGTGGCCCTGCATGGGTTCAATCAACTGGCCGGCGACCCGCACGCCTTCGTCTCCGACGGGACGGAGACCGTCACCGCGGCAAACAGCCTCACCAACCGTTTCGTCGCCGCACTGAAGACCGAGACCGGCGTCTCGAACGCGGGCCAAAGCTGCAACGACGGCAGCTCCGGCATCCGTCTCTGCGGCACCGACGACCTCCAGGGCCGCGTCACCAACGGAAGCGAGAACATCTGCACGACGGATGCCCCGTCGGGGTCGCAACGCTTCCTTCACGTCGAGCAATCCATGGATCTTCGGACCGACCAAGGCCCCGGCGATCCGCTGACGCCGACATCCGTCCTGAATGTTTTGAGCCAACTCTTTTGAAAAGGAGTTTTTATGGATAGAGAGGAAGTCCGTCAGATCGTCCGTGAAGTCTTGGAGCAAATGGAATCCAACGTACGCATGGCCGACAAATGGGAAGGCGGCACGTTGATCCTAAAACCCGGCCTCTCCTCCCTCCAATCCAAAGAGATCCCCATCGAGGCCTTCTTTCACAAGGTGGTGATGGTGAGGGACAAGCTTCGCGTCTTGGAACAGAAAATCAACGCCCATCCGAAGCTCTCCGATGTCGAAAAAGCCGAGATGGACCAATACATCACCCGCTGCTACGGCAGTCTTACGACATTGAACGTCTTCTTCAAACACGAGGAGGACAAGTTCAAGGGGAGCGGTGGGGAATAAGATGAAGAAATCTTCGATGCTCTGCGCCGTTGCGCTCCTGTCCACCCTCCCGTTCGGCGCCTTCGCCGGCGACAGCTGGCAGGTCCAGCTGATGGTCGCCTTGAAGAATGGCGGGGCCTTCGTGGAAGATTCGTCGGGCAAAGTCCTGTTCTCCCATCAAGCCGAGAAGCATTTTATTCCTGCTTCGATCATGAAGGTCGCCACATCGGCCTGCGCGATCGAGACCTTAGGCCGCGATTTCCGATTTCCCACCGACTTTTTCCTGACGAAAGACCACACCCTCGTGGTGAAGGGGTACGGCGACCCGTTTCTCGTCTCCGAAGAGATCGCGGTGATCGCAAAGAACCTCAAGGACAAGGGTCTACGCGAGGTCAACGGCATCCTCCTCGACTCCTCCTACTTCGCGCCGAACATCGTCATCGACGGAACCTCGCACACGCCGAACCCTTATGACGCCTTGAACGGCGCCCTCATCGCGAACTTCAACACGGTGAACGTCCATAAGGAGGGCTCCGGTCCCCGCGCCGCCGTCGTCTCGGCCGAACCGCAGACGCCTTTGACGCCCTTGGCCGCGGAAACCGCGCGCACCACGCCGGGCGGGGGCAAGCAGCGCGTCAACATCGGCAATGACCCGCTGAAGGGGGCCCTCTACGCGGGAGAACTGATCGCCGCCTTCTTGAAGAAGGAAGGGATCGACGTGAAGGGCGAGATCAGGAACGGTTTGAAACCCACCGACGCCTCTCTTCTGTATCGCCATATCTCCTCCAAAAGTCTGGACGACGTCTTGAGCGAACTCTTGATGTATTCAACGAACTTCATGGCGAACCAGCTCTTTCTCGTGATGGGCGCCCAGAAATACGGAGCTCCCGCCACGATCGAAAAAGGCCAGAGGGTCCTGACGGATTTCTTAAGTGAAAAAATCGGCTGGAAGGATTTCAAAGTGGTGGAGGGAGCGGGCCTGTCGCGGCAAAACGCGGTCAGCCCGCGACAGATGATCGCCCTCCTCCGCTTCTTCGAACCGTACAAGAACCTCTTGCCCGAGGAAGAACACCTGTATCTTGCCAAGACGGGGACTCTCACCGGCGTCAACACGCTCGTGGGTTACATGCCGACCGGCGACGGCCGCACGGCGCGCTTCGCGATTTTGGTCAACGACAACGTCCCATTTGACTATAAGTTCAAGTTAGGGAAGATGCTTTACGACGGCTTAAACAACATGCGACAGAATCTCGAGTCAGGCCGCTAGATTGAGATCTAATTCAGGGAAAACTCGTCGAAGTTTAATCAGAGTCTTCCACTCGGGATTTGCTGTCTTTGAATATTCGAGCCTTTGATAACTGTAGAGAGGCATGCCAAGTTCCTTAGCCGCAATTTTCTGAGACCATTTGCGCTTGAGCCGTTCCGATCGCACAAGACTCGCCAAGGCAATTTGGGGATCCACTTCGACGGCCACAATATTGCGGGCCTTCAAACGACGATTGGGCTGTGGAAATGCGATTTGCGATTCTTCCGGTTCATCAAGATAGAGGTCCAAAGACTCTTTGAGATTTGCTTTGAGCTCCTCGATGGTTTCTCCCTGACTCCGACACCCTTCAAGCTCTACACAATCGCCCCAGTAACCCTTTTTCTCTTTATGTATTTTAAAATGGTATTTCATAGACCACCCTTCCTCAGTCCGAGCCTCTTCAGGAGCCTTCGCTCCAGTCCCTTCTTAAGTTCGGAATGCAGGGGTACTGTTTCCCTCACCCCGCCTTTCACCATCTGCACTTTACTTCCCCTTTTCCTTAAGCCGACCAACCCATGCCGTCTCAT
>CAZWYB010000215.1:0-4358 GCA_964637745.1 uncultured Pseudomonadota bacterium
GCATCGACGGCCTCACGCTCACCGTCGATCCTCAGAGCTCCAACGACAATTTCATCAAGATGAAGATCGACGCGGTGGAGAGCGAGGCGGACTTTTCCAAGACGGTCGACGGAATTCCGTCCGTCATCGACAACACCGCGACCGCCACCGTGATCCTCAAAGACAGCGAGACGACGGTGATCGTCGGTCTTTCGCGGCAGAGACATTCCAAGGTGAAGAAACTGGTGCCGGGTTTGGGGAATATCCCGGTCATCGGGGGGTTCTTTCACTCGAAATCCAAACAGACGGCGGACAGCGAGCTCTTGATCTTCATTACGCCGAAATTGGTGGGGTCATGAAGGCCACTTTCTTCTTAGCGATGGGCGGGATTTTTCTGATCGCTGGCGCGATGGGCGGCGCCTTCGGATGCAACAACACGTCCGCGACGCGCACGCCGACCAACAGCGCCGGAGGCGGAGGAGGGGCTTCGGCCCAGCAGGTGATCCGCGATCCCGTCACCCTGACCGTAGTCGACAACGATTTCATGAAAGTCGCCTTCAATGCCCCGACCGGCAAATCAAGTGCCCTTCATGTGAATGGACAGTCCTGGAATGCGGGGTGCAAGATCGACCGGAATGCGGCGACGTCGGACACGGCACATTCGGACCTTGTTTGCATCTTGGAGGCGTTGGAACTCGACCTCTTCAGCTTCGACGGCAAACTCCAGCTGAACTATAACGTCCCAAAGGATCGCTGCAGTTACGTCAAAGTGTTCCCGTACTATTTCTACCAGGAGCAAGGTGGTGTTGGTCCTTCGGCGGTCTCGATCACCGTGACAACCAACCCCAGCGGTCAGAGCGTCACCGTTTTAGACAGCGTGACCGACGTGACGCCCGGCATCACGGCTCAGTTGAATGATCAGGGCGCTTTGACTTGTACGGCCGATCACACCAACGATCCTCTGGGGGTTAATTGCTGCGAAGGCGACTATGTTTTGATGAAGACCCAAGACGGAACTCTGACCACCGAGCACACCCATTGGGGAGGGAGCGCATCGAATTGTCTCGTCGGCCCCGCGGTTGCGACTCAGGCGAAGGATCAAAACGGTTATCCCAAGCCGGATCACATCGACATGACGGGGATCGGGTTGAACCGCAATTACGAAATCGCCTCGCCGGAGAGCCTCAATGATTCGACCAATCTTTACCTCGCCAACTATTTTGATATCACGAATTCCTTCGATTCGGGCGGCAAGACCTTTCACTATGCGACGGCGCCGGCCGCCATCCGCGGGCCCCAAGACCCGGCGAATCCCGATCGGACCTTCGACGACAAGGACGACCATCACAACGCCTGGTACGAGTTCGCCTGTCTCGATCAGGCCGACGACGTTATTTACCGGATACGGCTTATGATCCGTTCTTGGAGTACGCAAGAACAGTTCAACGCGGCGAACGAGGCGTCCTTCAATGCGGGCATCGGCGGAGAAGACGAGACCTATTTCAAGCAGCAGCCTCTCTTGGATCGCTGCGGCTGGTTCGATGCCACAGGCGGAAAGTGCGACGTTTTGGGCAATCTCTTGAGCGATCCCCTGGACTATCCGGGGAGCGATCTCTGAGACGATTTTTTTATCGAAAGGTCATATGATTAGGAAACGCAGATTCTTATCTCTGATAGTGGCTGGATTCGCAGCGGCCGGGTTGTCGGGATGCAATTCGGTTGCGACCGAAACCCCCGGCATTTTCGTCGATAACGTGGAGGGGACTTACGACATCGCCGCCATCACCGAGACCAACGGTTGCGTCGCGAATTTTGATCCCGTCGTCAACATCGTTCAAAACAAATCCAACTTCTCTCTTTTGGGCCAGAGCGGCGGGTTCGAGGACCTCGTGGGGGTCTTTGACGACCATTCGTCCCATACCTACACATTGGCCGGCGGCGGCAAGAAATGCACCGGCAGCGTGATCGATGGCCTTCTGACGAACGTCTGCACCCTCTCCATTCAGACCTGCACGACCGATTCGGCGGGGGCGCAGAACTGTTCGACGGTCGATAACTCCTGCGAAGTGACCTATCAGAAGAAATGAATTCCGGGAAAATCGGCCGCCTAGGCGACCTTTTGTTTGGGAGTTGCGTTCCGTTCCTTTAATTCATGAAAAAAGCTGCGGCTGTGCTCGGCGATCCTTTGGGCGAGTTCCCGGCATTTGAGTGCCTTTTGGCTCCGAATATTGTGGGCCGCCTTTTCGGTCTCGGCGGCCGCGACTTGAATCTTTTCCAAGATGCGTGCGGCGCCCGCGAAGTTGCCGTCGCAACGATACAGGGCCAGGGCATGTCGCATTTCTTCATTCACGGAGGCGATCGCCTTTTCTTCGAACTGCTCGGGGGATTCTAATTCGATTTTTGTTTCCCCCGTGATGGGGGTCGCGAACGTGAAGATCCCCTCGCTCTTCAGGGTCTCAATGATGTCCTGAAGATTCCTCTCATGGACGTATTCGCGGCTGTGATCGGCGATCCTCTGTGTGATCTCGCGGCATTTGAGGGCCTTTTCGCTCCGGATGATGGAGGCCGCCTTTTCCGTTTCGGCGGCCGCATTTTTGATTTTCTTTAAAAGGTAAGGGGCGTCGCTCGCAAAATTTCCGTTCAGCCGGCAGAGATGGGCGGCATAGGAAAGGGCCTCATTGGTGGCGGTGATCGCTTTCCCTTCAAAGTGCTGGGAAGGCTTTACTTCGACGTCGGACTCACCTAAGAGAATTCCTTCCTTTTTTAAGTCTTCTGCCATTTCGGAAAGAAGGGGAGGGAACTTGTCTTCTTCTAGCATAAGGGCGACTCCATGGGCTCTTTTTTAAAGCGGTTTTTCTTTTTCGTCACTCTGACCAATCTTATTGTAACTCAAGCTCATTCATCGAGCAATGTTCTTTCCGATATCAAAAAAGATTTTCTAAAAGGGTATAAATTCACCCAAGAAAAAAAGTACGACAAGGCAGCTCAACAGTTTGAAAAAATCCGGACTGCGGACGTCGCAGCGAGAGATTATATTCTTTATTATCTTGGAAAATCCCTCCACGAGTTGCGCAAGTGCGACGACGCCAAACCCGTTTTTCAGGAAATCCTCGACATGTATCCCGACAGCCGTTGGGTGGTTGTCGCTCAGGGGCAAATCAATGGTCAGGAAGAATGTCCTCCTTTAGAAATCCCTTCCTACGCCCCTCCGAAGGCGGATTGCGAAGGGATCTCCGATGAGGCCGACCGCGCCGATTGTTATTTCGGGGCGAGGCTTTATCCGAAAGCTAAGGAATTTTACCGGAGGCTCGTCGCCCATGGCGGAGGGGACGAGTCCGGTATTTTTTATCTGACCCGCCTTTCCCAGGCGGCCGCACGAAGCCAGGACTTCGAGACCGCCATCTGGGCCAACAAGGAAATGATCTCGCGTTATCCGCGCTCCCGGGCCGTCGAGGAGGCGCGGAGGAAGATCGCCTTCCTTTACGAGGACTCGCAAAATTTCAAGGCCGCCTTGCCCCTTCTTCAGGACTTGCTCGCCAAGAGTCGAGCGGTTCAGGAAAAGAGGACCTACCTGGAGCGCATCGGTTGGTGTTACTTCCGCATGGAGAATTACGAGCAGGCGGCCAAAAGCTTTGATGCCGCAATCGAGCAAAGCGAGACGCCCTTCAGCCTCTACTGGAAGGGAAGGAGCCTGGAGAGGTTGGGTCAAAAGGGGACCTCCGAGGATCTCTTTCGTCAACTGACGCAAATCTACGGCGGTAGCTATTACGGCATCCGCGCGATGGAGCGTCTGATGAGCCCGGTTCATGGTGACTCGTCCCTTCGCTCTCTCTTCCGTTCTTGGTGGACCGCGACCGCGAACGGCTTTGCTTGGACGAGCGGAACGGAGTCGACGGACGATTCGGTGGATTTAAGAAGAATTCACGAGTTGACCGATCTCGGGATGACCGACGACGTCCTCGTGGAAATCCGCAGAACGCGACTTAAAAAAGGATGGAGACTGCCTTCCGACGGCAGACGGATTCATTCCAAGGGTATGGGTGGCGGTTTCGATTTTGATATACGCAACCCCTTGGAGGAGAGCTCGGATTATCCTCTCCCTTATGCCGATTTCCTATTTGAAGAGGTGCGACGAGAATCCGGCATTGCCGGTTCGAGGAGCGGGGGTTCGGGGGGCGCCGGAGGCCCCCCCGCTAAAATCGACCCGTATCTGCTCTATGCGATGATGCGTCAGGAAAGCCGGTATCGTCCTGCGATCGTCTCTCCGGCGGGCGCCGTCGGATTGCTGCAGATCATGCCCGCGACCGGCCAAAAATTGGCGATGGAAGGGGGATGGGAGGAGTTTCGTTAAAGGCAGCTTCTCGGCCAGCCTGCCGGCC
>CAZWYB010000216.1:0-4312 GCA_964637745.1 uncultured Pseudomonadota bacterium
GATCCAGATCTTTCCGCCCTTTTTAATGTAGCGGGCCATCGCCAGACGGCTCGCCTCGATCTGTCGCGAGGTCACAAGCCCTCTCTCGAGCGACTGCAGGCCGAACTCGCCGAAGCTCAGGTGCGTGCCTCGCTTCGCCATGCCGCGAACGCGTCCTTTCTGAACCTTGCGGTATTTTGTGCGTGCTGGTTGGAGCATTAGGCCGCCTCTTCCGTCTTTTTCTTCTCGCCGAAAATCTCACCCTTATAAATCCAGCACTTGACGCCGATCTTTCCATAGGTCGTGAGCGCCTCGGCCATGCCGAAATCGATGTCCGCTCGGAGCGTCTGCAGAGGCACGCGGCCTTCGCGATACCACTCGCTGCGGGCGATCTCGGCCCCGGCGAGACGTCCGCCGCACATCACCTTGATGCCGCCGGCCCCGAACTTAAGCGCCGAAGTCACGGACTTCTTCATCGCGCGACGGAAGGCGATGCGGCGTTCCAGCTGCATCGCGATGTTTTCGGCCACCAACTGCGCATCCAATTCCGGCTTCCGCACTTCATGGATGTTGACGCTCACCTCACCGCCCACGAGCTTGTTCAAATCGATGCGGAGGGCGTCGATGCCCGTCCCCTTCTTGCCGATGACCAATCCCGGGCGGGCCGTGAAAATGTTCACCGTCACGGTGGAACCGCGGCGTTCGATCTCGATGCGCGCCACGCCGGCGTTATAGAGCTTCTCCTTCACGATCTTCCGGATTTTCGCGTCCTCGCGCACGAACTTTGCGTATTCCTTGCGGCTGTACCAACGCGACAGCCAGGGCTTCGTAATGCCCAATCGAAAACCGTATGGATGAGTTTTCTGTCCCACTACTTCTCCTCCAAGACGACCGTGATGTGGCTCGTCTTCTTATTAATTCGCGATGCGGATCCGCGGGCGCGCGCCAAAAAGCGCCGGATGATCGGGCCTTGGTCCACGTAAATGCTTTTCACTACGAGATTGTCGACATCGATACCGCCCTTCCGGTCGGCGTTCGCGACGGCCGAGCGGATCAGCTTGGAGATGTCGATCGACGCCGACTTGCGGGCGAAGGTCAGCATGTCCAAGGCCTGCTGCACGGGCAGACCGCGCACGGCGTCCGCGATCAGCCGGACCTTACGCGGCGCGACTCTCAAATATCGAAGATGGGCTTTCACTTCCGTCATAAATAAGTCCTTCGTCATTCAGCCGTCATTCCGACTTGGGCGCTCCACCGCCGCCCGCTGCCGCCGGCTTTTCATCCTTGCGCGCGCCCGAATGGCCGCGGAAGTGCCGGGTCGGAGCGAATTCACCCAATTTGTGGCCGACCATGTTCTCCGTCACGTAGACGGGAATAAACTTGCGTCCGTTGTGGACCGCAAAGGTGTGGCCGATGAATTCCGGCATGATCGTCGAGCGGCGCGACCAGGTCTTGATGACCTTTCGGCTCTTGCTCACCGTCGCTTCGTTCACTTTTTTCACCAGAGGCGCATCGACAAAAGGCCCCTTTTTAATGGATCGTGCCATAAGATCTTACAACCTCTCTCGTCTGTCCTTGATGATGAACCGATCCGTCCTCTTGTTGTGACGGGTCTTGTAACCTTTCGCCGGGGTTCCCCAAGGCGAGGTCGGGTGATTACCGCCCTTGGATTTTCCTTCGCCGCCGCCGTGCGGATGATCGACTGGGTTCATGGAGACGCCGCGTTGACGGGGCAGGCGTCCCAACCAGCGGGAACGTCCGGCCTTTCCGATCACAACGTTCTCATGATCCAGGTTCGAAACCTGGCCGATCGTCGCCCAACAATTGAGCCCCACCATCCGAACCTCTCCCGACGGCATGCGGATCTGAGCCGCGGATCCTTCCTTAGCGACCAATTGCGCCATGCCTCCCGCGCTGCGGACGAGCCGGCCGCCGGCGCGGGGGCTCAATTCGATATTATGGATCTCGGTTCCCAGGGGAATATTGCGGAGCGGCAGATGATTACCCGGTCTAATTTCTGCCTCTTCGCTCGCAAGGACCGGATCGCCAACACGAAGCCCCACAGGGGCCAGGATGTAGCGCCGCTCGCCATCGCGATAGACGATCAACGCAATGAAGGCCGTCCGATTCGGATCGTATTGCAGGGATTCAACGCGTCCCGGAATTTTTTCCTTATTCCGCTTGAAATCGATGACCCGGTAACGGCGCTTGTGGCCACCGCCGATAAAACGCATCGTCACGCGTCCTGTGTTCGAGCGCCCACCCGACTTTTTCAACGGGCGGAGAAGGCTTTTCTCCGGTTTCACCTTCGTTAACTGGGAAAAATCGACCGTCGTCCGGTAACGAAGCGTGGGGGTTTGAGGTCTGTAGGTTTTAACCGCCATAAAATTTATTTCGCCTCGAACATCTCGATTTTCTGTCCCTTGGCCAGCGTCACGATCGCCTTTTTCCAATTCGGTCGGCGTCCGGAGTGGCGGGCCACGCGCCGGAGCTTTCCGCGAACGATCATCGTGCGGACATCAGTGACCTTCACGTTAAAGAAGGTCTCCACCGCCTGTTTGATCGCATGCTTGCTCGCATTTGCTGCAACCTCGAACGAATAACATCCGAGCTTCTCCCGGTCCGTCACGGCCTTCTCCGTGATCAAAGGCCTACGAATGATTTCATAGTTCAGACTCACTTACGCCTCCGTCCCGAAACTCGCGACGAACTTGTCATAGGCCTTCTTGGTCAGGATAAGATGCTTGTATCTCAGAATGTCCAAGACGTTGAGCGCCTCCAGACGACAGGCCTTGAAGCCTTCCAAATTCCGAATCGATTTTTCCGTCGCCACCGAACCGTCTTCCAACACCACCAAGGCCCCGGGAATTTCGAACTTGCTGAAAATCGCCGCGGCCTGCTTGGTCTTGGGTTCCTTAAATTCCAGCCCGTCCAAGACCCAGAGTTTTCCTTCCACCTTCCGGAGGAGTACCGCTTCGCGGATGGCGTTGCGGCGGAGTCTTTGGGGAAGCCGAACCTCGTAGTCGCGCGGCTTCGGACCAAAGGCGCGTCCGCCGCCGACGAAAATCGGTGCTTTGATGTCGCCGTGACGCGCACCGCCCGTCCCTTTTTGCCGATAAATCTTTCTCGTACTGCCGGTGACCTCGTGGCGGTTCTTCACCTTCGAAGTTCCATGGCGACGGTTGGTCTGCTGCGCGATCACCACCTGATGGAGGAGGGCCTTATTGACCTTTTCCCCGAACGACTTGGGGAACTCCACCTTACCGGCGGACGATTTATCCGTTTTGTAGACAGTCAGTTCAGACACGACTTAGCCCTTCCTGATCATAACGATGTTATTCTTGGCGCCCGGAACGGCCCCCAAAACCAGCAGGAGGTTTTCCTGGGGCCGGACGCCGACGACCTTCAAATTTCTTACCGTCACGCGCCGATCGCCCATGTGACCGGGCAACTTCATGTTCTTAAACACCTCACCGGGAGACGTTCTTTGACCGATGGATCCTGTCGTCCGATGGAAACGGGAACCATGGGACGCCGGCCCGCCCTTCTTCTTGTGGCGCTTGATGACCCCCTGAAACCCTTTGCCTTTGGAGGTCCCCGTCACCTTCACGATATCTCCGACCTTGAACGCTTCGACCGTAACGACCTGCCCCACTTCCAGAGCCGTATCCTTGGGGAGGTCTATCTCCTTCAAGAAACGGTACGGTTTGACGTTCTTCTTCTTGAAGTGATTGAGAAACGGGCGCGCGAGCTTCTTTTCGCGCTTTTCCGGAATTTCCTCAAAACCCAACTGAACGGCCTCGTATCCGTCGCTCTCCTTCGCCTTCTTCTGGACCACGACGCAGGGACCCGCCTGGATCACGGTGACGGGCACGACGTCTCCCGCCTCGTTGAAGATCTGGGTCATTCCCAATTTTTTACCAAGGATACCGCTCACAATTTCCTCACAACATCTTAATTTCGACTTCGACGCCCGCCGACAATTCCAACTTCATGAGCGCATCGATCGTCTGTTGGGTCGGCTCCAAAATATCCAAAAGCCTCTTATGAGTCCGGATCTCGAACTGCTCCCGCGACTTTTTGTCGACGTGCGGGGAACGGAGGACGCAATAGCGCTCGATCTGCGTGGGCAAAGGAATCGGCCCGGCGATCCGGCCGCCCGTGCGCCTCACGGTCTCCACGATTTCACCCGTCGATTGATCCAGGAGCTTGTGATCGAAGCCCTTCAATCGAATCCTGATCTTGGGCCCTTTGTCGTATTCAGTCGCCATAAATCCTTTATTCAATAACCTCCGCCACCACTCCGGCCCCGACCGTGTGTCCGCCTTCTCGA
>CAZWYB010000217.1:0-4299 GCA_964637745.1 uncultured Pseudomonadota bacterium
GGATCGGGTGCCCTCTCGCAGCCACTCACGCCGCGATTCCGGTACTCGCCGCTGCGCTTTTTGGCCTCCGACTCGATCGTCTTCAAAAGACGCGTCAGGTGCCCACGACGGCTCAAGAACCATTTCTGCAACCCGGAGCCTTCCCTCTCCCTCATCCTCTTCAGCTCCTCGAAGGCCTTATCGAACAAGGCCAGAAGCGGACGTCGGTAAGGCTCGACGTCGTCGTGTGCGGAGGTAGAAACGAAGATCTCGCGGCATGCGAGGATGTCCGACAGTGAGATCGGCCCATGCAGGTCCAGTTCCTTCTGAATGCGTTTCAGAACTTGATGAGATTTTTTCGCCAAACGGACTTCGGTCTCCTCACGATCGAGGGCTTCCTCGCGGAGGAAAAGATCGAACTTCCCCCGGCTGAAGAGCTCGCGCACGCGGCGGACGACGTCCGCTTCGAAATGGGCGAACCGGCCGGGGCAGCGGAGGTTCACTTCGCAGAAACGATGGTTGACGGAACGCGCCTCGACCACCAAATGAGAACGTCCGATTTTCGTCCGGGCAACCCCGAACCCTGTCATTGAGTTCATGATTCGAATCGGATTTTGGTGCCGCCGATGGTGATGAGATCGCCCTTCTTGAGGATCTTGGACTCGACCTCCGCGCCGTTGACGTACGTCCCGTTCTTGCTCACGAGGTCTAAGATGCCGATGGAACCCGATTCATCGAAAAAAAGCATGGCATGCAGGCGCGAGACCGCCACGTCCTTGACTTGAATGTCGGCTCCCCTGGCGAAGCCGCCCAAGACCTCGACGCCTCCCGTCGGCTTGGCCGCCGGAGAAGAGGCGCCTCCTCTTTGAAATTGCTTGCCGAGATACTGCATCACGAGCTTTTTGGAGGCGTCATCCAATCCCACGGAGGCCTCCACGCTGAAAATTTTTGTCCTCTCCGTATCGTCCAAGGACCGGCCGATCGCACGGCACTTCCCCTTTTCAAGATCGATCTTTTCTCCCTTGTTCTTACCCTCCACCACCGTAAAAAGGGCCTTTTCGGAGGGTTTCGTGCGCTCAGCCTCCTGCGGCGTCTTCTCGACGCGCAAAGGAAAGGCCTCTTCGAGCAGCATGATGGGAACGCCGTCCCGGATGGGAAACACGATGCGGCAGGTCTCGCAAACAAGCCCCTTTTCGTCTCCCGCAAGCGTCAAGTCCGCCTTGCACTTAGAGCAGGCCAGAATGGATAAAATCTCACTATCGACCTTGCGGGTTGCCATTCCCTCGCTATTCCATTTTCAGGGGACCGGTGAAGCGTTGGTTGTAAAGGCTCACGACGCGCGGCGTGATGTCATCCTTGGATTTGGTGTACGGAACGGCGTCCTGAGACGTCTCCACGATCATCGTGTAACCTTCCTTCTGTCCGAGTTCCGAAACGATCTGTTTCAGATTCTGCAGGATCTGGCCGGTTGACTTGGCCTCCTTGGCGACCAATTCGTCGCGGTATGACGCCATGCTCTTCTGGAGCTCCATGAATTTATCCTGAAAAATTTTCTGTTTCTGGGCCATCGCATCCTTGGACATGACGGCTCCCTCCTTCTGGGCCTCTTCCTGCATCTTCTTCAACTCTTCCTGTTGCGCCTCGAGCTTCTTCTGCTTGGCGTCAAATTCGGCCTTGAGAGTGGCCTTGGCCCTCTTGCCCTGTTCCACGTCGTTCAAAGCCTGCTGGAAGTTTACGGTTCCGATCTTCAAATCCTCGGCCGCGGCCGCCCGGGAGAGGCCGGAAAAGATCATGGCTGTTGCGAGCAAAGACAAAACTAAAACGCGTTTCATACGGTACTCCTCCTTGATGGTTGAGGCCGATATAATGACGTTTCCCCTGATAACTCAAGAGGTAATTTTTTATCAAAAAAAGCTGCCAATGGTGAAATTGAAGACCGTGCGACTTTCACCGGGATTGCGGCTGAAGGGGAAGCCCCATTCAAAACGAAGGGGGCCGAGGGGCGAATTCCAACGGAGACCGAAACCGTAGTCCGATCGAAGCTTCGTGAGGGAAAAATTCTCGTCTTCGGCGAAGGCGTTTCCGAAATCGACGAAGGTCACGGCCTTGAAACCGGCGGGTTCATAAAGAGGGAATTCCAGTTCGATGTTCGCCTGAATCATCTTGGTGCCGCCATAAACGAAGCGGTTCACCTCCCCGGCCGTCGAGGACGGGACGAAGACGGAGGGACCGACGGAACGCAGGTCGAAACCGCGGAGGGAATTGACGCCGCCTAAGAAAAACCTCTCAAAGAGCGGAACCGGGAGGCTGTTCAAGCTGGAGATCTGGCTGACCGTCAGATTGATCTTGCCGACCAATCCCTTCCAGAACGGTTGATAGTAACGGAAATTCTCCATCCACCGGATGAATTCGTTGTCGCCCCCCAGGCCGGCATATTCCACCGACGCGTTCTGGTACATGCCCCGCGTCGGAAAAAGCCGATTGTTTCGCGTATCCCGCGCCAGGCTCGCCGATAGGCTGGAGGTCAGGCCCGAGAGGTTGTGCGTGAAGGCTTCGGGAACGGTCGTACGGAAAGAGCCAACATCCACGCTTTCGATCTGATACCCCAGACGGAGCTGGAAGTTCTCGAAGAGCTGATGCCCCAGCGATAAGGAACCGCCGAAGGAACGGCGGTTGAAATCGGTGAAGACATTGACCGTCCGGTAACCCGACACGCCCAAGAGCCAATCCGAATCGAGGAAATGCGGATCTTCGAGGGACAGCACGAAAAGCTGACGTTTGGAGGAGAGTTCCGTGGAAAACTGGCCGCTGATGCCGAATCCCAGGAAATTCTGCTTCGCAATGGAAGCCGTAAAGATGAAATTTTCGGCCGATGAAAACCCGGCGCCGATGGAGAACGTTCCGGTCGGTTTTTCCTTCACGGTGATGTTCACGTTGATCCGGTCGTCCGCGGAACCCTTCGGCGTGGCGAAGTTCACTTCCTCGAAGAATCCCAGGGCCTGCAGGCGCTGCTGGGAATCCCTCAGCCGCGTCTCGTTATAGAGGGCGTTTTCTTTGACCAGCAGTTCACGCCGGATGACCTTGTCGCGGGTCGTCGTATTGCCGGCGATGTTGATCTTGTCGATGTAGACCCGAGGCCCCTTCTGAACGACATACGTCACGTCGGCCGTCAGGTCTTCGTCATGAGGCTGGATGGCCGGATTGATGCTCGCAAAGGCGTAACCCTGGTCTCCGTAGAGTTGGGAAAGGAGCGTCAGATCCTCCTCCACGTTTTTCCGCGAATAGAGCTGGCCCGACTTGAGCTTGAACTTGGAGGAGAGCTCCTCCTTGGTCGTGAGGATATCCCCCTCGATGTCGACGTTCCGAACCTTATACTTCTGCCCCTCCGTAATGTGGAAGGTCAGCGTGACCCATTTGCGGTCGCGGGACATGTAGATCTGCGGCATTCCGACCTTCACCTTTAGGTAGCCGTTGTTTTGGTAATGATAGACCAGGAAGGCGACGTCTCTTTTGACGACCTCGTCTTGATATTTGCCGCTGCTGGTCAACCACGAGAAGTAACCCTTCTCGCGGCTCTTGATCTTTCTTCTCAACTCCTTGTCGGAGAAGGCCTTGTTGCCGATGAAATTCACCCGCTTGATGCGGATCGGCGCGCCCTCATGGATGTGAAAGATCAGTTCCTGCTCTTTGCTGCCCGGGATCGTCTTGATTTCCGGATCGACGGAGGCCAGTTGGTAGCCTTCCTTCGCGTATTTCTCCTGGATTTTCCGGATGGAGCTGTCGAGCCGCGCAGCATCCGCGGAGCCCATCGGCTTGATGTCGATCAACTCGCGGAGCTTGTCCTCTTTGATCTTCTTATTGCCATCGAAGCTGATCTTGCTGATTTGGGACCGCCCGCGGACGACATAGGTGAGTTTAATGCCCCCGCCGGCGGCCGATTTCTCGACCTCGACGTCGTCGAAGGCCCCCATCTTATACAAGGCTTGGATATCGTGATGGAACCGCTCGGCGAAATAAGGCATGCCGACGCGGGTCTCGATGGTGGGGCGCACGGCCTGTGTACCGACCCGCTCGTTGCCTTGGACGTCGATCGCACGGATAACGCCCCCGGAAGCCCTTCCGAGGCTGTTGACGCTCTCGGCCCAGGCCACACGACCCGCCAGACACAACAGGGCTAAGACGAGGACAAGGATCCTTCTCACGCACGCCCCCCGCGCCCTTGCGAGACGACGCGCCCGTCTTCCAGACGGACGGACTGCGGGAAACGACCGGCCACCGAAGGATTGTGTGTCACCAGAACCAACGCCATGTTCCTTTCCC
>CAZWYB010000218.1:0-4294 GCA_964637745.1 uncultured Pseudomonadota bacterium
AGGAAGATTTGCTCGCGTGTGGTTTCTGCAGCCAAGGGGCGCTGTGGCGGATCGGTGAGCTGATCCTCGGGTTAAAGCCACGGGCCTTCGGGCACCGTTGCGGCAAGAAAGTCCGCGAGATCACTGGTGCCATCGCCGGTGGTGCTCGAGACCATGAAGATGCGCTCGAACGCAGCGGCCTCACCAAGCGCAGCGGCGAGCGGCAGCAACACTTCGCGTCTCACCAGATCGATCTTGTTGAGCGCAAGCACGAGGCGCCGTCCCGTCGCCTTCAGGCGCCCGAGGATCACACGCGTATCGTCATCGAACCCGCGTCCAGCATCGACGAGTATCACGACAATGTCCGCGTCCTCGGCGCTCGCCCAAGCCGCCGCAACCATCGCGCGATCGAGACGACGCTTCGGTGCGAAGATGAAGTTTCAGCTCCGCTTGGATGTACGGATCCTGGCTCACGCCCTCCAGGCTTTTGAATCCGCATCTGTCCTCCATGGAGTCTGCTTGGCCGTTCCTGAGGCCGAGAAAGACTCCGTTTCCGATCTCGTGAAAGAGTATGCCCTCAAGAAGATTGTAAAGATCGTCCCCGGCGGAAACGAACGTCAGGACTCGGTCCGTTTGGGATTCGAGGCCCTCCCTCCCTGCGACATCATTGTCGTGCATGACGGAGTCCGTCCCCTCGTCACTCCCGATCTGATCGAAAGAACGGTCCAAGGGGCCGTCGATTGCGGAGGTTGTGTGGCCGGCCTCCCCGTCCGGGAAACGACGAAGCGCGTCGGCGCGAACGGCCTCATCCAAGGTACAATCGACCGAAGCGAACTCTGGAGCATTCAAACGCCCCAGGCCTTTCGTTACGAGATCTTTCAAAAGGCCGTGAGGAACTCCGTCGAAGAGCGATTCCTGGGGACGGATGAGGCGATGCTGGTCGAAAGGATCGGGGAAAAAGTAAAGGTGGTCATGGGCAATCCTTATAATATAAAGGTGACGACTCCTGAAGACTTGAAGATTGCGGAGGCTTATCTCCGTTTAAGAGGTGAGGCTTAACCATGCGCGTCGGATTAGGCTATGACATCCATCCCCTCGTTTCCGGACGCAAGTTTATCCTAGGAGGCGTCGTCTTGCCCTCCGACAAAGGTCCAAAGGGGCATTCCGACGGCGACTGTCTTTACCATGCCTTGACCGACGCCATTTTGGGAGCGTTGGGTTTGGGCGACATCGGACGCCATTTCCCCGACAACGATCCCCGTTGGAAGGACGCGGAGTCGTCTTTCTTCCTCAAGGAAGCCAGACGGCTTCTAGAGGAGAAGAAGCTCAAGATCGAAAATATCGATGCGAACCTTCACTTGGAATCGCCTAAACTGATGCCGCACATCCCGGCGATGATCAAAAATCTTTCGACACTTCTGGGCGTTTCCGAAGATCGGGTCAATCTCAAGGCCAAGCGGGGCGAGGGATTGGACGCCGTGGGACGGGGAGAAGCGGTCGCCGCACAAGTCGTCGTTTTATTATGTCATTGAAGATCTACAACGTCCTCACCGGTAAAAAGGAAGAATTCAAACCGCTCACGTCGGGCAAGGTCCGCATGTATGTCTGCGGCATCACGCCCTACGACGAGTGTCATCTGGGCCACGCCCGGGCCGCCGTCGTCTTCGACGTCATCTTCCGTTATCTCAAATACTCCGGCTATGACGTCACGTACGTCCGCAACTTCACCGACGTCGACGACAAGATCATCAAACGGGCGAACGATTCGGGGCAAACGGCAAAGGAGATCGCCGAGAAATACATCGCGTCCTACAAAGGGGCTATGGACAAGCTGTGTGTTTTGACTCCGACCGTTGAGCCCAAGGCGACCGAGCACATCCCAGACATGATCGACGTGATTCAGAGGCTGGTCGCCCGTGGCCTCGCCTACGTCTCCGGGAACGACGTCCTCTTCCGTGTGCGCAAATTCCCGTCTTACGGAAAACTTTCACATAAAAAAATCGACGAGCTCGAATCCGGGGCTCGGATCGAGATCGACGAAAAAAAAGAAGATCCCCTCGATTTCGCTCTCTGGAAAGGCGCAAAGCCCGGCGAGCCTTCCTGGGACTCTCCCTGGGGCAAGGGCAGACCCGGGTGGCATATCGAGTGCAGCGCCATGAGCATGAAATATCTGGGAGAGACGTTCGATATCCACGGAGGCGGCCGTGATCTCATCTTTCCCCATCACGAGAACGAAATCGCCCAGTCCGAGGGAACGACGGGGAAAGGACCTTTTGCCCGATTTTGGATCCATAACGGTTTCGTCAACATCAACTCAGAAAAAATGAGCAAGTCTCTTGGAAACATCCGCTCCATTCCCGCCATCTTGGAGCAATGGGATCCGGAAGTGGTCCGATACTTTCTTCTGTCGGCCCATTATGCCTCGCCGCTTGACTTCACCGATGAGGCGCTCGGAAACGCCAAAGACGCTCTGACCCGTCTTTACGAGGCCCTTTTACGCCTCCAAGACGCTCCGGAAGGCTCGGAATCCCTTACAATCCGCTTTGATCAGAACTTGGAAAAAGGGAAGGGCGAAGATTTCAATACGATGGCCTCCGTCGGCGAACTCTTCCGTACCCTGCGCCAAATCAACTCACTTTTGGATAAGGGAGTCGGATGGGATCTCGCCAATAAGAAGGAGATCTTGCGAGAAATTCGTGAGACCCTCGGAGGTATTTTCGGTCTTTTCACGTCGGACCCGTCGGATTTTTTGGAAAGACAGAAGAGAATCGGCTTGAAGTCGTCGGCCTTGAGCGAATCGGAAATTCAGTCCTTTCTCGAACAGCGAAAAAAAGCCCGCTCCTCCAAGGATTTCAAACGCGCCGATGAAATCCGTCAGGAACTCGCCGCCAAAGGCGTCCAAATCAAGGACAATCCGGACGGGACGACGAGCTGGGAGATCAATTAATTTTACTGAAGGCAAAGCGGATCGACGGCTGCACCCGACAGAATGCGCTCGGCGCAGTAATTGTTTTGAATGACCTCGATCGTCGAGTCCTTGTTCCGCTGGCTTGCCTCGTCTAATCCCCCCTGAAACTGCTCTGAAAATCCCACGCTCGCGCCGTCGCTTCCGATGGCCGCCTCCGCCCCATTCGTAAAATTCTCGCCGCTCGTTCCGCTCCCCACCGGCACCCCGTCCAAATACAATGTAACCGCCGTCCCTTGCCGGCTCACGGCCACGTGGTGCCACTCCCCCGCCGGCAAATTCCCTCCCATCGCTATATTGCCTGAGTTCGTTCCATAAAAAACCAGGGCCCCCGCCGTGGACCGGTAGAGGGAGTATCCGACCGACACCGTCCGCTTCGCCATGATCGTCTGCACCGTCCCGCCCGCCAAACTCGAATTCACCCACGCGGCCAAAGTGAAATTACCCGATCCGTAATTTAATACCGGCGCATCGGCTATCGACACATAATCGTTCATCCCGTCCAACTGGACCCCTTGACCTATATAGCCGCTCCCGATCGTCGCCCCGTTTTGAAAGGTCCCGTTGTTCCCGGTGCCCGATGTATCGTTTGCGTTCCCCGAAAAGGGCATCCTCAAGACCGCCGAGTTATCCGTCGAAAAGAGGCCGATCGCGCTCCAACCCGAAAAACTTCCGTCCCCATAGACGGCGCGAACTTTCCAATAATAGGTCGCTCCCGCACCCAGAGAATCCAAGGCGGCATAGTTCGGAGAAGTCATCGTTCCGTTCGGACACTCGTTCGCACCGTCGATCATCGTGGCATCACCCTTCACGCTGCAGAGTTCATAGCCGTTGAGAGATTTCCCGGCGGGCACCGGAGGCACTTTCCATAAGAGAAAGGCGCGTAAGGGGGGAAGGGCCTGAGAGAGCGGTTTGGACAGGGACGGAGCATTGACGTCACCTCCCATTCCGGAAATCCCTCCTTGACCTGCTGCACCCCCGATCCCGGCAACGCCAGCGCTTCCAGCAGAACCGCCTCCCCCGAACCCGGCACCTCCAGCCATGCCTGACACACCACCGGCTCCACCCTGCCCGCCAAGACCTCCCAAGCCGCCGTTGCCTCCGACGCCGCTTGCTCCAGCAGAACCAGTGAATCCCGCCAGTCCCGCTTGTCCCCCTTGACCGCCTTGGCCACCCAAACCACCAAGACCCGCAGCCCCAGAGATGCCGGCCTCCCCCGCCATCCCGGCTCCGCCAAAGCCTGCAACCACTCCGCCCAGACCTCCGGCTCCACCCAAGCCGCCGCTTCCGCCGGCCCCACCCGTTCCCGAAGATCCGGAGGCCCCTCCCGTCCCGCCACCGTGATTGGTC
>CAZWYB010000219.1:0-4285 GCA_964637745.1 uncultured Pseudomonadota bacterium
AAACATACAATACAAAGAACCTATTCCGTTCGATGCCGTCATGATCAAAGATCCGGTGGATCTCCGCGTCGCGGCCAAATGCGCCGGTGTTTCTTACGACGACATTAAAGCTCTGAATCCGGAGCTCGTCCATTGGATCACGCCTCCCGATTATAAGGAGTATACGATCAACGTCCCTGCCGGAACGGCCGAACACTTTAAAAGCCGGTACCATAGCCTCAGCGTGGAAGAGCGCATGGGCGGCGAGAAGGTCGCTGTCGAACAAACCACGAGCGTAGAACATCTGGCGAGAAAGCATGACGTCCCGACCTTGATCCTCGCGGCGGCCAACGGTCTGTCTCCGTCCGATACGGTCAAGGCGGGCAAGTCGATCGTTCTGCCTATGGATCCACCCGAAGGAGAGTCCTTCTACGATCATGTCGAAGATCGAGGCGGTCGGAGACACCATCGTGGCGGAGGCGAGATGGTCGCCTATAAGGTGCATCGGGGAGATAGCCTGGCGACGATCAGCCGCAAGACGGGAATCAGCATTGCCCAATTGAAGAGAAGCAATCCCCACATGAATTGGTCCAATGTCCACCGCGGTCAAAAGTTGAATCTCTACGCCTCTGCGGAGCGTTATCGCGGAGAGAGTCGTGAGGAGCGTCGGCATGAAAGAAGGATGTCCCGGCGTGAGGCGCGAAGAGAAGCCCTTCTGGCGAGGCGCGGAGGCCGCGCGCACGGGCGGGAGATCGCGATGGCTTCGATGATGGGTGACGACTCCGAACCCGCTCGGCCGCATTCGTCGAGGAGGGGAAGCTCCAAGAAATCCCAAGGACATTCGAGCGCCCGCATCTCCCGGAGAAGCCCATACGGTCGAAGGTCGGCAGGTAAGGGCAGAGGGCCAATCCGATCCGGGCAAAAGCATCGAGCGACCACAAATCAGAGGGCGGAAAATTTAACCGCCACGTCTCCTTCCATGTAGTCGTCTAGAAAACGACTCTTATTTCCGATTTTTGATGAGTTGGTCCACAACCGCAGGGTCGGCCAGGGTCGATGTGTCTCCGACGTCTTCGAGACGGCCTTCGGCGATCTTTCTCAAGATCCGCCTCATGATCTTACCGGAGCGTGTCTTCGGGAGACCTTGACACGTTTGAACGACGTCCGGAACCGCGATGGGGCCAATTTCCTTGCGGATATGGGCCGACAGCTCTTGCGGCGTCGCGTTCGCTCCTTCCTTCAAGACGACATAGGCGTAAATTCCCTGTCCCTTGATGTCGTGCGGGAAGCCGACGACGGCGGCCTCCGCCACGGCGGGGTGGGAGACGAGGGCGCTTTCGACCTCGGCCGTTCCGATCCGGTGTCCGGAGACGTTTAAGACATCGTCGATCCGTCCCATCAGCCAGAAGTAACCATCTTTGTCTTTTCGCGCCCCGTCGCCCGTGAAATAGAGGCCCGGGAAGCGCGAGAAATAGGTTTCGCGAAAGCGTTCGTGATGCCCGTAGACCGTCCTCATGATGCCCGGCCAGGGCCGCCGGATGACGAGGGAGCCGCCCTCATTGACGCCGCACTCCGAACCGTCTTCACGGACGACGGCGGGATCGACGCCGAAGAAGGGGAGACAAGCAGAGCCCGGTTTCGTGGGGGTCGCCCCTGGGAGGGGCGTGATCAGGATGCCTCCGGTTTCCGTCTGCCACCAGGTGTCAACGATCGGACACCGCTCATGGCCGATGTTTTTGTGGTACCAGATCCAGGCCTCGGGGTTGATGGGCTCTCCGACCGTCCCCAAAATACGGAGCGAGCTCAAGTCGTGCTTGGCCGGCCAGGTCTCTCCCTCGCGCATCAACGCACGGATGGCCGTGGGAGCGGTGTAGAAAATGGAGACCTTGTATTTTTCAATCATTTCCCAAAAACGATCGGGATGGGGATGGGTCGGGATGCCTTCAAACAAGAGGGACGAGGCCCCATTGCACAACGGTCCATAGACCATGTAGCTGTGTCCGGTCACCCAACCGATGTCAGCAGTGCAAAAGAAAAGATCTTCGGGGTGATAATCGAAGACGTATTTGAAGCTCAAGGCGGTGTGGACCATGTAGCCCGCTGTCGTGTGGAGGACGCCTTTGGGTCGTCCCGTCGATCCTGAGGTATACAAGATGAATAAGGGGTCTTCCGCGTCGACCTCGACCGCACGGCAATCCTCACGAGCCTTGGATTCGAGCTCATGCCACCAGAGATCGCGCCCTGGACGGATCGGCACCTTCGCCCCGGTGCGCCGCACGACAAGACAGCGTTCCACCGGACTGCCGGATTTTTCGCAGAGGTCCATGGCCTCATCCGCGATCGATTTCAGAGGAATCGTCTTGAGCCCTCGCAAGGCCTCATCGGCCGTGATCAGGATCTTGCAACCGGCATCCAAGATCCGGTCTTTCAAGGCCTCCGCCGAAAATCCGGCGAAGATGACGGAATGGACGGCCCCGAGGCGCGCGCAGGCGAGGAGGGCGGCGGGTAGTTCCGGAATCATGGGGAGATAGACGGCGACCCGGTCGCCTTTCTTGACGCCAAGGTCCTGAAGGACGTTCGCCAAACGGCAGACCAGGCGATGGAGCTCTCCATAGGAGAGGCGTCGCTCTTGGCCGTCATTTCCGATCCAGAGGTAGGCCAGGCGATCCTTTGCGGCCGGCAGATGCCGGTCCAGGCAATTGACCGTGATGTTCGTCTTGGCGCCTTCAAACCAACGGACCTCGATCCGGTCCCTCCAATCGTAGTCCAGAACGCGGGACCAAGGCTGAAACCAGACGAAATCACGCGCCGCGTCGCCCCAAAAACCCGCCGGGTCGTTCAGAGACCGTTCGTACATCTTTCGATAGGTGGCGAGATCCGGAATCCAAGCGTTACGACGGACCGCATCAGGGGGCTCAAAAATCCGTGATTCCGTACTGAGAGAGTCGATGGTATTGTTTGTCATAGGAGAGATGCTTTGTCCTTCTTCATACCAAAAGTAAGGCAAAAAAGGCTCATAAAAAAACCGCTCCTCTGGACCCTCCTCCTTCTCTCGTTCTGGAGCGCTTTCCCTTCCAATCTTCAAGCGGGTTATAAGGTGAAAAAGCCCGAAAAGGCCGTCTTCGCCAGCCCCGAAGAGGAAAGGATCTATGGACTCGATCAAGGCCAAATCCTGACGGACGGCGGTTATCTCAAAAAAGGGGTGTGGGGAAAAATGGAGGGCGTCATCGACGCCCCCCCTCTCGTCGTTTGGAGGATTTTCATTCAAGTCAACGAGTGGAAAAAATATGGCCTGCCGAATCTGACCGACAGCCGCGCCCTGCCCGAGACCTTGGCCTTGCAATCTGCAGGATTGAAAAAGGCAGCCGACTTTTACTCGATCATCGGCGATCGCGTCTTCGATGCCACCGAAAATGAGGTGACCGGCCACGTTTGGATCAATTACGCCTTTCAGTATTACAACCTCCCCTGGCCCGTAGCCGACCGGTGGATGGTGATGAAAAACGTCAACAACGAGAAGGAAAGGGACAAGGGTGTCTTTCATTGCGAGTGGTCGAAGGTCGGAGGGAACGTCAACACCATCAACGGAAACGTGCTGATCGAACCGTTTCAGGGGGATCCGAAGAGGACGAGAATGGAATATTATGTGGAGAGCGACCCCGGCTCTTCCATCCCGAAGTTCCTGCTTAAGTGGGGCATCAAGAGGACTCTACCCGCGGCGATCAAGATCATTCGGAGGGAGGCCCAGCGGGTGCTGACGACGCCGCAACCCCTTCTGAAGACTCAGTGATGGGACTGCTTCTTGAGGTAATCGAGGGCCATTTCCTTCTGGTAGTCGTCCGAGGAATCAGACTTTTCTTTTGAATCCTTCTTGGAGGGGGTTTTCGCCTCGACGATCATATCCGGTTTGATCCCCAGATCTTGAATCGAGCGCCCGCTCGGTGTGAAGTATTTGGCGACCGTCAGCTTCAAGGCGGCCCCGTCCCCCAGTTCGAAAATGGTTTGGACGGAACCCTTGCCGAAGGTGCGCGTCCCGAGAAGGGCCGCGCGTTTATGGTCCTGCAGGGCTCCAGCGACGATCTCCGCGGCCGATGCGCTGCCACCGTTCACCAAAATGACGATCGGATAGGCCGGCTCCTTACCGCTCTTGGTGGCGACGCGCTTGTCCACCTCGTGATTCCGGCTGGCCGTCGTGACGATGGTGCCGCTCTCCAAAAAGAGATCCGAGACCTCCACGGCCTGGTCGAGAAGACCGCCGGGGTTGTTTCTCAAGTCGATGATGAGTCCCCTCAAGCCGCCCTTGGAT
>CAZWYB010000220.1:0-4277 GCA_964637745.1 uncultured Pseudomonadota bacterium
ACGTCATCCGGAATCGTGAATTGGCGGGGAGTTTGACCGGCCTTCACATCCATTTCGCGGCTCAAATTCAAGGCGAAGTCGCGGACCCCTCGGAAAATCTGAGCCCGGATCTCTCCGCTGACGGGCAGGATGGGTTCAGGGGTCATACGGGACTCGAAGGCGTCGTCCGTCATGATGTATTTTTTATATTCTGCCTCCGTCGTTCCGACGATGAGGTTGCCTCCGCGGCGGGCGAGCGTGCTCTTCAGAATCTGGGCGGCGTCGATGCTCGAGCCCTCGGTTTTACCGGCGCCGATGATCATGTGGACTTCGTCCATGACGAACAGCGTGTCGGGGTTGTTCTCGATCATCCACTTGACGACCTGCATTTTCGTTTCCAAGGCGCCGCGGGTTCCCGTACCGGCAACCAAGCTCGGGATGTCGATCTCCACCACGCGGTTGAATCGAGGGATGCGGCCGGCGGCGACCTCCTGGGCCAAGGCCTCAAAGATGGCCGACTTACCGACACCGCGATCGCCGATCAAGGCTGGAACGTTGGCGCCCGTGAGATTATTGGCCTCTAGGATTTCGACGATGCGGGCGACTTCCCGGTCACGGCCTAAAACGGGGTCGAGCCTTCCTGGGACCCGCGCATCCGCCGTGATGTCGCGCGAGACGGCGTCAAAAATTCTCTGTCTCTCTTCGGGGCTTGGAAGCGCCTGTTCGCCGTTCATCATGCGCCGGTTTTCGGCGATTTGCTCTTTCATCAAGTCCATCTGCTCCCTTTGCATGGTGAGCCCTTGGAGCATCGGCCCCAGTTGCTTTCTCAGAAGGTAAATCGAAAGGTAGACGCTGACACCGAGGGCCAAGGCCTGAAAGGCGCCGTTAGAGACAACGTTATACAAAAATTGTTGCCACGGAGGCATGGAGTTCGCGTTGTCGACCCCTCTCCTCGAGCTTGTGGTTTCGGCACCGGCCTGATCGAAGGCGGCCGCCACCTGGGCCCGTCGAGTCGCATCGGGGAAGGCGGCAATCCCCGCGGGGCTGTCGAGCCACCGATGAAGCGAGCTGGAAGAGGAAACATGAATGTCTTGGGGAGCGACCTGATCCCTATTCACATAGAGCGTGCTTCGATTCGCCGGATCTTGGCAGTAGGCCATCGTGCCCCCGACGGCGCTGCTGATGGCTGCGATCTCGCGGTCCGAGAACTGGATGCCGATGATTTGGCTGCGCTGAAGCACCTCGCCGCCTTGGGGGCACATATTGTTCACGACCGTGGGAGCGGTGACATAAAGACGATAGCCCGCCGACTGGCCGCCGACCGCCCCCACACTGGCCGTCTCATCACGGCAAACGCCGAAGGTCCGCGTCCCCGATTGATTGAGACCCGGGGGGAGATCGGCGCGGAAAAAGCCCAAAAGCTCCTGATGGGCCGCGCTGATCCTTCCCCAACTGGAATCATAAATGTAGGGCATTGCGGAGGCGATATCGCGATTGGTGTCGTTACGGATGGCCTGCACCTGGTCCGGAGGGGAGAACCCGAGGGTATCGCCGGTGAAGGTCATCTCTGCCAACGGCGTTCCGTCGCAGACTCTGACCTGGTCGGCGATGCTCGCCGGCGGCGCAGGAGGCACCGGGGCTTGAGCCCACTGATTTAACCAACTCCAAAATGATGTCATAGGGTCTTTCTGTAAAGCTGCCTTTACCCGAAGGCAGAGCGTATAATCGCCACCCGTGTTATCGGCAGAATTCGTTGGGAGTTGCTTCCTCCTTCGGAAAAAATCAAGATGTCACAGGCAGGAGGGTTTAATGGCAAAAATCATCACAGAAGAGGAAATCCAAAAAGGATTAGGGAAATTAACGGGTTGGGAGAGGCAAGGCGCATCCATTCAAAGGGAATTCAAATTCCAAAATTTCGCGGAGGCCCTCAAATTCGTGAACCGCGTGGGCAAGCTGGCTGAGGCAATGGATCACCATCCGGACATCTTTCTCCATGGGTACAAATTCGCCACCCTGACGCTCACGACGCATCAAGCGACGGCCGCCGACGGGAGCCCCGCGAGCGGGCTGACCCGGATGGATTTCGATCTCGCTCAGAGAATCGACGAGGCCTTTGAGGCGGGGAAGTCTTCGAAGTCTTGACGCGAAGGGCTCGATCCTCTAGTCTATTCGGGCGGTTGTCGTTCACGTTCACGAGAGAGGAGATTCAGCCATGCCTTATGTCATCAATCAGGAGTGTTTGGGCGAACAGTATGCGGACTGTGTGGATGTTTGCCCCGTCAATTGCATCTATCCCGGAGATTATAAGGGCGAAAAATTCATGGTCATCGATCCGGACGTCTGCATCGATTGCGGCGCCTGTCTGCCCGAATGCCCGGTGGAGGCGATCGTGGCCTCCGTCGACGACGCCCCCGAGTGGGCGAAGGTGAACGCCGATCTCTCCCCCATGTTCAAGAACAATCCGGCGATCACCCCGCGCCAACCGAACGATCCGCCTCATAAGAAGCATCCGAATCCGGGTTTGAAGCCGTGAGTATCCCCTCCCGGCCTCCCCTTACATAAGGGGAGGTGGCCGAGATGATCCGTTTCCTCTGCAACGATCCTTCCTTCAAAGACAGAAGGCGGGGTCTTCGAAAATCTTCAACTGAAGCGGAGAAAATTCTTTGGGGAAGTCTGCGAGGTAAGTGTCTTCATGGCCTGAAGTTTTGGAGACAGTACAGTTTCGGTCCTTATATTCTGGATTTTTATTGCCCTTCAAAAAGGCTCGCATTGGAGCTGGATGGCGAACACCATACCAATTCAGAGATTCAAGACTATGACAGCGAGAGAACTTTATTTTTGGAGGCCAATGATATCCGGATTCTGAGGTTTTGGAATAACGAGATCTTTGATAACCTGGAAGGTGTCTTGTCGAAGATTTTAAGCGTTGTCTCTCACGGATCCCCCTCTTAAGGTAAGAGGGGGGAGGGGGAGATATGACCGAGGAACCCGCTCGCGTCTGGTACTACTACATCGATTCCGATGGCCACCTCTGGCACGACGGAGCCGAGTTCGACGTTCCCACCGTCTTGAGTCTCCTCATGAGGAAGATGGGAATGTTTCCCGACGGCCGGTGTCACGTCTTCTGTCAGGGAGAGGAGTGTTTCATCACCTCGGAGGATGTGCCCTACGTCGTGCAAGACGTCGCCTTTGCGGATCAGGGGATTCAGCTCCGATTTCCCGGTGGGTATTCCGAGGCCTTGGACCCTCAAACGCTCTGGGTGGGAGACCGGAACGTCCTCTACTGCCGGGTGCGGGATCAAAAATTCAAGGCCCGGTTCAATCGTAAATCTTATCTGGATCTTGCGCGGCACGTGGAGTTCGATCCGGAACACAAGGTCTTTTATCTCACCGTTGACAATCAGCGGTATCCAATAAAAGGTGTTTGAATGCAAACCACGCCGAATCGCATGCAAAAACACTGGAGTGTCGTGAAAGGTTTTTTGAGACGTGAATGGCCACGACTGACCGACGTCGACCTTGAAGAGATCGACGGCGAATACGACCGCCTCATTCACAAGGTGAAGGAGCTGTACGACGGCGGCGAGGAGATCCAGCAAGAGGCGGCGATCAAGACGAAGATTCAGGCCTATTTGAACGATCTCGAACAAACAACTTTTTGACCCACCAGATCGGCCCCACCACCAAGTGAACCGGATTGGAGAAAAAGGCGGGGGTCTTGCCTTCGAAAAGGTGCCCTACGAATTGAAGGATCCATCCGAGGACGAAGAGGGCCAACCCGAGGCGCCAGTTAAAAAAGACGACGACCAGCGACACGACGATCATCGGGATACCGGCGGTATGGAGGATTTTATTGACCGGATTCTGGTGTTTTTCCCGATAGGTCTCTAAAAAGGAGGGGTTAGCCACCGAGCAAGCCTATCAAATCCTTGAAAAGAAAGCAAAAAGGTTGCTGACGAAACTCGAGCGGGTGGTGGTCCGATAATCCCATTGAGGAGACGTGTGTCTTCAATGGCTTATACCGCCTTACAGCAGCTCTTGTTCCAGGCCGGGATTACCAATGCGGCCTCTTGGAGCCTGAGACCCGGGATCACCCTCGCGGGCGAGCCCTTTATGCAGGATCGTTTGATGGTCGTCCCCATTGAGGATGCGGGACGGCAGGAGTCGCGCTACGTCGCCTTAAGCAACATCCGTTCCATTCTGGAACCAGCCAATGCTACTTTTAATGTCGCTTGTTCGATTAGGGCCTCGCCGATCGTGGCGGAGCCCGACAGCGCCAGCTTCGTGAAGTCCTCACC
>CAZWYB010000221.1:0-4275 GCA_964637745.1 uncultured Pseudomonadota bacterium
AAAGCGTCACCCATGTCCCCGGTCCAAAATGTTACCCATGTCCCGGGTCAGTCAAAGGGCTCGGGCGATCGCCTGTGTAAATTCCGTCGTCGTTGCGCCTCCGCCCAAGTCGGCGGTAACGATTTCTCCTTGGCGAACGATCTTATGGATGGCCTGCCGGATCCGTTCCGCGGCTTTTCTCTCTCCCAGATGCTCCAGCATGAGGGCGCTGCTGAGAACCAAGGCGGTTGGGTTCGCCTTGTTTTTGCCCGCAATATCGGGGGCCGTGCCATGCACCGCCTCGAAGATCGCCGCCTTCTCCCCCATGTTTGCGGCGGGCACCACGCCCAAACCACCGACCAGGCCAGCCGCGAGATCCGAAACGATGTCGCCGTAGAGATTTTCCAAGAGGAGGATGTCGAATTGATGCGGTTTCAAGACGAGCTGCATACAGGCGTTGTCGACGATCATCTCCGTATATTCTACTTTTGGAAATTTCTTCGAGACCTTGCGGGCGCAATCCAGAAAGAGGCCGTCGGAGAGCTTCATGATGTTCGCTTTATGGATCGCGGTGATTTTTTTGCGGCCGTTCTGCCGGGCGTAGTGAAAGGCGAACTCCGCGATGCGGATCGACGCCTTTTTGGTAATCACCTTGATCGATTCCACCACGCCCGGCGCCACGACGTGTTCGATGCCGGAATAAAGATCCTCCGTGTTCTCGCGGAGGATGACGAGATCGATGTCCTTATACTGGCTCTTAATCCCTTCCATGGACTTGGCGGGACGCACATTGGCGAAGAGGTTCAGTTTCTTCCGAAGAAGGACGTTGACGCTCGCAAAACCCTTGGCGATCGGCGTGGCCAGAGGTCCTTTCAAACAGACCTTGTTCTTCTTGATCGATCGGAGCGTTCGGTCCGGAAGCGCATCGTTCTCCTTCTCGATCGCTTTCTGTCCCGCCAAGACCTCCTCCCAGAGGATCGTCACGCCCGAGGCTTCGATGATTTCTTGGGTCGCCGCCGTGATTTCAGGACCGATGCCGTCGCCGGAGATGAGGGAAACGCGATAGGCCATGCACACCCTATAGCAGAGGTCGTCTTCGAGACGAAGTAATTTTCATGTCGTGTGGGCCATTCCGCGTAAAAGTCGGACCCGCAGCGCGATCGGCGGGTGCGTATCGAACCATCCTGACTTTTCATTGTCTGCCTGAAGCGCCTGGGCGTCCTTCCCCACATTCAAAGGGTTCGTGATGAAGAGGTGCTGCGTGCCCCGGTTGGCGAGGTCCAGGTGGTCCGGGTCTTTGACGATCTTCTCCAAGGCGCGTGCGAGGGCCTCCGGGTTGCGCGTCAGTTCGGCGGAGGTTTCGTCCGCCAAGAGTTCCCGTTTCCGGGAGACGGAGAACTGGATCAGTCGGGCCGCGATCGGCGCCAAGATCGCCAAAACGATGGCAGCGGCCAGAATGATCAATTGAAACTGACCTTCTTCCTTGTCGGAGGAACGCCGGGAACCGCGATTGATTCTCCAGAAGGCATCGCACATCAGCGCGATCGCCCCCACCATCACGGCCATCAAGACGGAGAAGCGGCTGTCGAAATTTTTGACATGTCCCATCTCGTGGCCGATGACCGCCTGAAGCTCTTCGCGATTCAAAATCTCCAAAATGCCCGACGTCACACAGATCGAGGCCTTGTCCGGCCGCATACCGGTCGCGAAGGCGTTCGAGGCGTTGGACGGCACGACATAGATCTTCGGCACGGGCAGTCCCGCGGCGATCGCCATTTCTTCGACGACGTTGAAGAGCTGCGGGTTGTCGGACTTTTGGATTTCCCTCGCCCCCATCGACATCATCACGATGCGGTCGCCGGCGTAATAGCTGATCAAGAGATAGATGGCGGAAAAACCTCCGGCGACGAGAAGGCCGCTGACCGGCGCCCGGTAGTAAGACCCGAAGACAAAGCCCAAAAGCGCAAGCAGAAGCACGGCCGAGATCATCAGGATGACCGACTTCCGCTTGTTGCCGGCGATTTGGTCGTAGAGATGGGCGGACTGTTCCATCAATTAAAACTGACTTTAACGGCCTTTCGTTCCTCGGGCGCCTCCACCTCGAAGAGCTGTTGCTCGGTGAAGTGGAACATGCCGGCGATGATGTTTTTCGGAAAGCTTTGGATCAACGTATTAAACCGGGCCGTCGTATCATTATAGAACTGGCGCGCGAAGGAGATCTTGTTTTCCGTCGAGGAGAGCTCCTCTTGTAACGCCAGGAAGTTTTGATTGGCCTTCAGGTCGGGATAAGATTCCGACACCGCGAAGAGGGACTTCAAGGCCCCGGACAAGACATTTTCCGCCTGAGCCACGGATTTCGGATCGGTCGCCTGCACGGCCATGTTGCGGGCCTTCGTGACGTTCTCCAACGTCTCCTTCTCGTGCTTCGCATACCCCTTCACCGTCTCGACCAAGTTCGGAATCAGATCATAGCGCCGTTTCAACTGGACATCGATCTGCGACCAGGCGTTCTTCACCTGGTTCCGCCAATAGACCAGGCCATTGAACGACACGATGATCCATAGAACGATGACGACCGGGACGGCGATCAAGACGATGGTGGTTGTGGTCATGACTTCCCCTTTCTCTTTTAAGGATGAGGAGTCAATCACAGAACGGGCCGGCTTTCAACGTCAAGCTTTCATCTTCCCCTTCAGGAAGAGAAAATTGCGTTCGCCGCCCTGATTGAAGGCGGGCTGCTGTTGATCCACGCCACAGCGATCCAGGCAAAAGGCAAAGATTTGGAGGAGACCTTCCCAATCGAGAGCCAATCCGGTGGAGAGGAGCAATCTCGCAAGCTGGATTCCCTGTCCCAGAGCGAACGCTCGAAGACCGCCGAAACTCTCGCCGCGCGAATAAGGATGCTCTCCAAAGGAGATCCCGTTCATTTCCCTTCCGGAGGCGTCGACCAACGGCGCCGTAAAAATAGGACGACCTCCTTTGAAAAATTCCGGATGCTCGCCGTGCATGCGGACGATCGCGTCATAGATTTCCCTCTGATCCTTGGCAAAAAAGTAAACGACCCCCGAGTCGGATCGAAGAAGGCCCTCGCGCTGCACGGCCATCTTGAACTGAATCGAGACGCCCCGTTGCTTGAGATCCGCCGCGAAGGTTTGTTCGAGATATTTCCAGATGGCCACCGCCTCCCGCCGTCGCAGCGATATATAGATCCGTCCATGGAATCGATCGTCGGGACGGTCTCCGCCATAGATCCAGTATCCGTTTGCGATCCCTTCGACGCCGGCCGCCTTCAGATCCTTCATCAGACGATCCGTCCATCCGTTGATACGGGATCCCGTTCCCGACGAATCCCTTTGCCTGGCGACGTATCGCCGATACATCCCGGCGACGGTTTGGCCCGGTTTAAGGTCCTCCTTCATTTCCTCGTCTTCGTCCTCGCCCTCCTCCGAAATGCGGGATTCAAGTCCTTCCAAATCCAATTTCTGCGCCGTGAAACTGCGAAAGGCCTCCAGCTCGCTTCTCAATCTCTCGGAGACGCGATACTTCCTCCACGGCCGTTCCGCAAATTCCTGCGGCTTTAACCGGAGAAGAGCCAGGACAGAGGGCTCTCCCTGCGCCGGGGAGGCGGGCCGTCTGCGAGGCGCCTCGAGGTCTCCGATCTTTTCACAGAGGCCGAAGGCCTCCGGGACGGCGGAAAGCGGGAGGAGGCCCCGGGCATGATCCCGAATGGAAGAGAGGATCTGGAGGATCCAAGGCGCGGGAGATCGAGTCAAGACCTTCAAGACTTCGTCGGTGGAATTCGTCTGATCAACTGCCGCCGCAAGATGATGAAAAAAAGCCAAGGCATCGCAATCCTTGACGCCAGGCAGATACCGCGCCTTCAAGGCGGAAAAGACGGCGAGGATCGCGAGATCCCGCATCCTTTCCTGAAGTCCCCCGGGATGGGGAATTTCGTGTTGTATCCTCAGAAGAGTCACATCCAGGCGCAGGGAAGACCTAAAAAGTTTCTCCACCTCTCCCGACAGAGTCGTCAGACCCAAAACCCTGAGGAAGGCGGCGAGGGTCTGGCCATCCGGCTGATCGGCAATCTCCACGGCGTGGCTTTCCAAAACAAACCCTTCCGGCAGACGGATCCGATAACGGTCCCCGTTGATCACTGCCTCCTGCTTGTGGGAAAGGGGCAGACCGTTCAGCCAGTATTGGCCTTTCTCAAACCAGATCCTGTTGACCGCCCTGATCGGTGATTCCTTTTAGTACCGAGGTCCTTTGTAAACAAAGGTCGTTATGGGCTGATTT
>CAZWYB010000222.1:0-4259 GCA_964637745.1 uncultured Pseudomonadota bacterium
ATCGCCGGCTCCGACGCAAAGGAGCGCGAATTCGCCTACCGCCTCGATGAGGCCTTCCTTTTTGCCTCGGAGATGGTTGCAGTTCACTTCGATGCCGACCGGCATGAACCCTTGCGGACACTGGATCGCGCTGCCGAGAGATGCGACCGTCTCCACAAGGGCCGCCGTCGCTCCGCCGTGAAGCAACCCTGCAGGCTGCCTGACCGCGTCGGTGACGGGCATACGAATGACCATGCGCTCGGGATTGACCTCGACAGCTTCCATCGAAAGGGCCTCTCCCATCGTTTTTTCGAAACGGTATTTAATCTCCGGATTCATGCGTTCACCCCAAGTATTTTTCCATCTGCGCCGCCGTCCTGGTCGTTAAAACGTCCGTCTTGGTCATCCAACCCTTCCGAGGAATGCCGACAACGTAACGAAAGTTGGCGATCTCGTTCAAGGCGTGCGCGTCCGGATTGATGGCGACCTTCACGCCCTTCTCCTTTGCGTAAGGCCCGAGCCGCCAGTCAAGATCGAAACGGTAGGGGCTCGCGTTGATCTCGATCGCCTTTCCATAGTCGCCGGCGGCGTCGATCACCTTCTTCATGTCGACCGCGTAAGGCTCACGACTCAAGAGCAGCCGGCCGGTGGAGTGCCCTAAGATCGTCGTGTATTTGTTTTTCAAGGCCTTGACGATCCGTGAGGTCATCTCCTTTTCCGGCATCGTGAAGGACGAATGAACGGAGGCAATGACGAAATCGAAACGCTCCAGGATTTCGTCCTTATAATCCAAAGACCCGTCCGGCAGGATGTCCGATTCGATCCCCCAAAATATCCGGATTTTAAACTGCCGGCGCAGTTTCTGAATCTCCTTCTCTTGCTTTAAAACGCGGGCGGGCTCCATACCATGGGCATAGGCCGCCGTCTGGCTGTGATCCGAGATGCCGACGTAATCGAGCCCCTGTCTCTCCGCCTCCGCGATCATGTCCTCCAGTGAAGCCGTCCCATCGCTCCACGTCGAATGGACGTGAAAGACGCCGCGGATGTCTCCGTCCTCGACCAAATCCGGAATCTTATGCGCCTCCGCCGCCTCCATCTCGCCCTGGCCTTCGCGGATTTCGGGAGGAATAGAGTCGAGCTTTAAGGTTTTGAAGATGTCCTTCTCCGATTTGCAAGGCACGGGCGTCTCGCGACCTCCCTTTCCTTCCTTGAAAAGCCCGTACTCGTTCAGCTTCATCCCCATGTCCTGGGCGCGCTGGCGCATGACGATGTTGTGCTCCTTGCTGCCGGTGAAATAGTGAAGCGCAAAGGGAAATTCCTTTTCCGCAATGACCCGCAAATCCACCTGAATGCCGCTCCCCTTCAGGTTCACCGAACTTTTGGTCTCGCCCTTCGCGATCACGGTCTCGACCTCGGGCATCGTCGTGAAAAACTCCATGACGGCCCCGGGATCCTTTGAGCTCACCAAGATGTCCAGATCACCGATCGTCTCCCGGTGACGACGGAGACTCCCCGCGATCTCGCATTGCGAGATGATTTTTTGCTTTTTCAGTTTTGCCAGAAGCGCCTTGGCGGCCGTCCAGGCTTCATCATAGAGATGGCGCTCGGCGTATTTTTTCTGATGCTCGATGCCCTCGAGAATCTTCTGAGCGCTCTTTTCGCCGAACCCCTCGACCTTCGCGACCCGGCCATCCTTGCAGGCCTTTTCCAATTTCTCGACGGAATCGATCTTCAAATGATCATAAAGCGACTTGGCCTTTTTGGGACCGAGACCCGGAATGCGGATCATCTCCAAGAGGCCGTGAGGGACCCTTTTCTTTAAATCCTCATAGTATTTCAGACTCCCCGTTTGAACGAGGGTCGTGACCTTCTCGACCAAGGCCTCTCCGAAACCCGGCAAATCGGCCAGTTTCCCGGAATTCACGAGGGCCGTGATCTCTTCGGTCTGGCCTTCCAACGTGCGGGCGGCGTTTTGGTAGGCGCGTACCTTGAACGGGTTCTCGCCGGTCAGCTCCAAGAGCTCGGCGATTTCAGAGAGGATGGCGATGATTTCGGACTTGGTCAAAGTTTACTCCAAGAAATGTTTCGAATTGTTCCATTCATTCCTGTTAAAAAGACAAAATTCACAAATATGTTGGAAACTTCTTTTGCATTGCCTCGAAGAGTTTTCTACACAAACGCGATGATTTCTTCATCTTCTTTTCAACCTTTTTTCCGGAGCCTGCAGGGCGTGCTCGGCGAACGCCTCGCCGCCGTGATGGTACGGGACGCGCACCTTAATACCACCACCACGGAAATCCCCGTGTTGGTCAATCATATCGTCGGCGTGACGCCCGAAGAAAATACGCGCCGTTGGATCGCCGGGGCTCGGGCGATCCTTGATGAAGCAACCTCAAAAACAACTGAAGAGGCCCGCCCGGTATTCATCGTCAAGGCCATGGAGGTCTGGCATCAAGACGCGCTGCCTTTAGCTCAAAAATCCACCCACATCGATGGCATCAGCGTTTATTTTCAACAGGCGTTGGCGGCCTCGCTGGGGAGGGAGGAGCCGGCCCGCATCGCGGAACCGGGGTCGGTCAGGGCCGCGCATCACAGAAGCGCTTCTTCGATGCGAATGGCGGCGGTCGTTCCAAGAATCCCGCTCCTCACCCGATTCGAGTGGGGCCCCTTGCCCGACGACGGCGTGTCCCTTCTCAAGCGCATCGAAAGCCTCGAGTTCGAGGCTCCGGAAAAAGTGATCCCAGGTCTCGGACATTTCTTGGAGGCCGAGCCCGTACCCATGGTGGTCGTGGACATGTCGGAAGACATCGGGAACATCCTCCTGGTCAACGAGAGCTTTCGTCAGAAGTTCGAATGGACCGACAAAGGCATCCAGAAGGCCCCCCTCCGCAAGCTTTTCCACATCGGCGATGCCTTCAGCCTCGCCGCGCGGATCTTCCTCATCCGGCGCAAGGACAAGGCCTACTTTGATCCGACATCGCTCCGCTTCGGACGAGGAACAGGCAGTTACTGGCGCACCACCGGCGCGGGGATCGTGAGGCTGTGGCATGGAGCGTATTATGGGATCGGGACTTTGACGGATGTGAAGGAGGCGTAACCCGCACCCTTCCTCAATTGATCCACCGCCCCCGTCAACCCCTCCACGCTCAGCGGATACATCCTAAAAATCTTTCCGATCGCCTGGATCGTCGGGTGGTAGGCCCAGGTCCTTTCCGGTTCCGGGTTGAGCCAAACGGAGCGGCTGTAGTGTTTGCGGATACGCTGTAACCACTCAATCCCCGGCGTGTCGTTGTGTTCGAAGAAGTCGATCATCCCCCCGACCGAGAAAAGTTCGTAGGGGCTCATGCAGGCATCCCCCACGAAGATGACGTTAAAGGTCTCTCGAAACCTCCGAAATAATTCCTCCGTGGGAATCGTCTTCCGCTGCGCCATATCCGTGTAGACCTTCGAATAGACGCAGTTGTGGAAATAGAAATGATGAAAGGCCTTGAAGTGTGTGGCGGCGTTCGCGGCGGAGAAGAGATTTTCGCAGAGACGCGCATAGGGGTCCATGCTGCCGCCGACATCCATCAGGAGCAAAAGCTCCGTCTGGTTTTTCTTCGGCGGCTCGATCACGAGCTCGATCTCGCCCGCATTCTGGCAGGTCTTATCAATCGTCTTATCGATGTTTAATTCCTCTTGAACGCCGACCCGGTCGAGGCGGCGTAATCTTTTGAGGGCCACATTGAGTTGGCGCGTGTCCAAGATCCGGTCGTTACGGTAATTCTCGAACCGCCGCTCTTCCGCAATCTTCACCGCCGATCGGCCTCCTCCAGGCCCACCGATCCGGATCCCGGAGGGATGAGCCCCCGAATGACCGAAGGGCGAGGTCCCGCCGGTGCCGATCCAATAATTTCCGCCGTGATGCTGTTCGAGCTGCTCTTTGAGACGCTCCAGAAAACGTCTTCGCAATTCCTCCAGATCCAAAAGTTCCGCGCCCGGAGGAAGCTCCGGCCTCTGCGAAGGATCCACAAAACGATTCAGCCAATCGAGGAGCTCCTTTTTGATGTCGACATCTCCCTCCCGCTCGCCGAAGCACATGAGAAAGGTCTGGTCGAAGAGGTCATAGAGGGCCTCGGATTTCACGAGGATCGAACGGGCGAGATAATAGAAACGCGTCAGAGAGGACTCATGGAGATCCTTCGAAAGGGCCTCCATGAGATAGAGCCACTCTTGAGTCCCGACGGGAATTTTTAGCGCGCGAAGCGCATAGAAGAACGCGAGGAACATCCTAAATCCTG
>CAZWYB010000223.1:0-4166 GCA_964637745.1 uncultured Pseudomonadota bacterium
GCGTGGTCTGGACCCGGTCTGGGGGCGGACCGGTGCCGCCCGGGCTGAGGCGGAACGGCTGAAAGGGTGTCTGGGTCAAGTTCCCCGCACGAAATGTTTGGAGCATCTCTTCGTAGCGGTCGATCTCTTCCTTCACGTCATCCGTCAGCGGCAATTGAAAGGCTTGGGAACCCATAGCGCTAATATTCTAAAATGCGGTGCGCCCTGTCAAGGTGGGTTGACACATCGCAAGGATTATCCTTAAGTTAGTGACATGGCGACCTTCTCCGAGCTGATTCAAAAGGTGAAATCCGAGATCAAGGAGATTTCCCCCAAGGAAGTCAGTGAGAAAATTAAGAAAAACGCGGCCGTCACCCTGATCGACGTCCGCGAGCCCGAAGAGTGGGATGGAGGTGTCGTCCCCGGCGCTTTGACCATCCCACGCGGTCTCCTGGAGCTTCAAGTCGAGGACGACGTCCCAAATCGCGACCAAGAAATTGTCGTTTACTGCGCCGGGGGCGTCCGTTCGGCTTTGGCTGCGAAGGCCCTAAATCAACTGGGCTATAAGAACGTAACCTCGATGTCCGGCGGATTCAACGGCTGGAAGAACAACGCCCTGCCCATCCAACAAAAGAAAAGTTTAAGCTCGGAGCAATCGGCCCGATACGCCCGCCACATCACCCTTCCGGAGGTACGCGAAGAAGGGCAATTAAAACTCCTCGATGCGAAGGTCTTGTTGATCGGCGCCGGGGGCTTGGGTTGCCCCTCGGCCCTCTATCTCGCCGCGGCGGGAGTGGGAACGCTCGGGATCGTCGATTACGACGCCGTCGACCTTTCGAACCTCCAGCGTCAGATCCTCCATAGCGAGGAGGAGATCGGAAAACCCAAGGTGGATTCGGCGACGCGGCGGCTGAAGGGAATCAACTCGGATGTCAAGATCAACGCCATCACCGAGCGCCTCTCGCGCGACAACGTCATGAAACTGGTCAACGGCTACGACATCATCGTCAACGGCTGCGACAACTTCCCGACCCGCTACCTCGTCAACGACGCCTGCGTCTTCGCCAAGAAGCCCTTGATCGACGGCAGCATCTTCCGGTTCGAAGGCCAGGTAACCGTGTTTCACGCGGCGGCGGGCGGCCCTTGCTATCGCTGCCTTTATCCCGAGCCCCCGCCCCCGGATATGGCGCCGTCCTGCGCCGAGGGAGGGGTCTTCGGTGTGCTCCCCGGCATCATTGGAGTGATTCAGGCGGTGGAGACGATCAAAATGGTCTTAGGCGCCGGCGAACCCTTGGTGGGACGTCTCCTTATGTATGATGCCTTGACGGAAAAATTCCGTGAGATGAAGATCCGCAGGGACCCGAATTGCCCGGTCTGCGGAGACAAGCCGACGATCAAAGAGCTGATCGATTACGAGTGGTTCTGTTCACAGCCGGCGCATTAAACTAACTTGATTATAGGTCGTATAGGCCCTATAGGACCTACCAAACAAAGGAGAAAATTATGTTGCAAGTTGGACAAAAAGCCCCTGTGTTCAAGGCCGATGCGGCCTTGGGCAACGACGAATTCAAATCCCTTTCGATCGAGGACTACAAAGGCAAGTGGCTGGTCCTCTTTTTCTATCCCTTGGACTTCACCTTCGTGTGTCCGACGGAGATCAACGCCTTCTCCGACGAGATCGACAAGTTCAAGAAGGTCGGCGCAGAGGTTTTGGGCGTCTCGGTCGACAGCAAGTTCTCGCACAACGCCTGGACCAAGCGCCCCCGCAAGGAAGCAGGCATCCATGGGCTTAAGTATCCCTTCTTGGCCGACATGAACAGGACGATCGCCAACGACTACGGCGTCCTCCTGCCCTGGGGCATCGCGCTCCGCGGTCGCTTCGTGATCGATCCGGAAGGAACGTTGCAGTACCAGACGGTCAACTTCCTGAACTTCGGGCGTTCGACCGACGAGACCCTCCGGGTCATCCAAGCCATGCAGACCGCGAAGCAGACGGGTGAAGTCTGCCCCGCCAATTGGAAGCCGGGCGATAAGACGATGAAACCGGACCCGGTGAAATCGAAGGAATTCTTCGCGAACGCGAAATAATTTACGGAAGCTTGTCGAAATCCTCGAATAACCCCACCTTCATGGTGGGGTTATTTTTTTTCTCGAATCCGATCGTCGTCACCGGCTTGATGCCGTAGTCATGGCCCGGATAGACCTTCATCGCCGGCTCGAGCGATTTTAGCATTTGAAGGCTCTTGAAAAGAACCTTCGGGTCTCCGCCGGGAAGGTCCGAGCGCCCGCAATTCCCCTGGAAGAGCGTATCGCCGGTGAAAAGGTGCGGGATCGGATCTTTCGGAGATTCGACCAAATAGCACGTCGATCCCGGCGTGTGTCCGGGCGTATTCAAGGCGGTCACTTTGATGTGCCCGATCGCCAGCTCCTGACCGTCACTCAACGCAATCAAATGACCGGCCCCTTTTCTCAAAGGCCTCTCGTCGTTGGCGTTAATGAACACCTCGGCCCCCGTTGCCTCGACGACGGCCTTCACGCCCTCGATGTGATCGAAGTGGTTGTGGGTCAGCAGGATTTTTTTGATCGTGAATCCGTCGTCCTTGGCGATCTTCAAAAGGCGATCCACCTCCCAGGCCGGATCGACGTAGGCGCACTCACGCGTCTCCGGATCGCCGATCAGGTAATTGAAATTCTGCATGAGGCCGGTTTCGACCTGTTTGATGTAGAGGGACATAATTAAGGAGGGGAAACAGGGGAGATCCCGTAAATAATCGGCACGAGCTTCAACCCGAAATAGATCGCGGAGGCGATCAGGATGATGTTGTAGGTCGCCATCTTCTTGATGGCGTTCGCGAGCCTCTCCTGCCGCTCGATCGAGCCCTCAATGATCCCGTTCGCCATCCTCTGGAGCTTCAAGCCCATCCCGAAGCATTGGCCGCCGGCGATCAGGAAGATCAGCATGGTGAAACCGAACTTCCACAGGAGGACATGACCCAGCGAGGAATAATAGAGCTGCCCGAAGTCGATCTTCAAATCCGTCAGACGGACGGCACCCGTCATGAAGGTGACGCAGATGCCCAAAAGAAAGATCGGATGATAGTAGGGCAACGTATCCGCGATCGCCTTCATCTTGAGCGTCACGTCCGTCTGTTTCTTCAGGGAGGGGAAAAGGACGAAGACGAAGAAAATGCTGCTTCCCAAGCTCATGGCCACTCCCAGGAGATGAAGCCAGGTCAACCAAGAACTCATTGCAGCGAACTCCCCTCTTCCGGAAATTTTTCATCCATCCGCCTTACGAGGTCATGCATGATGGAATGCATCTTAAAGATGAACATCAGGCAGAGCGCCAGTGTGATCAGGACGATTCCCAAGCTCGCAAATCCCCAGTAGAGATGAGACATAAAGAAGGCTTGCCCGTGCCCCGCCCTCAATCCGGCAAACATGGTGAGGCTTAAGCACAGAACCGATAGAAACGAGAAAAAAACGGCGATCGCACGCATAAAACTTTGCCCGAGTGGTATGACACCGCCCGGGCAAAGTCAATCTGCGGCGATGATCAAAATCATTGAGGCGCTGTGACAATGGACCGCTTCGTCTTCAACAGAAAGGACTGATAGCCCAATTTGTTGATGGACACGGCCACGTCCTCGATCTTGAGCTTGTCGGGATCGATCGTAACGTCGCAAACACCGGACTTTTCGGTGCAAGCCACCGATAGGACCCCGGGGTTCTGTTTCAGCCCGCCTTTGATCTTTTCCGAATCCTCTCGGCTCTTAAGCCCTTTCACGTCCAGACTAACCTTCTCGGTCCGTGCAGGCTCCGCCGTCTGAGACGCCGCCGGAGACTTCGGCTCGGCAGGATGCTTATCCCCCAAGTTTTGTCCGGCTGCCTGAAGAAAGGGCGTGGCGACAATCGCCGAAACCACGCCCATCGCTAAAATGAATCCTTCCAGAATTTGGATACCGATCTTGCGTTCCGACATGAGACACCTCCTTGTCAAAGACAAAGGCTCAGAAATAGAACCGGGCTCCGATGCCTCCCATGAACTCGAATTCCGTATCCGGGGCCACGGCGACCCCCGGCGCGACTTCAAAGAAGACCTCGACGGGATACTTCGTCCACTGGACCGCCACGCCGACCGGCACCAAGATTCCACCCTCGCTGTGATCGTGGTGTTCGTTGATCTC
>CAZWYB010000224.1:0-4158 GCA_964637745.1 uncultured Pseudomonadota bacterium
TTTTTGCGGATCGGGGGTTGGAAGATCGCCTGGCGCAGCCCGGCATAGGGCATGGCGGCGGGATTGACGGCCAGGACCACGCGGTCCTTCGGGTAATAATTCTGGATCAAGACCTCGTAGCACTTCATCCGGACGTCCGCCGGGATGTCGTCGCCCTTCGTGTCTCCGACGATGGGATGGATTAAGAGCCCGTCGCAGACCTCCAAGGCGGCCTTGGTGAGGTATTCGTGGGCGCGGTGGATCGGGTTCCGGGTTTGGAAAGCGACCACACGCTTCCATTTCTTTTCTTCAAACATCTTTCGAAGATCCGAAGGATCCTTACGGTAGTCGGGGAAATTGTCGTAGGAGACGCGATTCAAGACGTCGATTTTGCCGCCCAAGAGGACCTCGCCTTCCTTATAGATCGCGGCGACGCCGGGATGCGCCTCTTCGGTCGTCTTGTAAACCTTCTGCGCCTCGAGCTGGCGCTGGGCCATGAATTTTTCGGTGATGTGAAGGATGGCCAAGGCCGTTCCTTTTTCATCGACCAACGCGACCGGCTTTTCGAGGGGGTACTTCGCGGCGTCGTCTTTCGAAACGGCCAAGGTGATGGGGATCGTCCAAGGGAGACCGCTCGCGAGCCTCATGTCGTTGATGACGGAGAGATAGTCTTTTTCACCCATGAACCCTTCGAGGGGCGAGAGGGCCCCGCAGGCGATCATGTCCAAGTCGCTTTTCTGCCGCGACGAGAGCGTAATTTTCGGGAGCGAGGGGACGAGGCGTTGAAGCTTATCGCGCTCCATACCTTCCGCAATCCGATTAACGAGTTTTCCGCCGTGGGCGGGGATGGGGGCTTTCATTTTTTGTCTCCTTAAAAAGGGCGATCACAAGGATCGCTCCTACAAAATCTTCTTTAAATATGTATCCCTAAGATTGGCCACCAAAATTTTGCGGTCAGGAGGAGGCCCGTCCAAGAGACGGCGGCCATGATCGCGGCGGGCGCTAGGACCTCCTTCATCTTTAAGTAACCCGACGAATAGGCGATGGCGACCGAGGGCGTGCTCATCGGAAGGGCGTAGGCGAGCCCGGAGGCCGAGGCGACGGCATACACCACCACCTTGGGGTCCAGTCCGAATTGTTTGGCGATCGACATCCCGATGGGGACGAAAATCGCGACGACCGCCGAGTTACTCATGGCCTCGGTCAGCAGGATCGTCAGAAGCGACAACACCAAGATCAGGGCCCAAGGCGAGCTCAGATGGGGCAGGACGTATTTTTGAGTCAGCCACAACCCCGCGCCCGTGGAGTTCAGGATGGAACTGATCGCGATCGCGCCGCCGTACATCAGAATCACGCCCCATTCCATGTGCTCCTGGAGATCCGTCCAATCGACGACCCGGAACATGAAGAGCAGGACAACGGCCAAAATCGCGATCGTGGCCATGCCGAGTTTCTGTCCGAAAAAGATCCAGCAGACGACGGCACCCACAATCAAAAGCCCCAGGAATTTCTCCTCCAGGAGCATGCGCCCGCAGTCGCGGATCTGTTCGTCGATCGCCGCGTCCGCCTCCGAGACCGTTTCGACGTCGATGCCGAAGAAATGGGTGAGGAGAAAATAGCAGAAGACAAACAAGACGATGACGAGCGGGAGCATGGCGAGCGTCCAATCCACGAAGGTGATCGTGCCATTGCCGGATTCTTGGAGCAGACCCACCGCCAGAGGCACGCGCGCCCCGCCCAGCATCGTGGCGATGCCGCCGATGACGCAGCCCCAGGCCATGGCGAGGAAGAGGATGCGTCCGTAAGAGCCACCCTGCGGGATGAAATCGAGTTTCTTCGTGATGATAATGAGGAGGGGGAACATCATCGCCGCCACGGCATGCTCGCTCATGATGAAGGACAGCAGGGCCGAGGTGAGCATGACCTGTAGGATCAAACGTTTCGGTGATTTTGAGCCGCTCTTCAAAAGATGAAGGGCCATGCGCGTCGAGAGCCCCGATTTCAGGAGGGCCGTCGCCAGGATGAAAACGCCCATGATGAAAAAGACCGGCTCCGACCCGAAAAAGGAAAAGGCCTCCTTGGCCTTCATGACGCCCATGAGCGGAGGGGCGATCAGCGCGAAGAGGCCGGTGATGGGCAGGGGCAAGAGGTGCGTGACCCAGAGGATCAGACAGGTGAGAAAGACGATCAAAGTCCGAAAGCCGGCCACGGACAGGCCCGTGGGAGGCGTTTGTCCGTAAAAATAGCGAAGGGCGTAGCCCAGCAAGAGGTACATGGGAAACCGCCACCAACGGGATAAAAGGACGATCGGCAGCGGACGAGTATCGACTTTCACTTTCATCGTGCCGGCACCTCCCGAACCCGCAAGTGGCGGCGAAGACTGGCGAGTCCCCGCCGAAACTTTCGTCCGAAAGCGGTTTCGTAAAAATTCTTGAGTGTCAAGTGATAGCGCGGCGATTGCGAGGAAAAGAAGCGCCCTTCCAGGGGCGTCAGGACGACGTCGTACTGTTGCACCCAATGCGGCGTGATCCTCGTCTTCACCAGGCGCTCGTAGAGATGGGCGTACAGACCTTGGATCTTCTCCGGCGTCGCCGTCCAGAGGTCGCGGAGCTTGGAGCCGCCGTACGGAGGGAAGTAGGCCAACACGGGTACCACGCCGCGGTCGATCAGGAGATCGATGTTTCTCTTCGTTTCTTCCAGGGGCTCCAGGCCGACGACCAAGTGCGAGAGGACGGCCCCCGTGGGAAAGATCTTCGCCGCATAGGCCAAGGCCTCGAGCTGGCGCGATTTGTGTTTTTGAAAATCTTTTTTGGGTTCGTCGCCCGGATTAAAAAAGTCCGTGTCGTAGTAGAGGGCGTCCACGCCGATGGCGTACGTCTGATCGACCCAGTCGTTGGATGCGGGGGGGACCAAGTCGAGCGAGATGAGCACGTTGACGTGTTTTCGGATCTCCCCGACCCATTTCGAAAGCCTCTCGACGCCGCCGTCCGGGGTCTCGACGCGGCCGGAGGACAAGGCGATGACGTCGCAACGTTTCTCCTTCAGGACGATTTGAATGGCCTCGACCACATCGCGCGGCGTGAACGGAGGATGCTGGGAGATCTCCTTCGACGACCCGCAATAACGGCAGGAAAGGCCCGCCTCGCCGAAACGGCAGGAATGGGAGGGATGGACAGCGATGAAGTCGCCGTGCACCGTCAAGACGTCGGAGACGAGGAGCCCCGAAGAGGTCTTTTTCTGATAGCTTGCGAGCGGAGGCGTCCATTGCACGGGGACGCATTCCTGTCCCTCGATGTCCAAGTGAAACTGGTCTCCGTCTTTTCGCAGGACAAACGGCGATCCCCCGCCGTTTTCGTTGACGTGAATACTGACCGGTAGCCTTTCGGGCAAAACCAGGTGAACGAGGCCGAACGGATTCGTGAGGGGGGAGGGCAGGCCTTCCCCCGCGCGGATGCCGTGATATAAAAGCTGCAATTTGAGAAGGCCGAGGTTCAAATTATTTTCCGCCTGCGATCGCCGGAACGATCGACACTTCGTCCCCGTCCTTGACCGGCGTCGTTTCGCCCTTCAAGAAGCGGATGTCCTCGTTGTTCACGTAGAAGTTGATGAAGCGTCGGAGCGCCCCCTTCTCGTCGTAGAGCCGCTCCTTGATGCCGGGGAATTGGCGCTCCAGATCGGTGAGCAACTCCTTCATATTGGTTCCCTTGGCGGAGACCTCGCCTTGATTCTGGGTGAGTTTTTGAAGAGGGGTTGGAATTCTGATTTTGACAGACATAGATCCTCCTAGATGAGTTGATGTTCTAAAAAAGTTTGTTTGACGTCATCCCAATAAAATTCGTTGATCGCCTTTAATTTTCGGTCCCACACCGACACGACGACGTAGGACACGCCCGGGAACATCGGCTCGCCCCAGGGTGCCGCGACCAGGCGGTCTTCCTCGGAGAAGTAGGCGTCGTGATCCGTATGGGAGTGGACGATCGCCTTGATCTCCTGGCCGTTCTTGGTCGCCTCGTCGAAGATCTCCTGCTGGAGCCGCGGGTCGATCAGATAGGCGGTCTTGGCGGTCCGCGGATAGGTTTCGGGATATTTGGCGTGCATTTCATCATAGACGTTCGCCACCGGAAGGAATTCCGTGACGGACTTCTGGCCCTTTTCGCCGATCAAAAAGCCGCAGGCCTC
>CAZWYB010000225.1:0-4135 GCA_964637745.1 uncultured Pseudomonadota bacterium
AATCGATCGCCGTTTTCCTGATCCAGGTTCCCCGTCGGCTCGTCGGCAAATAAGATCCGCGGACCTGCCACGAGGGCCCTCGCCACCGCAACTCGCTGCTGCTCTCCGCCCGAAAGTTCCGTCGGCCGGTGATGGGCCCTCTCCCTTAGCCCTAAACGATCCAAAAGCTCCAGACTCTTTTTTCGAGCGACCGTTCGCCCCTCTTTTTGGATCAAGAGGGGCATCATCACGTTCTCGACGGCGGTAAACTCCGGCATCAGGTGATGAAATTGAAAAACGAAGCCGATGGCCTCGTTCCGCAGATGCGCCAAGGCCTCGTCGCCTCGCCCGTACAGATCCGACCCTTCGAAAAAGACCTGCCCTTCCGAGGGCTCATCCAACGAACTCAAAATGTGCAGGAGGGTGCTTTTACCGGCCCCGGAGGAACCAACGACGGCGATCAGACTCCGCGACTCGATATCCAAATCGACACCCTTGAGGACCGCCGTCTCAACGCCGTCGATGAAATAGGATTTTTTGACCCCGCGGGCCTGGATGAAGCTCATAATTCTAAGCCTCCAGGAGTGCGCGGGTGACGTTGACGTGGGTGATCCGCCTTAAGGCGATCTCGCAGCTGGCGAGGATGATGAGAAACGATGATCCGACCACCCAGCCGAAGATCCCCCAACTCCAGGTGACCGGGACGTTCTTGATGAAATAGACTTCCGGAGCCAGATGAATCGGATGCCATGTCTCGAGGAAAAAAAGAACCCCCATCCCCAGGCCGAGGCCCAAAAGAATGCCGACGGACCCTATCAAAAGTCCGTCTAAAATAAAGATCTTTCTCAAACGTTTCCAAGATAGGCCCAAAGTCCGTAACACCCCGACCTCAGCCCGCTTTTCCAAGAGCAGCATCATCAATGTCCCCAGAATGTTCAGAACGGAGACGGCAATGAGGACCGTCATCAGGATCGTAAAGAGGAGCTTCTCCATGCCGAGGGCCCGGAAGACATTTTCGTTCAGCTCCCTCCAGGTCATGACGGCGTAGGGGTATTCGAAGTCGGGACGCAGGGCCGCGGCCCAGGCCTCGGCGCGATCGGGGTCTTGGAGCCAAATCTCGAGACCGGACACCTTCCCGTCGGTGTCGAAAAATTTTTCCGCCACCGGAAGGCTCATGAATGCGAAGGAAGAGTCGTATTCATAAAGCCCCGATTCGAAGGTGCCCACCACCCGGAATTTTTTCACGTTCTTAGCCCCGACCTCCTCGGGCTTGAGCCCTTGGGGGAATAAGACACGAAGGACGTCGTCTTTGAGTCCCAGCTCTTCGAAGAGGGTTTTACCGAGCACAATTTCGGGCAAGTTCTCCTCACCAGGCGGAGGTGGCGTCTTTTGATAGCGGATCTCCATGTGAGAAAGGCGGGCGTAGCGATCATAATCGACACCCTTGAAGACGATGCCCTTCACCTTCGATCCGGAAACGACCATGCCTTCTCTGTAAATAAACGGCGTCCAGCCGACGATCTTGCCGCCTTCGGGTTGTTTCGCTTCGTAAGCAGAAAGTTGAGCGGCGATCTCGTCGGGATTGGCGATTTCGTCGGATTTCATCAGGACCAAGTGCGAGTTGAATCCCAAGATCGATTTTTTGTATTCCCGCTGAAAACCGGTCACAACCGAAAGGGCGACCAGCAAGGACGCAACGCCGAAGGAAAGGCCCAGAACCGCCACCAGAGACGCGACGGAGAGAAAGCGTCGGCGGCGTTTGTGAAAGAGAAAGCGGGCGGCCAATGTGGTTTCTAGTGACATAATTTTGAGTAGGGGCGACCGGCCGGTCGCCCCTACTCATATCGCAATGCCTCCACTGGGGTCACCCGCGACGCCTGATGCGCCGGGTAAAAGGCCGCCAAGATTGCCATCAAGGGGACGATCATCAAAATGACGGCGACATCCGCCCAATCCATCCGAATCGGCAATGTCTCCACGTAATAGGTGGCGGGCATCTTCACGGGATATTTTTGAAGGAGCCACGTGGTAACGAGGCCAAGCGCGCCCCCGCTGAAAGCACCCGTGCCGGCGATCCCCGCGGCCTTCAGCAAAAAGATCTTCCGAAGCTTTCCCGCCGTAAGCCCGATCGAACGGAGGATCGCCATGTCCTTGATCTTGTCCATCACGACCAAGGACGTGAGACCGAAGATGTTGAACGAGGCGATCAGTAGGAGCATTCCGAGCAGCAGAAACATCCCGATTTTTTCCAACTGCATCGCCGCAAAGAGCTTGGGGTTGTCGTCACGCCAGGTCTGAATGGCGACGTCCCCTCCCGGATGGCTCGCCAGGAGTTTTTCCTTCACCGCCTCGGCGGCATTGTAGTCGTCCAACCAAAGTTCCAGGCCGGTCCGGGCCTCGGATCCGAATAATTTGATCGCCTGAGTATAAGGAATGAGCGCATACTTGCTGTCGAAGTCGTAGAAACCCGAATGAAAGATCCCGACGACACGCAACGGACGGACGCGCGGAATGAGATCTCCCGTGGGGCCGACGTCGCCCAAGGGAAAGATGAGCCTCACCTTTTCGGACACGACCGGATTGACGTGGAGCACGTCGGCCAGTTCCTCGCCCACGACCATCCCGTCCTCGCCGAAATCTTCTTCCTGATAGAGCCGACCGACGCGTTCTTCCGAAGGCGCCTCGCCGATCCCACGGACACGCAGTCCGGTCGTCTCCCCCGTTTCGGTCTGCGCGACGGCCTCCCCTTCCGCGAAAGGCACGGCCCGTTGAATCCGTGAATCCCGTTTCTGCCAGTCACCGGCCTGATCGGAAAGATCCGCTCCGGACTTGCTCCAAACCACGACCGGCGCCTTGAAGCCCAAGACCTTTTGGCGAAAGTCCCTTTCGAATCCGTTCATGACCGACAAAACGAAAATGAGGGCAAAGACGCCGACAGCCACTGCGGAGAGTGAAATGATCATCAGAAACGAGACGAAGAGCGGTTTGCGTCGCGTGGAGAGATAGCGACGGGCTATGAAGGATTCCAAGGACATGGCGAGATCCGTGTACCGGGGTTATGTCGTCAATTCAAGGAGAAGCTCATTTTCCAAACGAAAATTGACTTTCATATAGTTCTACTATAAGTAAATATAGTTACGTATGGAAAAACGCCCATATTGGATATCGCTGCTACAAAGATCCCTACAGAAGCGACCGATTGTATGGTTGGCCGGCGTGAGGCGGGTTGGCAAAACATCCTTATGCCACATGCTCGAGAGTGTGCGTTATTTCGATTGTGAAATTCCTTCGACCCGAAAAGAAATTGAAAAAGATGGTTTTTGGGAAAATCACTCTCATGCGACGGTCGTTTTAGATGAGATCCACCGCCTGTCGAATCCTTCGGAAATTCTTAAAATAGCGGCGGACCACTACAAGACGGTCAAAGTCATCGCCACAGGATCCTCCACGCTCGCGGCGACCACGAAGTTTCGTGATTCCCTGACAGGACGAAAGGCACGCGTCTGGCTGACGCCCGCCAATAGCTACGATGCCGAGAATTTTCATATCAAAAATCTTCAGAAAAGGTTGTGTTTTGGTGGATTGCCTCCCTTTCTCTTATCGGACACATGGGATGAATACGCCTTCCAGGAATGGCTCGACTCATACTGGTCGCGCGACATCCAGGAGCTCTTTCGGTTGGGCAATCGTTCCTCTTTCTTAAAATTTTTCGAGCTCCTGATGTCTCAAAGCGGAGGCATTTTTGAGGCCCAGAGATTCGCCGCCCCTTGCGAAGTGAGTCGTCCGACGATCGCGAATTATCTGTCCGTCATGGAAACGACCCTCGTCGCCCATATCATCCGTCCCTATTCGAAACGGCTCGCGACGGAGATCGTTGCCGCCCCCAAGGTTTATGGGTTCGATAGCGGATTCGTCTGTTATTTGAAAGGTTGGAAGCATCCGGATCCTCAACAATTGGGGATCCTCTTTGAGCACTGGGTCCTCAACGAATTTCATTCCCTCCTTCAGGAGCCTTCCCTGAACTACTGGAGGGACAAGGCGGGTCATGAAATCGATTTCGTTTGGAAGCCGCGTGGCAAGGCCCCCATAGCCATCGAATGCAAATGGAGTGAGTCCCTTTTTGAACCATCATCCTTAAAGAGCTTCCGGCACCGTC
>CAZWYB010000226.1:0-4133 GCA_964637745.1 uncultured Pseudomonadota bacterium
CCCAGCTCCCGGATGGTCTCGGTGTCCTGGCTGATGACGGCATCCGCCTGCGAGCCCACCAGCGTGAAGACGCGGACGGCGACGTAGGCGGCCCCCAGAAAGAGAGAGGCGATGATCAGGTAGACGAGGCCGAGACGCAGACGAAGGCTCATAAATCCCCTAAGGAGATTAGTCTATTGTCTCGAAATAGAATAGACAGTTTTATTGATGACGTCTAAAAACTCAGACCCTATGAACAAAAAAACCTTCTTTACCATGGCCGTATTAGCCCTTCCGCTCTTCTTCGCGGCTTGCAACGGCCCGCAAGCCCCGACGGCCTGTGGCGATAGTTTTCAGAAAACGGACAAGGATTATAATACCAATCAGCTCGGGATCTACCTGACCCGCGATCCCGCCTTCGCCAATGGATCTTACGCCTTGGGTCAGGGTAGTAGTTGTGCCGATCTCGGTACGCCCATCGAGGTGACCGTCTCCGACGACGGCAACTCGGTTACAATCATCAGCGGCGGTACGGAAATGACCGGGACGTGGAGCGATGACGACAAGAGTTTTTCCATTCCGACGGATCCACCCAGAACCTGCTTCCTGGCTCTGACGAAGAACACCGTCAATTGCCTGAAGGGGGCGAGCTATGTTTGCGACACTCCTTCCTGCACGAACGTTTACACCGGGCCATAATGATTACTTCTTGAGGGGACTTCCACGTGCGGATGCGATCCTTCCGCTCACGAGAGTGAGACGCCGGCCGGTCCTCTCGACGGAGACGAGGCGTCGATATGAGAGGCGATATGCCTTAAGAGGTCGATCACCTGGGCCGATATCGGTCCTTGGACGACGGAAAACTGAAAGGACGGCCGCTGGTACGGTAGTTCGGGACGATAATGTATGGAGATGCAGGGAGGGCTGACACGGTAGTTTCCTTCTTCCGTCCGGTTTTCGGGATCAAGCGGATGCAGCAGGATGTGCAAACCAAAGATGGAGGGAAGCGAATCCCCGATGGGAATATGTTTCAGCTCCTCCTGAAACGTGCGTGCCGCGGCTTCTGAAAGCTGTATGAAAAAAGAGCGTTGCCAGCCACCGAGAAAAAGATCACCCAAAAAGGGATAAGTTTGATGCAGAGAGACATGCGTCTCTTCATCCTGTCTGAGGGATAGGAGGGCCTGCGAGACTTTCTCTTGCCGTGAGGTGAAGCGGTCTCTTCGAGCCATCGCGATTGCCGAACCCGTGGAGTCTAAGATGAAGACACCCCGCGTCTCTTCCGAAATCGGTCGGCTCGGGAGGTCACTGGTGGGGATTTCGAATCGCGCCAAGACTCCCGGGATCGGAGAAAAATCGGTCAGGGAAGTTACGTCGGCAATCCTCCCATCGGGATCCATGCTGACATCGGCACGATAAAGTTGAGGCAAGACCTGAAAGCTGAAGTCCCCCAGAAGACGCAGGTTTGCTTGGGCTTCCTCGTCATAGTTTCGAGGCCTGAGGACGATGTCTCGAAAAAGGCTACGGTTGCCGAGGGCCGTTTCCCGCACAGCCGTCGGGGCAGAGGCCGCAATGGGTCTCGTGGCAGGGGAAAACGTCGGAGCCAGGACGTAAGGAATTTGAGAGCGAAGCATTCATTCCTGACATCGTCCAAAAAGGGCCGTGGTTGCTTTGAACAATGAAACGTTTGTGTAACGAAGATTTCTAGGCCTGTCGGGGGGTGATCTCGGAGTAGGTCAAGGTCTTGGGCAGAGTGCGCATGGCCGCTAAGAGGTCCGGAGGAGGCGCCTGGATTTTTCTTTTCGTCAGATCAAACCAGGCCCCATGGGTCTTGACCACAGCGACTCGTTCGCTGTGCGCATTCATAAATTCATTCACGATTCGGAAAACCGACCCGTCCTGGTTCATCCCGTCCTGAAGGAAATTCACGATGAAGGTTTCGAGCAATCTCATTTCCTTGGAATATTCCACTTCGTCCTTCAAGACAACCGGCCCGAACCCCAGCTCCCGAAAACGCGAAGCGGGGAATCCGTGTTCCGAGAAAAAGGAAAAGCGGGTCGTCGCCGCGACATCCAGGTACGCGGTGTTGCGCATGTGGTTGTTGGCGTCGAGGTCGCCCCAGCCAACGGCAAAGGTTTTGAGGAAGGGAGTTCCCATAAGGAGTTCATCCTACGAGAAGGCCCAGAGGTCAATCTACTTGAGGCACCGGTCGTTTCACCAAATGCAGCGGAGGCCTTTCCAATCGCGGATGCGCTGATCCTTCGTGATCAACGGGAGGTCGAGATGGTAGGCCGTTGCCGCGATCACTCGGTCTGCCATTTCGGGAACCGCGGAACGCGGTATCTTTGCGACGGCTGCGCCGACCGCATGATCGATGGGGCATATCCGATAGCTGGCATCTTTGGACGGTTTCAACAGGCGGATGACCTCATCGCAAAGCGAAGGAGAGACTCGGGCTTTCTCTCCCAAGTAAACGATCTCGATCAACGTCATAGCCGAAACAAAAATGACCGCCTCTCCTTGGTCGGCGGCTGCGAAGTGCCGCGCGGTCTCATCGGAAAGTTTGCGATCCCGCGTGAAGTGCCAGATCAAGGCGTGCGTGTCCGTGACGAACTGGTTAATGAGAGTGTTTTCCTTCATTTAAAGCGTTTTCCCCACATTTCGCGTCTGACCTCGGCAATGTCTTCCTCGGAAATATCCTCTCCCTTCCAAAGGCCTCCCAACTTGATGGGTCGGATCCGACGGATCGGCACGATTTTGAGGGTCTCGCCGTCGGAATAGATCTCCACCTTGTCGCCCGGTTTGAGCTTGAGCTTGGCGACCTCTTCGGAAGGAATGGTGAGGGCGATGGAGTTGCCGATTTTCAAGAGCTGTTTCACCATAATTAAACTGAATTTAATTATGGTTTAACAGGTTTAATTTGTCAATGAGGTTCGATTTGCAGTTATTCCTTGGGCGTCAGCATCGTCTTCGGATCGAGGAGTTTTTCGATCTGGTCTTCGGAGAGGAGCTTTTCGGCGCGGAGGAGTTCCTTGATGGTTTTGTTTTCTTTAAAGGCCTTTTTCGCCAACTGCGCTGCCTTGTCGTAGCCGATCACCGAGTTGAGGTTTGTGACCAGCATCAGGCTCTTGTCCAGAAGCTCGTTGCAACGGTCTTCGTTGGCCTCGATCCCGTCCACGCACTTGTGCGCGAGCATCACGGCGCCCTGGGTTAAGAGTTGGATGGATTCCTCCAGATTGCCGGCGATCACCGGCATCATGACGTTCAACTCGAAATTGCCGAACTGGCCTCCCAACTGCACGGCCAGATCGTTTCCTTGGACTTGCGCGGCGATCTGCATGACGGATTCGGGAATGACGGGATTCACCTTCCCGGGCATGATCGAGGAGCCGGGCTGAAGCTCGGGCAGAAAAATCTCTCCGATTCCGCAGCGTGGGCCGGAGGCGAGCCAGCGGAGGTCATTCGCGATCTTCATGAAGGAAACGGCGATCGTCTTCAACGCCCCGGAGGCGAAGACGCAGGCGTCTTTCGTGGCCTGGGCCTCAAAATGATTTTCCGCCTCGGAAAAATTCAACCCCGTCTTCTTGGAAAGCAGTTCGCAAATCTTCTCCGCGAATTGAGGGTGGGTGTTGATCCCGGTGCCGACGGCCGTTCCTCCGATGGCCAGCTCTTCCAACCCCTCCAGGGCCTGGTCCAGGCGATGAAGTCCGGCGGTGATCTGAGCCGCAAATCCGGAAAATTCCTGTCCCAACGTCACGGGGGTGGCATCCTGAAGATGCGTACGGCCCACCTTAACGATGTTTTTGAACTGATCCGCCTTTTTCAGGAGCGATTTTTCAAGTTCGTGGAGGGCGGGGATGAGTCCTTTGGCGATGCCGATCGCCGCGCCCACATGGATCGCCGTCGGGATGACGTCGTTCGACGATTGCCCCATGTTGACGTGGTCGTTCGGATGTACCGGGGACTTCGTCCCTATCTTGCCGGCCAGACTTTGGTTGGCAAGATTCGCGATCACCTCGTTCGCGTTCATGTTGGTCGAGGTGCCCGAACCGGTTTGATAAATGTCCAGGATGAAGTGCTTGTCGTGTTTCCCTTCCGCGACCTCGAGGGCCTTCTCCGCGATCTTGTCGGCGAGTTTGGCATCGAGCTTTTTGAGG
>CAZWYB010000227.1:0-4112 GCA_964637745.1 uncultured Pseudomonadota bacterium
CGGAACGAGACCGCCTTCGCCCAGTTTCGAGAATCCGTCCTCGCGGGACGCAGCCAGCAGGCCTTGCAAAGGATTCGAGGCGTCTTGGGCATCTCCTACAGCCACCTGCCGGAAGACGTCCGCAACGCCTTGATCGTCTATCGCCCCTATATTTTCCCGCGCCCCAAGAAATCGCCGCCCATGCCGGACTTGACCGGCCTTCCGCAACCGGCGTCCCCTTATAACATCCTCGGATTCCGCTCTCAGGACGGAAAACTGCTCCGCTCCTTGCCTCCGGACCCGGAGGGAACGCCTTTACATGAATACCGAGCGCCCGAGGTCCAACGGATCGTCAACGCCATCGAGTCCGGGACGGAAATCGTTTCCGCCACCGGCCTTTCTGGGTCGGGAAAGACGGAAGTCCTAATCTGGAATCTGGAACGTACCTTGTCGCAAAAGGGGCATCGCGTTGTGTCTCTGGACGCCCAAGAGATCGGAGGACGGGAAGAAACGGCGGAGCTCCTCCACAGGATCGACCGCTACGTGCAACCGACGGTCGTGATCTTCGACGAGTCCGTCTTCATTTCCGGCCCCCGAAGGATCGCCTTCATCGAATTCGCCAAGGAGTTCTTGAAACGCCCGGGACAACATCTGATCTTCGTAGGTGGGGGTGTGATTTCGCCCGAAGAGCAGAGGATCCGGATCGAACGTCAGTTGGAAGAATTGTGGGACCGTTACTCCACGGCGCATGTGTCCCTTTTTCCGAAACCGATCAATCTCACGCAGGCCTATCGCTTCCTGGGACTCGCGCGCATCGATTGGGCCGATGTGGCCACGAAGATCGGCCTCTTGATGCACATCCTTGAAAGATATCCCCCCTACTTCGTCCCGCTGATCCCGATCCGTCTTCACGAACACCCGGAGATCGGTTCGGTGGAGGAGGCCAAGGCCCTCATCGCCGCGGAGGAGGACGCCAACTTCTGGAGCGGCGCCGTCTATATGGTGATCGAAGGGCTCTCCCCACTCGGCGATGAAGAAAAGAAAGGACGCTAGGGCAGGAAAGAGGCCGCCATTTCGTCGAGGAAAAGAAGTCCCCCCTCGGTGGCACGCCAGGAATCGGCTGCTTGCTTCAGCCACCCCTTGTTTGCCCAGCGCCTCAGGGTTTCGCCATAGACCTCATCGAGGCCCTTGCCGAATTCGCTTAAAAAACGCCGCTCAGAGATCCCATCCGATATCCGGAGTCCCAACATACAGAATTCCCCCCTGGCCGTCGCCTCCGTCAGGTTCTCGGAAAAGCCTTCCCATTGCCCCTCGAGGTATTTTTTTAGATCCCGAACGTTCGATCGCCGGACCCGTCCTGTCCCATGTTTCAGGAAGGAAGAGGCGGAGGTTCCGAATCCCAAGTATTCCCCATACTCCCAATAGTTTTGATTATGGACGGATTTGCGGCCCGGACGCGCGAAGTTGGAGACTTCATAGGGCAGAAAGCCGGCCTGGGTCAGGCGCTCTCGGGTCCACGTGAGACAACGCACACCTTCCTCTTCTTCCGGAAGGTGCAAGGCCCCCTTCCTCCGGAGACCATCGAAGGCCGTTCCGGCCTCGATCGTCAGGTGGTAGGCGGAGATGTGGTCGGTCTCCAAACCGATCGCGGTCTCCAAATCCGTCCGCCAGTCTTCGAAAGATTGGCCGGGCAGGGCGAAGATGAGATCGCAACTCACGTTCTCAAAACCGGCTGCACGTGCGTCATGAATCGTTCGTCTTGCGTCATTTCCGTCATGGATCCGTCCTAAGGTTTTTAAAAAACGATCTTGAAATGATTGGACGCCGATGGAAATCCGGTTGATCCCGAGCCCCCGAAAGGCGCGGAGCTTTTCCAAGGAAACCGTCTTGGGATTCGACTCCAGGGTGATTTCGGTCTCTCGGCCCCATGAAAAATGACGCGCCAGCTCTTGCAAGATGCATTCCAAAAGATCAGGCTGAAGGAGAGACGGCGTTCCGCCTCCGAAGAAGAGGGAGTGTAATGAATTTCCCGAATAGCGGGCCGATCGGTCCCGAATTTCCCTAATTTCCCTAATTTCATTGATGAGGGCTTGAACATACTCCCTTTGGAGGTCGAAATCCTCGTAACCGCGCGGGATCGAGAAGAAATCGCAGTACCCGCACTTGACCTCGCAGAAAGGGATATGAATGTAGACGGAAAGGGGCATAGATATCCAACTTCCCCCTTGATAACTCACACCCATTGATCTAGTAAAGAGGTGTCCTGGGAATAGAAATGCCTTCCATCACCGACAAACTGAAGGATTTGATTTTGGTTAATGGTTCCGCACACGAACGCGGCGACCGGCAAGCTCAGGTCATCGCCATCTGCTCCCAAAAAGGAGGCGTCGGAAAGACGACCACCGCCGTCAACCTCGGCACCTCGCTCGCGTATTATCACGGCAAACAGGTTTTGGTGATCGACCTCGATCCCCAGGGTCACGTGGAAAAGTCCCTGGGCGCGATCGTCAGCGACGGGATCGAATACACCCCGCTCTCCAAAGTCCTCGAATCCCGGCGCGGCAACATCATGGACGCCGTGATCAAAACGGACCTTGAGAACTTTCATCTGACTCCGGGCGACAAGGCCCTGGTACAGACCGAATCCGTTCTCGCCTCCCGGATCGGCAAGGAATTCATCCTGAAGACGGCCATCGAAACGGCGCGCACCCATTACGACGTCATCCTTTTGGATTGCCCGCCTTCCTTGGGAAACCTGACCTTGAACGGGCTCGTCGCGGCGGATTACGTTCTCATTCCCTGCGAGATGAGCGTCTTAGCTTTCGAGGGCGTCACGGATCTTCTGGAGACCCTGCGCGAGGTGAGCGAACGGCTGAATCCGAGCCTGGACGTCTTGGGCGTCTTGTTCACCCGCGTGGACGGACGGAACGTGATGATGAATCAATTGATCTTGGACAACATGAAGCGCTTCTTCAACGGCAAGATCCTCAAGACGAACGTCGCCATCAATACGGCCTTGAACAAGGCCCAGCTCGAGGGGAAACCCGTCTTCAATTTTGCGCCGCAATCAAGCGGGGCGACCCATTACCATTCTTTATCCGATGAAGTGATCCATCGTTTAAAGACCGCAACCGCCTAATCACTGAATTTCCAACGAAATGTCGACGGCCTTGGCCGAGTGCGTGAGGGCTCCGATGGAGATAAAATCCACGCCCGTTTCGGCGTAATCGCGCACATTGTCCAGAACGATTCCGCCGGAAGCCTCGATCTTTGCGCGGCCGGCCACTTTTTCTACGGCTTTCTTCAAATCAGAGACGGGAAAATTATCCATCATAATGACGTCAGCACCTGTCGCGATCGCTTCTTCGATCTGATCGATTTTTTGAGCCTCCACTTCGATCGGCACCTTGTTGACGTTGTGCGCCTTCGCCATTTTGACGGCCTCGGCAATGGAGATCCCCATGAGGTGATTATCCTTGATCAAATAACGGTCGTAGAGACCCAACCGATGGTTCTTCCCCCCGCCCATCCTCACCGCCATCTTTTCCAACGCTCGAAAGCCGGGCAGGGTCTTCCGTGTATCGAGGATCTGAGCCTTCGTCCCTTTGACTTTCTCGACGAATCGTGACGTGAGCGTCGCCACCCCCGAAAGGTGTTGGAGAAAATTCAAGGCCGTCCGTTCGCCCCGAAGGAGACTCTTGTAGCGCCCACTCACTTTGGCAACAGCCGTCCCTTTCGTCACACGCGTCCCGTCCTCCACGCAACGCTCCCAATTCAGATGAGGATCGACGGTCAAGAAGACGCGGCGCGCGATCTCAAGAAGGAGCGCGGCACGGTCCCGAACGCGCGGGAGATCGCGACGCGGACGGGCATGACGGAGAAGGACGTGGCGTACGCGCTCGCGCTCGCGAAGGTGATGCAGCGCTGATACACAAGGCGTCGCTTGCATCTTCCCCGAAAGCGCGCGCCGGCTCCCGTCGCGACGGCCTCGTGGAGAGGCTGGAAGAGCCTCGCCGGCATCGTGGCGACGCTCGGCCTGCCGGCGTGCCAGGCTCCCACGCTCCGCTTCGACGTCGCGACGCACGCAGCGCTCGCGCGCGCCGATCTGCGCCGCATCGAGACCGAGAACCTCG
>CAZWYB010000228.1:0-3706 GCA_964637745.1 uncultured Pseudomonadota bacterium
TCGTACGTATTGGTAGAGGACCGTCTCGATCTTATCGGGATCATACCCCAGGCTCTTCACGGCCGCTTGGATGCGCGGCACATGGCCGTGGTGGTTGGAACCCCAGACGTTGATGAGACGATCGAAGCCGCGTTCGAATTTTTGGACGTGGTAGGCCACGTCGTTGCCGAAATAGGTCGGTCGGCCGTCGGAGCGAACCAAGACGCATTCTCTATCTTTCAGGAATTCGTCGTTAGTAGCGAGCCAAGTGGCCCCTTCCTTCTCCAAGGTCACACCCTTCTCCTGAAGCGCCTTCAAGACCGGGACGGTCTCCGTAGCCAAGATCGATTTTTCCGAGACCCATTGATCGAAATGAATCCCCATATCGTCGCAATCTTGACGAATCTCTTTCAACATCTCCCCCATACCGAATTTGCCCAAAAGCTCCGTCGCCTGACCGATGTCCCGGGGAACCTTGCCGACGAGTTGTTCGGAGGCCTTCCTGGCCAACTCATCGACATAGTCACCTTGGTAATCGATTTTCTCCGATTCACTGACAACGCCTTTTAAAATCTGGCTGTTTTTAGGGTCCGCATAGATCGTCACCGTCTGCAGACCAGGCTTATAAAGCAAGGCGTGCAAGATGCTTTTGCCAAGCTTATCGACCTGCCCGCCGACGTCGTTGACGTAGAACTCGCGCGTGACGTTGTAACCAACGGAACTCAGAAGAGACGCGATCACGTCGCCCAAAGGGCCTCCGCGGGCGTTTCCGATATGGACGGGTCCGGTGGGGTTGGCGCTGACGAACTCGACCACCGCTTTTCGTTCGTCCTGCGCCTTGGATTTTCCGAACGCGTCGCCTGCGGCGACGATCTTACGGAGCGACTCCTGCCAGGCCGTCCTTTTTAAGACAAAGTTGATGAATCCGGCGCCCGCCACGGTCGCCTTCTCGATCAGGCCCTCGGGATCTTTGAGCGTCGAGACGATTTCTTGGGCGAGTGTTTTGGGATTTTTCTTCGTTGGCCGGGCCAGGATCATCGCGAGATTGGTCGACAGCTCCCCGTGCTCCTTGACCTTCGGACGCTCGATATCGAAGGCGGGCAGGGTCCCTTCCGGGATGAACGGTTGAGCCGTCTCGATCAGAATGCGGCGGAGTTTTTCCTTGATGGACTCGGTCACTTCATACTCCGCACATCCACGCTCCCGCTGTCGGTCAGATCTTTGAGGAGATTTCGGTAGGATTCGACCTGCTTTTCATTTGTCACGATCAGGACCTTCAGGCCTTCCGGATGCAGGTATTTCTTGGCCACCCGCTCCACGTCCTCCTTGGTCACGTGGGCGATGCCCTCCTGAAAGCTCTCCAGGTAATTATCCGGGTAACCCCAGAGATGAAACCGCGCTTGTTCCTTCACCTGGGCAAACCGCGTTTCAAAGTCGAAGATCAAGGCCCTGAGGATCGCCTTCTTGGCGCTCGTCACTTCTTGTTCCGTAAAGTCAGGCTTTTCCGCCATCTTTTTGAGAATCTCCTCGAGCTTTCGGGTCACCCATTCCGTATTATCAAGGGCCGTCTGAGCAACTTCTCGGAACATACCGAAATCACGACCGAATCCATAATCGCTCCAGACCGAATAGGCCTTGCCGGCCGATGAACGGATCTCCTCCCCCAAGCGGGAGGTCAAGGCTCCGCTCCCGCCCAAAATGAAGTTCATCACGACCAAGGCATACTTGTCGGGATTGGATCGCTTCGAGCCCAAATGACCCACCAAGACGGTGGATTGGGTGATGTCCTTTTGGGGGATCATCAGAACGCTCCTTCCGTAGGATTCTTTCACGGGAGGAATTTCCAAAAGGTCTTTGCCGACCGGTTTCCAGCCCTTTTGGAGGGCCTCGATCTTCTTCACCAACTCTTTCACGCGAAAATCACCGGAGGCGGCGATCAGGATCCGATCCGGGTGGATGAAATCGTCGTAGAATTTCAAGACGTCGTCGCGCGTGATGGAGTCGAGGGATTGAACCGTCACCCTCCGTCCCCACGGATTTTCCTCTCCGTAGATCAAGGGCGGATATTCCCGGAACGAGAGCCTCAAGGGATCTTCCAGGTCCCTCAAGAGGGCGTCCTTCGCCCGGGCCTTCACGGTCTCAAACCGCGCCAGATCGAACTTGGGTTTCCTCAGGAGGTCGAAGAGCATCTCCAAACCGTGATCGATGTCTTTCGTCAGTCCGCTCAAGGCGACGGAATTGAACTCCGACCCTGCCCCCATCTCGAGGGACGTCCCATCGAACTCGAGCTCCTTCTCGATGTCGTCCGGGGTGAGTCCGTCGGCCCCGCCGAGGCGCAACGCCTGCATGGCCAAGGCCGCGAGCCCTTCCTTCCCGGGCGGGTCATAGATCGATCCACCCCGGATGTAGAAGAAGAGCTGGGCGGTCGGAAACTCATGATCCTCCAGCGCCATCAGTTCCATTCCGCTGCTGAGTTTCTTCAAGGCCGGATGGTGGGGCTTGAAGAACGGATAGTCCCGTCGCCCGCAACCTATAAAGGCCGCAAGTGCGAGGACGACACTGGTAAGAGAGAAAAGTTTTTTCATGGTTCGAGAATCGCGATCGTTCGATTATCTTTGTTGAGATACGTCTTGGCGACGCGCTGCACATCCGCCGCCGTGAAACGGTTGATCTTGTCCAGATATTCGGCCAGGTAGCGCCAATCCCCCGCAACGATCTCGAAGTAAGAGAGTTGCGAGGCCAGCCCTTCATTGGTTTTCAGTTGCCAGAGGATCTCGACGGTCAGGCGGTTTTTCGCCTGTTGCAGCTCGTGCTCCGTCACGCCGCCATTTTGGATGCGTTCGATCTCGGCATCCAGACCTTGAAGCACTTCTTCCGATGTATGCCCCAAGGGGCTTAATTCGATCATGAAAAGATTCGGAAGTCGCGAACCGGGTATGCTGGTCTGCGTCTCCACCTGGGACACGAGCTTCTTGTCGATCACGAGGCTTTTGTAGAGTCTCGACGTCCGGCCGCTGCCCAGGATCTGATCCAGGAGATCGAAGATATAATCGTCGTCGTCCGGAATCGTCGGCTTGTGATAGCCCACGATGACACGAGGTCGGGCCGCCACCTTGATGACCACCCGTCTCTCTTCCTTCTGAGGCGGCTCGGTCTCGAAGGGCTTTGCCTTGTTGGCGCGATCCGGCTCAAATTTAACCTTACCGAAGGTCTCTTTCAGGATCGCCTCCGCCTCGGCGGGCTTGAAGCGGCCGACCAAGACGCCCACGGCGTTGGAGGGATCGTAATAACGCCTCCAGAATTTTTCCAAATCGCTGACGGTCAATTTCATCAGGTCCGACTGGGAACCGATCGTCGACCAATGATACGGACTCTTCTCGAAGGCTTTGCCCAAAAAGGCCTCGAACAGGCGGCCTTCGGGGTCGTCGTCCACCCTCATCCGCCTCTCCTCCACCACCACGTCTTTTTCCTCGTAGAACTCGCGGAAGACGGGCTCGAAAATCCGTTTGGACTCGACCTCCGCCCAGAACTTCATCTTGTCGGTGGGAAGGGAGACGTAGTAGGTCGTCATGTCTTTGGCGGTGTTCGCGTTGTAATCGCTTCCACCGTTTTCCAGCATCCGCTTGGCCAATTCCTCCTTCTCCAGGTATTTCGTTTCCTCCTCATGGAGCGAGCGCAGTTTTTCGCGGAGCGTCTTGATCTTTTCGGGCTCGGCCTTGCTGTCTTT
>CAZWYB010000228.1:3716-4102 GCA_964637745.1 uncultured Pseudomonadota bacterium
GAAGTCGACCTGGCTAAGATTGTCATCAAAGCGGATCGGCTTCTCCTTCGCAAAATCCTTGGTGCCGATGGTGGTCGTGCCCTTGAAGGCCATGTGTTCGAGAAAATGGGCAAGCCCCGTCTTTCCGGCCTCTTCGTCGATGCCCCCCGCGCGGAAGCGGATATAGGCCGAGAAGATGGGCGCCTCGCCTCGCGGATAAAGAAGAAACTTCATCCCGTTGTCGAGCCGCACCTCGCGGACCTTTCCCGCCCACGGGGGCAGATTATCCGCGCGGGCGACGGCCGCACCCATCAGGATCACAAGAAGAAAAACTATTCGGCGCATCGCAAACTTTTTCCCCCACGAAACTTGGCAATGCAAACAATTTCTCGATCGCGCTTGAGTTG
>CAZWYB010000229.1:0-4002 GCA_964637745.1 uncultured Pseudomonadota bacterium
TCTCCTCGCGGTTCACGCTGAACTCGCCCGTCGACGCGGAGACGAAGCTCAGATACGCGTGGTAGACGGCGTTCTTCGGCTCGAGCGCGACCGCCTTCTGGAACGCCTCGCGGTCGGGATGCTCGCTCTCATCGTGCGCCTTCCGCCGGTAGCGGAGGTATCCGAGGTGGAAGAGGTCCCGCGCCGAGGCCTTCCCCTCCTTCTCGAGCCCCTCCAACGAAAACGGTTTTACGTCGAAAAATGCCTGGAGCTGCGACTTAAAGGATGCCGCGTCGAATCCCTTCCAATTCTGCAGAACCCGATGCGTCGGCAAAATCAGGAGTCCGGGGTCCGACATGTCGGAAAAGAACATCATGACGTAGCGAAAAGAGGCGTCTTCGGGGCTGTTGGGCCGTAATCCCGTCATCCAATCCCGGTAGGCGATCGCCGTCTCGTAGCGGTGATGGCCGTCCGCAATGAAGAGGTTCTTCTGCCCGACGAGGTCATTCGCCTTCGTAAAGAAGGCCTGGTCGCTCACGCGCCAGAGGCGGTGCCGAACCTGGTCGTCGTCGGTAAAATCAACGGCCGGAGTTTTTTGAAAATAGGGCTCGAGGACAGTCTTCATCTGAGACGACGTATCCGGATAGAGGGCGAAGATCGGGCTGAAATTCGTGTGACATGATTTCATCAACAAAAGCCGGTCGGCCTTCGGCGCCGAAAGCGTCCTTTCATGCGGGCAGATTTTTCCCGTCCCGAAGTCTTCGACGCGCCTTAAGGCCAAAAAGCCGCGGCGCGCAAAGCGCCCTCTGCCTGTCACCTCGAACTCCTGCTCATACAGATAGACGCATGGTTCCTTGTCCCGGATCAAGGTCCCATCCCGACTCCAAGCCCCGAAATCCGCGGCCGACCGCGTGTAGCGGTTGTCTCGGTCGGTATCCGTGGGATATTGATAACCCAAGATCAGGCGCACGACGTTGTTCGGATGCCGCGCATAAAGGGCCTTCTGCCCCGCATCGGAAATCACGTCATACGGAGGAGCGGTTACCGCGTTCATGTCCTTGATCTTTTCCGGATTGAAACGAATGCCGCGAAAGGGCGCTACGATCGGAACGTTCTGACTCATGTCACCTCGCTTGCCGGTAAGGATTCGTCCTCTTCGAAGTATTTAAAGATCACGTCGGCCGGGATGGCCCCTTCCCGAATGATCGCCAATTTTTCTTCCGTCACGTCGACGACCGTTGAGCCGCGGGAAGGCGGGAGTTCGCCCGCATCCACGATGAGATTCAACTTGTCCCCGAAATAATTCCGGAGATGGCGGGGAGAAAACGATGGGGGAAAGCCCGAAAGATTGGCCGAGGTGGTCGTCAACGGACGCTCGGCGGCCTGCACCAAGGCGGACGCCACGGGATGCGACGAAATCCGGATCCCGATCTTGCCCGTGTTGGTCGTCAAACGCCTGGAAATTTTGTCGTTCGTCCGAAACAGGATCGTAAGGGGGCCGGGCCAAAAGACGTCCATGAGGACGAGGGCCTTGTGGGGGACTTCCTGGACGATCGTCGCCAGCATCGTTCGATCGGAGACGATGACCGCAACGGGATTCCCATAATCCCTTCGCTTGACGTCGAAGAGCCGCTTGATCGCCTGCTCGTTGGTGACGTCCACGCCCAGCCCGTAAAAGGTTTCGGTGGGATAGGCGGTGATGTTTCCCTCGCGAATCAGCTTGGCCGCCTCTTGGATCAGCTCCGGCTGCGGGTGCTCGGAATCGATTTTGAGAACCTTCGTCATGCCTTCCTACGTTCGATCTGCATTTTCTTGTCCTTTTCGACGACCTGCTTTTCCAGCCGTCTCCGGTAGGCCGCGACCTTCTTCCTCAACGACGGGTTTCCCAAGGCCAATATCTCGACGGCCAAGATGCCGGCGTTGACCGCTCCGCCCTTGCCGATCGCCATCGTCGCCACGGGGACCCCTCCGGGCATCTGAGCCGTAGAGAGAATCGAATCCAACCCCTTCAGTGACGACGAGTCGATGGGGACGCCGATGACGGGGATCGTCGTATGCGCCGCGACGACGCCCGCAAGGTGCGCCGCGTGCCCGGCTCCGCAAATAAGGACCTTAAGCCCCCTCTTCTCCGCCGACGTCGCATAGAGCATCGTCCTCCGTGGAGACCGATGCGCCGAGGCGATCACCATTTCATGCGGAACCCCGAAATCCCTGAGGATCCTCGAAGACTCCCCCATGATGCCGGCGTCCGAATCGCTGCCCATTAATATCCCAACACTTGGTTTCATACCTTCCCTCCAATGGCTTTAAGTCCGATGTCCCTTCGATAATGCATGCCCCGCCAATGAATCTTCTCGCATACGTCATAGGCCCGTTCGCGCGCCTGACGCAAGTCCTTGCCCGTCGCCGTGACGCCGAGGACGCGTCCTCCGGACGTCCGGCAAATCCCGTTCTCGCGTCGGGTGCCGGCATGAAAAACCACGGCCTCCGGCACCGAAGCGGCCACATCTAACCCGTGAATCTCGTCTCCTAAGGTCACTTCGCCGGGATAGCCGTGTGCCGCCATGACGACGCAGACCGAGGGCTCGGCCTTCCAAAGTAGGCGCCTTCCACTGAGTCTTCCGCTGATCGTCGCCTCCATGTCGTCGACCAGATCGCCTTCCCAACGCACCATCAGGGCCTGCGTCTCCGGATCGCCGAAACGGACATTGTACTCCAGCAGTTTGGGTTGTCCCGTCCGATCGATCATAAGACCCGCATAGAGGACTCCTTGATACGCAATGTCCCTCTTCTTCAGTCCCTGAAGCGTCGGAATCAGGATATCCTTCAAGACCTTTTCCCGCACGGCTTCCGTCACGACCGGCGCGGGGCTGTAGGCGCCCATGCCTCCCGTATTCGGGCCCTGGTCGCCCTCTCCGACGCGCTTGTGATCCTGAGACGAATCCAAGGGAAGCACGGTCGCCCCGTCGACCAACGCGAGAAAAGAGGCTTCTTCCCCCTGAAGAAATTCCTCGATCACCACCTTCTTGCCCGCCTCACCGAAGGCCTTCCTTTTCAAAACCGATTCCAAGGCCTCCACAGCCTCTTTCCGATCCTTGGCGATGAGGACCCCTTTGCCGGAGGCCAGGCCGTCCGCCTTGACGACGACGGGATAGGCCTGCGTGTTCAAAAAATCCACGGCACGGTCGAAATCCTCAAAGACCTCGAAGGCCGCCGTCGGAATCCGGTGTTCCCTGAGGAAATTCTTCGTCCAGGCCTTGGAGCCTTCCAAAACCGCTGCTTCACGGCCGGGACCGAATACGGCCAAGCCTTCCTTTCGAAAGAGATCCGAAATGCCCAAGGTCAACGGCAGCTCCGGTCCTACGACCGTCAAATCGATTTTTTCCTTTTTGGCGAAAGTCAGAAGGCCGTTCAAGTCATCGACCTTCAACGGAACGTTTTCGGCGATCTCCGCCGTGCCCCCGTTGCCCGGGGCGCAGAACATTTTTTTAACCCGGGAGCTCTGACGGATCTTCCAAAGGAGCGCATGTTCGCGTCCACCGCCGCCAATCATTAAAACTTTCATAAAATGGCTATAGCCGCCGTGTTACGGTGAAATCAAGAGAACAGTGATGAGAAATTTTATTGCCTAATTGTCGATTCCTTCTCATAATACGCCGGATAACGAACCTATAAGGGGGAAATCACCATGAGACGCTTTGTCACCGTAATTTTGGCCGCCGGAGCCACGGCGCTCACGCTTTCCTTGTTCACATCGCTTCCTCGCAGCCATGCCGACGAAGAGCCCGCCGCCATCGCCTCCAAGCCGGACAACGTGCGCGTGGGTTTGTTGCCGACTCGTTCAAGGTTCTTGTGGTAGGTAAATAGTATGGGCCGTCTGCAGATCTTCTGCTCGCTCGGCGTGTTTTTACTGATTGCGATTCCGCTCAGCGGACAGAGCACGCTTCCCCAACAGCTTCAATTGGCCCATCCGTCTGGAGAAGCCGCTGCTCCTCTCGTGATCACACTGCAGGACCCCCCGGA
>CAZWYB010000230.1:0-3986 GCA_964637745.1 uncultured Pseudomonadota bacterium
CAAGGGAACTTCAGCCGCCTTGGCGTGATTGATGGCCTCCACCGTCTGCGGCATGATTCCGTCGTCCGCCGCCACCACCAGAATGACGACGTCCGTCACCTGGGCCCCACGGGCGCGCATGGCCGTGAAGGCCTCATGGCCTGGCGTATCAATGAATGTGATGCTGCCTTTTGGAATCTGAACGTCGTAGGCGCCGATATGCTGCGTGATGCCCCCCGCCTCTCCCGCCGCTACTTGCGTCTTGCGGATGGCGTCGAGGAGCGAGGTCTTTCCGTGGTCGACATGCCCCATGACCGTCACGATGGGAGGCCGCGGTTCGGAAGGTCCAGCCTCTTCCGATTTGCCTTCCTTCCTGTCGATGATCGCCTCTTCGGCGAAGGCGACGTTTTCGACTTCGTAACCGAAATCGTGGGCAACAAGCGTCGTCGTGTCGACGTCGACCGGCTGGTTGATCGTTACGACCACACCCAGGTCGACGAGTTTTTTCATAACATCGCCGGCTTTGACACTCATGCGACGGGCCAAATCCGAAACGGTAATGGCACCCTCGATACGGATGATCCTCTTGATCGCCTTGGGCGTCGTGATCTCCGTCTTCTTGAACTCGCGACGTGCGAGCACCTTCTTTTTCTTCGAGCTCTTCTCCGGCCGGAACACGCGCTCCAACCGCTCCGGCGCGACCTCCATGAGTTCGGCGGCTTTTTTAAGTCCGCCGGCACGCGAGATCATTTCCATCTCGAGCTCGTCACGGCTCTTTTTGCGGACGATCTTTTTCGGCTTATCCTTTTCAGCGCTTTCGGCCTCCTCCGTCGGAGGCGCGATAGGGGTGGCGACCAACCCCTTTTTAACTTCCGTGGGCTTGGCAGGGGCCGCCTGCGTCACGACGGCCACTCCGCTACGGGAAGCGGTTTCGGCCGAGGCGGGAGTCGCGGCGGCCGTTACGGTGGCGACGGTTTTCTTTTCCGAGACCGTTTCGGCGATGGGCGCGCCCTCTTCGGCCGCCGGCGCCGTCGGAGAGGCGGGAGACGGCTCGGCCTCCGCCTTGGCGCGCCGACGAATGATCGTCGACTTGACCCGTTTTTCTTCAACCCCTGTCTTGACTTCCATAAGAGTGATAACCCTTTTACTTCACCGCGCCCAAACTGGCTCGGCATGTTTCCACAAGTTGCTGCGCCTTAGCGACGGGAATTCCCGTCCTTTCCGAAAGCTCTTCCGGCGTGCACTGTGCGACCTGGGACGGCGCCGTGATACCGGCCGCCGCCAAAAGCTCCAAAGTCTTCGGCCCGACGCCCTTTACTTCTTCCAAGGGCACTTCCTCGCGTCCGCTGGCCTGAGGAACCGGCGCCGCCGCGTTCTCGGCTGCTCCTTCGGAACGCCTTTTTTCAATGTAGGCCTTGGAAGACGATTGCAATTCGTGCACACGAGTTTCCGTCATCCCCGGCATTTGCATCAGCTCTTCGATGGAGGCGGCGGCGATCTCTTCAGGGCTCCGAAAGGCGTGACTGTAGAAGATCATCGCCGAAGCCTCGTCTATCCCTAAGGCCTCCGCCAGAATCTTCTTGGCCTTCTTCGCCATTTCGTCCAGCTTCGACTCGCTGTAGATGTCGATGTTCCAGCCGGTCAGCTCCGCCGCAAGCCGAACATTCTGCCCCTTCTTACCGATCGCCAGCGACAATTGGTCGTCCGGAACAATGATCTCCATGCTCCGGTCCTTCTCGTTGATGATGACGCGAGCGACCTCGGCCGGGGCGATGGCGTTGCAAACGAATTTGGCGGAATCGGGGTCCCAGGACACGATGTCGATCTTCTCACCGCGCAGCTCCTGGACGACATTCTGAACGCGCGATCCCTTCATACCGACGCAGGCGCCGACGGGATCCACATCGCTGTCCTTCGAATAGACGGCGATCTTGGAACGGGCTCCGGGCTCGCGCGCCGCCGCCTTGATCTCCACGATGCTTTCGGAAATCTCGGGCACCTCCATCTCAAAAAGCTTCGTCAGCAGTCCGGGATCCCGGCGACTCAAAATCAAAGAGGGTCCGCGCGCCGACTTCTGAAGAGCCAAGAAAAACGCCTGAACCCGTTCCCCCGGCTTGTAGTCTTCCGAACGCACCTGCTCGCGAGGCGGGAGGACGGCCTCCGTGCGACCGAGGTCGACGATCACGTTACCCTTTTCAACGCGACGGATGATGCCCGTAATCAATTCTCCGACCCGACTTTTGTATTCGTTGTAAACGATGTCGCGTTCCGCATCCCTTACTTTTTGGATGATGACCTGCTTGGCGGTCTGGGCGGCGATGCGTCCCAGAAACGTGTTGTCCAATTTTTCGCCGATGCTGTCGCCGATCTGGGCGTCGGGATCCAGTTTATGAGCCTCACTGACGATGACTTCCGTGTAGGGATTGGAGACGTCCTCGACGACGGTCCGAAATTGAAAGAGCTCCACTTCTCCCAATTCTTCATTGAAGCGGGCCTCGATCTCGCGTTCGTGGCCATATTTCTTGCGGGCCGCGGTCAACATCGCCGCTTCAATGGCCTCGACAATGACTTCCTTGGGAATCGATTTTTCCTTACCGACTTGTTCGATGATTTTTGAAAGATTCTGCAACATGGGACCCTAACCTCCTAGAAGACTAAATGCGCCCGTTCAATCAAATTGAGGGGCACCCGAAATTCCTGGCCGTCGATCACCATCACGGCCCGCCCCTCTTCCACGCCCTTCAAAAGGCCTTTATAATTTCGCCGCCCGCCGTATTCCTCGACCGGCGTCCGCGTCTTGACCGACGCCACCTTCCCCGCGAAGCGGACAAAATCGGCCTCTTTGACGAGCGGCCGATCCAAACCGGGAGAGGAAACTTCCAGATAATACCTCTCTCCGATGCCCCCCTCAACCTCCAGAAGGGTTTCCAGCTCCCGCGAGGCCCGCTCGCAATCGCCCACCTTCACGCCGCCTTCGCAGTCGATGAAGATCCGGAGGACGGGCCGACCCTGCTCGACCACATAACGAACGTCGATCAACTCGTAGCCCAAAGCCTCTAACACCGGCAAAGTCAGCGCACGGATCTTTTCGATGTTCATACAACCGCTTGCCCAGAAAAACAAAAAGTGGGCGACGAGCCCACTTTCGGTACTTCTCCGAAAATGTAGGATTTGATTAGCGAATTTAGATTATCATTGCAATACAAAAAAAAGTGCTGAAAATACGGCCTCCCTAGCCCTTGCCGCCTTGGTGGAATTGGTAGACACGCGAGACTCAAAATCTCGTGGGGGCAACTCCGTGGGGGTTCGAGTCCCTCAGGCGGCACACGTTTAATTCTTGATGAACTCCCAAAGACGTTCCGGCGTAATGGGGGTTTCCGTCTCCCCCCGGCAGGAGAGCCAGCAGATATCGCAGGTGTTTTTTTCGACCTTCGCAGGTTCATACTCGCTCCAGTGCATCATCACCGGCATCTCTGAGCAGCGCTTGATATAGCCATCTGGGGTCATCTGGATGAAGTTGAGCCCTGCCCGGCAATCATCCATATGGCCCTCTCGGAAGAACTCGGGGATGCGCTTCAAATACCAGGCGGAGGTCATGATGTTTCCCTGAGTCTTCTTCAATTCCAAGAGCTCGTCGATCACTTCCCGGAGTTTCGTCAGTTCGTTCTCGCGAACCCGGTAGTCACCCTTGTCGTTCTTGTAGGTGCTGTAAGAAGAAAACGATATCTTCACGCCCCACGCATGCGCCTCTTTAGCGAGGGGAATGATGTGATCCAGATTGTGGTGCATGATCACCGTGTTGAACCCGACATTGTCGAAACCTTGTTTCGCGAGCGACGGGACGAGTTTTTTAAAGTGCTCGGTCAGGCCCGGCAGTTGCCGCTCACGGTCATGAGTCTCGTCGATATAATTTCGTGAAATGGTGATGTGATTCAAGCCATGATCGGTCAGCTCCTTGAATTTCTCCTCGGTCAAGAGCTGGCCGTGCGTGATCATCGTCAAATAGG
>CAZWYB010000231.1:0-3936 GCA_964637745.1 uncultured Pseudomonadota bacterium
CTACCGAGAGATGGGTTTCTTGCCGGAGGCGTTGATCAACTTTCTGGCGCGCATCGGCTGGTCCCACGGCGACCAGGAGATCTTCAGCCGCGAGGAGCTCATCGAAAAGTTTTCCCTCGAAAACGTCGGCATCTCCGGAGGCGTCTTCAACCAGGAAAAACTCCTCTGGCTGAACGCCCATTACTTGAAACAGACGGACGAAAAGACGCTCGCCGCCATCACCATTCCCTTTCTGGAAAAGGATGGGATGACCGTGGTCGCCGATGCCGCCACGGAAGCCGCCATTCGTCTCAGCAAGGAGCGCTCCCGGACGATCGTCGAACTCGGGCAAGCCATCCGTCCTTTTTTGACGGACGACGTGACCGTCGAAGAGAAACTCCGGGAAAAATTCCTGACGCCCGAAAAAACCGCCCTTCTGGTCGAGCTCCTGCCAAAGCTGGAGGCCTTGCCGAGTTTCGTCGAGCCGGCCATTAAACAGGAAGTGGAGGCGTTCATCCTCTCCAAATCCTTGAAGCTCGGCGACCTCGCACAGCCCCTGCGCGTGAGCCTCACCGGATCGACGGTGTCCCCGGGAATCTTTGAACTCATGGCGGCCCTGGGAAAAGACAAAACCCTGCAACGCCTTAAAAAGGTCGTGTCCTCTTGAAGCACCCTTTCGGACAAAAAGTCCTTTCTCTCCTCCTGATCGCGGCGACGACGTTCGGCGGCGCCCCCGCGTGGGCGCGGCACAGAACGCGGAAGGAGCCTCCACCGGAAAAACAAGACACAAACGTGGAGGAACGTCCCGCCAAGACGACACCGCCGTCGCAACAAAAGGATGAGGGTTGGCAGAAGCGCTACCAAGCGGAGTGGCACAAAAATCAACCTCGTGCTCAGGACTGGTTTTTTCACGATCTACCGAGACACATCGGCGGGGACTTCAAGGACACCTTCTGGAACGGCTATCATCTGCTCTTCTTGGCAGGCGGCATCGGCGCGACGTTGGGCGTTCATACCAAGGATAACGACATCCGCGACTACTTTGAACAGCATCGTCCTCTCGGAAACACGTTCGACAAGACGGTGAATTACGCCTTTCATCCCTTCGTCTTAGGGAGCGTCGATCTCATCGCCTTGGGCGTGGCCAAGTATTATCATGCCGACAAGGCGGCGCTGACCGCCGGCACGATGCTGGAGGCCTTGACCCTCACCGAGGCCCTCACGATGGGACTGAAATACACCACGCGTCGACGGCGCCCGGACGGTTCAAACTTTTCCTTCCCCTCCGCCCATGCCTCGGGCGTCTTCGCAATGGCGACCGTCGCCGAAATCTACTACGGGCCTTGGGTCGGAATCCCATCTTATCTCGTGGCCTCCTTAGTCAGCGTGAGCCGACTGGACGCGAACAAGCACTTCGCCTCAGACGTCTTGGCCGGCGCCGTCTTGGGGTCTCTCATGGGATGGGGCACCGCGCACTGGCACAAAAAGGAATTTTCCCAATTCTTCATCGCCCCCACGGCGGGCGATGGATCGCCGGGTCTCACGCTCGTTTATAATTTCAAATAAAGATGATCGCTGCACGCGAGCTTTGGCGAAAATCCATTCACTTCTCCGGGATTTTTTTCCTTCCGATCCTCCTGTGGCGCCGCGATGTTTTCGTCTCTCTTCTGACCCTCTTTCTCATCGCCTACTTGCTCGTCGAAATCTGCGCCCGGCGCGGGGTCCGTATCCCCATTTTGTCCGCTCTCACCGAACGCTGCAAACGCCCTTCCGAACAAGGGCGTCTTTCGCGCGGGGCCCTTTTCTTGGTGATCTCCGGAATCGTCACGCCCTATCTCTTCGGATCGGCTGCGGCGGCGTTGGGCCTCGCCCAGGTCTTCGTGGCCGATACGGTCTCGACGCTTGTCGGAATGCAGTGGGGAACGGTGAAACTGCCTTATTCAGAGGGAAAGAGTTGGGCGGGTTCGATCGCCTTCTTCCTTAGCGCCTTTTTCTTGGGACTTTATTTTACCGCCTGGCCCAAGACCCTCTTGCTTGCCGCCGTCGGGGCGATCCTGGAATCGTTGCCGATTCCCGAGGCGGACAATCTGACGATTCCTCTGGCCGTCGGACTGGCCGCGCGGTTCGGCCTTTCTATTGGGCTTCCGTGAGATAGACGTTCACGCTGTGATTGGGGTCGTTGGCGACGTCCTCCATGTACAGCGCCAGCAATCGGCCGGCGTCGTCGTGGGCAAGACCCATACCGGCGGTCGAGAGATTAGTCGTACCCCCCGCGATCGTCACGTCGTTGGAAAAGGTCTTTCCGCCGTCCGTGCTGCGCGCATACATGAGAGAACCGAAACCGGAGCTACCCGAGCTCCAGATCATGTCGACGGCGCCGTCGGGGCCCACCGATAAAAAGGGAAGGATTTGGAGATTCACCGTCGTCTTATTGACGGTCACCGGGGAGGAGAAATGCGCCCCTCCATCCGTGCTCTTGATGAGATAGACGTCCGCGTTGGATTCGGTCCCTGAAAAACTCACGTAGATCTCGCCTCCGGACCCCATCGCGATATGACTGTAGTCCTCGCTCACTCCGGCCGTATTCGTTACGTTCACGGGGGCGGAGACGAAGGTCTTGCCGCCGTCCTTGCTGGCGCCGCAGAAGATATCCGCCTTCGCGTTCGGAACGTTTTGCGCCTGGGACCAACAGAGGCAGAGGGAGTTCCCGGTCGCATCGACCGCGATCGACGGGAACAATTGCATATCGGGTACCGAGAGAGCCTGCGTCGTCGTCCAATGAGCCCCGCCGTCGTCGCTTCGGGCATAATAGACCTTCGCCATACTCAGATTGATTGCCGCATTGGTGTAGACCATATGGATGACGCCCCCGGGCGCGAAGGCCATAGAACCTTGGATTTGCAAATGAGTCAGATCTGTTTTGATGGGCACAGGTGTATTGAATGTCTTGCCGCCGTCGTCGCTTTCCAAATATTCCAATTGCCCACCGTTGGGTCCGGAGCCGTCGGCATCATCCGTGATCAACATCGTCAAATGATGATTGAGATCCACACCAACAAAATTGACGACTTGCGCACCCGCAGTCTGCCCTACTCTTTTTTCGCCGGCCAATTTCCCTGTTACGTCCTCCACACTAAGATAAACGCCACTGTCATCTAAACTCTGAGTCGTTCCGTTGATCCATGAGAGATAGGTCTGGCGTCCGGAGGCACCGTCATCCACGCCAAGCAGATTATTGGCCCCGGAATAGAGAGTTGGCAGTGCGATCGCAATCATCGGAATAGGATTCTGATTCAGTGGCAAGATAGGAGGCTGACCGAATTTCACGCTGTCCCCCACGGTCAGGTTGACCGTCGCCGTGGCCGTCTGGGAATTCAGCGCCGCTTGAACGGTCACGGTCGCATTGGGAGGCAATTGGGAGGGCGGGGTGTAAAGCCCGGTTGCGTCGATCGTTCCGTTGGCGGCGCCGCCCACGACGGTAAACGTGGCGCCGTTCGGCGTGGCCGTGAACTGAAGCGTCTGACCCTTCTTGACCGCGACAGGACCGGTAGGTGACAGCGTCAGCGAAGAGGCCGCAATGCCGGTTCCTGTTCCGGACCCTCCCGTTGCCCCTCCTCCCGTGCCACTCCCTCCTCCCGCCCCGCCACTATTGCTCCCGTCGAGAGTCGCAACGGATCCGCCGCTACTGCATGCGGCCGCACTCATCATGAGAATTAAAAGAAATGAACGCGCAAGCTTGTTACCCATGGATCCTCCAACGCCTTAGCGAGTGGCAAGGGAGAATTTGTGCAATAAGCATGCCATTTTTTAGTAATTTGACAGCCTGTATTTATTAGTCTTTTTAATAAATAAGGTTTTGTGAATATCAAAATGAGAATCAAGTTATCATATTGATAATCAAAGGGTCCGAACCGGATTCATAGGTAACAGAAAAGACCGGATACATGGGTGACACTC
>CAZWYB010000232.1:0-3904 GCA_964637745.1 uncultured Pseudomonadota bacterium
AGCACCTTGTCGGTGGTCAGGTGTCTCAGCGCCGAGAAATAAACCCAGATGATGATGCCGATGAAGACCTCAAGGATCAGGATAAATTTTCCCTGGGTGATCAGATAGGTCTTGCAGGTCTCATAGATCAGCTCCGAGATCTCTTTCATGGAGTTATGAACCGGCAGCTTCTTGACCTGTCCGTAGATGATGAGTCCGAAGGCGAGCCCCAGGGCGCAGACGATGAGGCCTTTCATCAAGAGGGCGTGTCCGTCCATCCCCAAAAAGGTCTGAGAAGAGAGGTCCGGAAGGACTAATTGGGCCTCGCTGGCCATGGCGGTTAGAGGTGCCAGAAGAAGGCTAAAAAAGGCACCGAAGGCGATCTTCGCAAAGCGGGTCATGTAAAGCTCCTTTATGTATGGGAAAAAGTCGGGGCTTTATAGTCAGAGCCCCCCTTTTTGTCAAAAGATTTGCACTGTTGAGATTTTGATTGAAGCTTCGGTGAGTTCCATTATTCTCTTCCCGCCTCTATGTCTAACGAGCTGATTATCAATGTTAGCCCCACGGAGACCCGGATCGCCCGCCTGGAAGGGGGGCAGATCTCCGAACTGATCGTCGAGCGCATGCACGACGCTGGCCTCGTCGGGAACGTCTATAAAGGACGCATCGTCCGCGTCCTCCCGGGAATGCAGGCCGCCTTCGCCGAGATCGGCCTGGAGCGGACCGCCTTTCTCTACGTCGCCGACATCGCCCCGGAGCTCGCCCTGGAAGAGATGATGGCGGGCGAGGAAGAATCCCCTCCCCCCGACCGTCCGCGTTTCGAACGACGCTCCGGCCGACAGATACCTCAGATCCAAGACTTGGTGCGCGAGGGCCAGGACGTCGTTGTGCAGATCGCCCGCGAACCGATCGGAACCAAGGGCGCTCGGCTCACCTCCCACATCAGCCTGCCCGGACGTTTTTTGGTCTACATGCCGACGGTCAACCACGTCGGTGTTTCGCGCCGCATCCCCGACGAGGGCGAGCGGACGCGACTTAAAAACCTCATCGAGAAATTGCGCCCTGAAAACGCCGGCGGTTTCATCGCCCGCACGATGGCGGAAGGAGCGACCCTCCGGGACATCAAGCAAGACATGGAGTACCTGACCAAACTCTGGGAGGAGATCGAGGCCAAGAAAAACACGGTCAAGTCCCCCGCCCCCTTGCATCGCGATCTCTCCGTCGTCCTCCGCGCCGTGCGTGACCTCTTCACGCCGGACATCGACCGGATCGTCATCGACAACAAAGAAGAGATGGAGCGCATCAAGAACTTCATCGAGACCTTCCTTCCGCGCGCCGGAAACTTCGTCCAGCTCTACGAAAAGCACGAACCGATCTTCGACGCCTACGGCATCGAGGTCGAAATCTCCCGCGCCTTGGGCAAAAAAGTTTGGCTCAAATCCGGCGGCTACATCATCATCGAAGAGACGGAGGCCCTGATCGCGATCGACGTCAACACCGGCAAATTCGTCGGAAAACGAAACCTCGAAGACACGATCCTCAAGACGAACCTGGAGGCGGTGAAAGAGATCGCCTACCAGCTTCGTTTAAGAGACTTGGGCGGTATCATCATTTTGGATTTCATCGACATGGACCGCCACGCCAACCGCGAAAAGGTCTATCAGAGCCTGAAGGAGGCCCTCCGTTCGGACAGGGCCAAAACGACCATCACGAAGATCACGGACCTGGGACTGGTCGAGATGACCCGAAAGAGGACTCGGGAGAGCCTCTCCCGGCTCCTCTGTGAGACGTGTTTCTATTGCGAGGGCCGCGGCTATCTCAAGGGCCGGTCGACCATGTGCCATGAGATCTTCCGGGAGCTGAAGCGCAACTTTTCCGATGTGGCGGCGGACAGCATCTTGATTCAGGCCAGTTCCGGAATTATCGAAACATTACGGGAAGATGAACACCCCGGCCTAGAGGCCTGGGAGAAGAAAACAGGTAAGAAAACGGTCTTAAAAGCCCGGGAAGACTTCCATCAGGAACAGTTCGAGATCACCGAAGGAACCCTTGACAAAGAGAACCCCTAACAGCTAGAAACCCAAGACTTTTTTTGAAGGAGCAGCCGATGCATGCCATCATTGAAACGGGCGGAAAACAGTACCGCGTTACAATCGGAGACCAGATCGAGATCGAAAAGCTGGAATCCAAGCCCGGTGAAAAGGTCAATTTCCCGGTCCTCATGATTGAAGACGGAGAGACCGTGAAGCTTGGCCGCCCTTGCCTGGATGGAGCGCAAGTAACGGGCGAGATCTTGGATCAGACCCGGGGCCCGAAGCTCATCGCCTACACCTACCGCCGCCGCAAATCCTCGGAGCGGAAGGTCGGGCATCGACAACCACTGACAATTGTCAAGATTACTGATATAAAGGGATAATCATCGTGACCGACGCCGGGTACCCAGCTTCGCTGGGTGGCGGAGGAAATGGTTGGAGACGGAGTCGTAAACCATGGCAACTAAAAAAGGCGGCGGCAGCACCAGCAACGGCAGAGATTCCAACGGCCAGCGACGCGGCATCAAGCGTTACGCGGGCCAGGTCGTGAACGCGGGCACCATCTTGGTCCGCCAGCGCGGCACCCAAATCCATCCCGGAGAAAACGTCGGTGTCGGCCGCGATTGGACCATCTACGCGAAAATCGACGGCATCGTGAAGTACGAGCCTTTAGGCAAGGAACGCCGCAAGGTCAGCGTCTATAAGCAATAGCTACGATTGATTCCGTGGCTCCTTTGTCACCCCTGGATCTTCCAGATACGTTTTCGTCAACGACGGCACCCTGAACGCCCATCGTCCCCCTATCATCCGCAGAGGCAGGAAAATAACGAGCGAAAGTTTTGTCGCAAACCCCATCCGGCTCAGGGGCACGGTTGAAAGACCAAGACGCTCGATCCTGGTTTCAAACAGGCGGACCGTCTGGTCATAAAACGCCTCGAATTGAGACATCACCGAATGATCGACCCCTACGTTGTGAACGATTTTCTTGAGTACGAACCTCTTTAAAAATCTCAGCGCCAAGACTTGAACAAAGGCCAAACCGAGCAGCAATCGTCGTGACCCGGGATATTTTTGCAACCACGTCAGCGTCTCCTTTTCCCCGAACTCGACATGCCTCTCCTCCTCCACAATGGCAGTCTCAAGGATCCGGTGAATCTCCGGATCGGCGATCGTGTCGGCCATCGCATAAAAGACTCCCAAGACGAGCCCCTCACCCAAGGCCATTTCGATCGCGACATGCTCGCCCCACGAATGCCCCATCATGCCCGTCGCCAAAAAACGCACGGCCCGATGGGCCTTTTGCGGCTTTTGTCCCAAAAGCTCGAGGATTTTTAAAATGCGTCGGACATGCGAGAGCTCCTCGCCCGCCTGCCGTGCCAAAAAGACGGCGGCGTCGAGGTGGGGCGCCTTGTAGAGCCACCATCCGCACTGAATGCCGGTCACTTCCCCATAGAGGAATTGGTCGAAGATCCAACCCAAGAGGCCGCGGTCGGATTCCGATTGGAGATCGAATCGCGCGCCTTGGAAATCAAAACTCAGCTCTTCGCGAGAGATGAACATCTGGAAGATGTTATCCCTTTACCCTACGCAAAACATCTGAAAGATTAAACGGGTGAAATTCATCGACGAGGCGCGCATTTTCGTCAAGGCCGGCGACGGAGGCCACGGCTGCATCTCCTTCCGGCGGGAAAAATACGTCCCTCGCGGCGGACCCAACGGCGGCGACGGGGGCTCCGGCGGCAGTGTGATCTTCCGTGCCGATCCGGGCCTCTACACCCTTCTCGACTTCAAATACCACAAACGCTTCGAGGCCAAGCGCGGTGAGCACGGGCGCGGCAAGGACCAATACGGTGCCGCTGGCCCAGGCGTCGTCGTAACTTTTCCGGTCGGGG
>CAZWYB010000233.1:0-3838 GCA_964637745.1 uncultured Pseudomonadota bacterium
AACCTACGACAAAAAACCGGAGATGAGTGCGGAGAAGGTTACCGAGACGGCTTTGGCAAAAATCCGCGAGGGTATGCCGGTCGTCATGATCAACTTCGCCAATCCGGACATGGTCGCCCACAGCGGCATGCTCGTGCCAACGGTCAAGGCCGTCGAAGTCATCGACGACTGCGTGGATCGTATCTGCAAGGAAGTTTTATCTCGTAACGGAACGGTCCTCATCACCGCCGACCACGGCAACTGCGAACAGATGATCGACGAACACGGCGGTCCGCACACGGCGCATACGCTGAATCCCGTCCCTTTCCTGCTCGTGAGTGACCGATTCAAGAAGGCGAAACTGAAATCGGGATGCGGCCTTCAAGATGTCACGCCGACGATTTTGGAAATTTTGGGAATTCCGAAACCAACTGAGATGACGGGGGAGTCTTTGATATGCCGTCCTTCGACATAGTGTCCGAACTCAACATGCAGGAAGTCGACAACGCCGTGAATCAGGCTCGGAAGGAGATCCTCACGCGTTACGACTTTAAGGGCGCCAAGGCCGAAATCAATCTCGACAAGGACGGCATCCATCTGGTCGCCGTCGACGAATACAAGATGAAGGCCTTGATCGACGTGCTCCAGAGCAAGGCGATCAAACGGGGCGTCTCACTCAAATCCTTGGATATGGGAAAGATCGAAGCGGCTCTGGGACAGACGGTCAAATGCCATATTAAGCTCATCAACGGCATCGAAACCGAAAAGGCGCGTGAGCTCGTCAAGATCGTCAAGGGATTGAACCTTAAGGTGCAGACGGCGATCGAGGGCGAAAAACTCCGCGTCTCCGGAAAGAACAAAGACGATCTCCAGGCCGTGATCAAGCACCTGCGAGGCGTCAATTTCTCCGTCGAACTTCAGTTCAATAATTTTAGGGATTAGGGTTGGACAAGACCAAGTCCGTCGAGATGCGCGCGGAAGGCGTATCGCGAATACAACGTCTTGTAACTTGCGGGCGGTAGAGGGCCGCGCGACGGGAGATCGGGCAGGAGATACGAAAAGGGAAACGTCTCGTCGTCATCCGTCGTTTGGACGGGTTCCATAAATGGTTCCAGTCCGGCTTGAAGATAACGTTCTACGTTGTTGGGATTTTTGACCTCGCGGAAGACGACTTGGAGGTCGCGTTCGTTCCTTAACGTCGTCAACAGAGCGGCCCCCAAAAGACAGGTTTGCATACGGTCGCGCAGGCCGCGGCCACGGCCTTCCGGATTCACATAAACATAGTCCATGGAGATCTCGGCGAGTTCCCGGCTGCGTATCGCATCCCAAGTAAACTGCTGGATCCCGACGTAACCCGTCTCGTGTGCGACAGCGAGGGCTCCCAGATGCACACCGACTGATAACCGCAAAAATCTTTCATAAACCTCTTGCGCCGTACGGGCGGGATTCTGAGTCTCCAGCTCGAAGTAAGCCTCGGCGCGATCGCGCTGCGCCCAGAGAACGGCGGCATGGACATCGGTCGCAACCGCGCCCGCATAATCCGATGTCCGATGCAAGGACTGCAGAGGGATATTAAAAGGGGCCTGCATCCGGGCATAGGACACGGCCGCTTGAAAAATGGAGGGCGTCACGCACCCCTTTTCGGCGGTCCTGCGGAATTGTTTCCCGATTAGTTGCGAAGAGGCTTGCCTGTCATCAGCATCGCCTGGATGCGTTCCTGGGTCTTTTCCATGCCGCAGAGCTCGAGGAAGGCCTCGCATTCCAAATCCAAGATGCGTTGCTCATTGACGAAGGTGATGTTCGGAATGTTGCCGCCCGTGAGGATGTTCGCAAGCTTCATGGCGATGACGGCGTCGTGCTCGCTGACTTTCTTCTGGGCCAAAAAGCCGTCCACCGCGCTCTTCAAGGCGAAGTAACCGCCGCGACCGGCAACCCAGATGTCTTCGCGCATCTTCGGCTGTTGGTAGGTTTTGGCCAATTCCAAAACGGTCTGCTTCGCCTCGCTCAGTTGGTGATCGCGCGAGAGACTGATCTTGTCCGTTTTCTTCATGTGGCCGTTTTCGATCGCCTCCTTGGCGGAGGTCGAGACCTTCGCGAAGGCGATCGCCTCGAAGGCCTGTTGCGTCTTCGGGAACGGCCCGCCGTCGATCCGGGGGGCCCAGCGATTGCTCGGAGGGATCTTGGCGAACTTTTCCGCCATCCGATCCTGCCAACGAACGAGCATCTCCTTGCAACCGCCACCGCCGGGGATCAAACCGACGCCCACCTCCACCAAGCCCATATAAAGTTCGGCGTGGGCATGGATGGCGTCCGCACCCAGGCTCACCTCGCAACCGCCGCCTAACGTCATCTGATGAGGGGCTGCGACCACGGGCTTCTTCGACTGGCGGAGCCTGAGACACGCCGCCTGAAAGCCCCGCACCATGTCTTCGATCCCCTTCCAATTCTTCTGCTGGGCCTCCAAGAAAAGGAGCATGATGTTGGCGCCGACGGAAAAATTCTGGCCTTCATTGTAGATCAAAAGCCCGCTGAAATTCTTCTCCACCTCGGCGACCGAGTCGTTCATCATCTGGCCGACATCGGCGTCGATGGCGTTCATCTTCGTGTGGAACTCCAAGACCGCCACGCCGTCTCCGGCATCCCACAGAGAGGCCCCTTCATTCTTCTTAATGACCTTCGTGCGGTCCTTGATGTCCTTCAAGAGCAAGACGCCCGGCACTTCGGGGATCGCCTTGTAGGACGCCGTTTTTTGGTCGAAGTAGTAGGTCTTGCCGGCCTCTCGCTTGTAGAAGCGGCCCTCGCCCTTCTCCAAAACCTGCTGAACCAAGGCCGGAACCTTCAGCCCCTCCGCCTTAACGCGCGCGGCGGTTTCCTTGACGCCCAGGGCGTCCCAGGTCTCAAACGGACCGAGATCCCAGTTGAAGCCCCACTTCATCGCGTTGTCGAGGTTAACAACGTCATCCGTAATCTCGGGAATGCGATTGGCGGCGTAAACCAGAACCGACCGGACCGCCTTCCAGGCCAGGGCCCCGGCCCGATCTTGGGCCGCCACCATCATCTTGATCCGGTCGCCCACGTTCTCGACTTCCTTCACAGCCGCCAGCGAATCAAACCGGACCTTTTCTTGGGGACGATAGTCGAGGGTATTCAAATCCAAGACGAGGATGTCGGACTTGCCCGAAGCGTTCTTCACCTTCTTAAAAAATCCGGCGCCGGTCTTGTCGCCCAAGAGCTTCTTTTCGACCATTTTTTCGACCACGGGCGGAATCTTGAAGGCCTCGCGCTCCTCGTCGTTCGGGCAGGCGTCGTAAGTGTTACGTGCCACGTGCACCAAGGTGTCCAGACCAACCATGTCCGTCGTTCGGAACATCGCGCTCTTCGGACGGCCGGTGGCCGGGCCGAGGATCTTGTCCACCTCCTCGACCTTATAACCATCCTTGAGGATCTCCTTCATCGCCGCAAACCAGCCATAGACGCCGATGCGATTGGCGACGAAGTTCGGCGTGTCCTTGGCGTAGACCACACCCTTACCGAGGCGCTTGGAAAGAAAACCGGCGATCGTGGAAACAACGTCGGGATTCGTGTCCGATCCGGAAACCAGCTCCACCAGCTTCATATAGCGGACGGGATTAAAGAAATGCGTGATGACGAAATTTTTCTTGAACTCGACCGAACGTCCCTCGGACATATCCTTTAACGGCAGACCGGAGGTATTAGAACTGACGATCGTTCCCGGCTTCATCACCTTATCCACGCGCTCGAAGACCGAGCGTTTGATGTCCAGGCCCTCCACTAACACCTCCATCCACCAACCGCAATCCTTGAACTTTTCCAAAGATGCTTCTCAATTTCCAGGCGT
>CAZWYB010000234.1:0-3748 GCA_964637745.1 uncultured Pseudomonadota bacterium
CCCTTCCTTTGGGGACGATCGTAAGCGATCCTTTGTTTCAAGCGCACCTGAATCAAAAGTTTCGGGACGCCGTCAGGGAGGGGCATTTTGACGCGTCGAGCATCCCTCTCTTAGCGGCCAATTGTTACCTCCGAACCGTGCAGGGCCATGAGCGCGCCCTTTTGAAAAGTCTCGGTTTGGACGACAGGACGGCTCAAAGCCTGGCCGACGAGAAGGGCGCGAAATTCGGCGATCATTTTTCGACGGCCCTTTATGATTGGCAAAGAGAGACGGGACTCGCCGGTCCCTTGACCGCCCATCTGACACAATTCCATGACAGTATCGGGCGCGCGCTGACGACCATCATGGAATGGCGGCACAATATCGCCTTCTTTCCCGATGCGATGGCTTATGTGAAGGCGGAAGGTGAATTGCTGGGGCCATTGAATGGGGTTCAGTTCCTTCTTTCGCGTCGCATCCAACAGGCGAGGACGATCCGGGACCAGTTTCAGCCACCTTCCATCACCGGATTGGAGATGTATTTCGCGCGGCGCCGGGAGCCGAGGAAATCGGGGGAAGTCATGAGGGACGCGCTTTTCGATTCAACTCCACCCCCGCCCCTGGCCGGTTAGTCTGCTTTATCCTGCCATCGTCAAGCCACCAGAGACGGAGAGTACCTGTCCTGTCACATAATCCGAATCCGGAGACGCGAAAAAAGCCACGCCCGCGGCGATTTCTTCTGGTTTTGCGATCCGCTTGAAGGGGATGATCTGAATAAACGTGTCCTTGATCTTGGGATTGATGGCTTCCTCAAAAAGCTGGGTGTCGGTCGGTCCCGGACAGACGCAGTTGACGTTGATCTGATGACGCGCGACCTCTCGGGCGAGGCCTTTCGTGAATCCGATCACGCCCGCCTTGCAGAGGGAATAGACCACGCCCTGCATCTGGCCGACGCGGCCGGCGTCGGATGCCAGGTTGACGATCTTGCCGCCCTTGCGCTTGGTCATGTCCTTCAAGACGGCGTGGGTGACGAGGAGCTGAGTCTTCGAATTCACCGCGATGACCTTGTCCCAATAGGCCTCGTCTTCTTCCGCGAAGTAGGTGGGCAGGGCCCAGCCGATGTTGTTGACGAGAATGTCGACCTTGCCGAATTTTTCGATCACCTTGGCGACATTGGCGTCGACCTCGGATCGTTTCGTGCAATCGGTCTTTAAGAAAATCGCGTTGTTTCCAATTTCCTTCGCCGTCGCCTCGCCGCCTTCCGGTTTGAGGTCGAAAATGGCGACGGAGGCGCCGTCAGCGGCCAGGCGTTTTGAGATGGCCTTGCCGATGCCCTGGGCCCCGCCGGTGACGATCGCGACTTTACCCTGAAGTTTCATATGGACTCCCTTCAGGGCGTGGATTACCTACGAGAAACAAAAATAAAAAGGATTATTCTTCATCGTGCGCAAATTCTCCCTCTTCTTCGCGACCGGATTCGGCGCGGGCTATTCGCCCTGGATGCCGGGCACCATGGGCTCCGCCGTCGGCGTCGCTCTTTTTTGGGTGATTCGGAACCTGGCGCCCGTTCCTTATACGGTGACGGTCGTGACCTTCACGATCTTCGGCTGCTGGGTCTCCGGTCTCGCCGATCAGTTCTTGGGCACAAAAGACAATTCGAAGATCGTCATCGATGAGATCGCCGGAATTTTTGTGACGATGGCCTTTGTCCCCGTGACCTGGAAGTCTCTCCTCGCCGGCTTTGTGCTCTTTCGCCTCTTCGACATCTGGAAGCCGTTTCCCGCGCGTCTCATCCAAGACAAGGTCCCCGGCGGCTGGGGCGTGGTGGGGGATGACGTGATGGTCGCCGTCTATGCGAATCTCGTCCTTCAAGCGGCCCGGCATTTTGGTGTCCTGTGAAAGTGGAAGTGATTACCATCGGCGACGAGATCCTCTCCGGCGCCATCACCGATACGAATTTCGCGTGGCTGGGCGACCTGCTGTGGAGCCGCGGCTATGAGCTCCATTGGCACACAAGTGTCGGCGACGAGGCCGGTGAGATCGATCAGGCTCTCCGGGCGGCGGTCGGACGTTCGCAGGCCGTGATCGTCACCGGCGGTCTCGGGCCGACGATTGATGACATCACCGTCGAAACGGCGGCAAAGACCTTCGGCGTTTCTTGGATTTTGGATTCAGCGGTTTTGGATCAAATACGCGCCTGGTTTACAAAACGTGGACGGGAAATGGCGCCCAAGAACGAAAAGCAGGCCTATTTTCCTCAGGGTGCGACCGTGATCCCGAACAATGAAGGGACGGCGCCGGGCTGTTACTTCGTCTTTCAGAACACACACTACTTCTTTTTGCCCGGTGTCCCTCGCGAGATGAAGCGCATGGTCGAGGAGTGGGTGATCCCTCAGCTTGAGAAAGTCGATACGGAAAAAAAGAAATTTGCGTCCCGATTTTTAAGAACATTTGGCCTCCCCGAGTCAGGGCTCGCAGAAAAACTCGACGACATGGACCTGAAGGGTGTCGATCTGGCCTATCGGGTTTCGTTTCCGGAAATTTTCCTCAAGGTCTCGGCCTTCGGGCCTGACGCGTCCGATCTGGAGGTGCGCGTCTCGCAGGTCACGGATGAAATTTACCGGAGGCTTGGCAACGTTGTTTATGGCGAGGGAAGGGAAACTTTTCCCGCGATTGTCGGAAAATTGCTGAAGGATCGGAACGAATCGCTTTCCGTCGCCGAGTCGTGCACCGGCGGGAGGCTGGCGTCATTGATCACGGACATCCCCGGCAGTTCGAACTACTTTGACCGCGGCGTCGTGACCTACAGCAACCAATCCAAGATGGAATTGCTGGGCGTTCCTGAAAAGACGCTCAAAGATCATGGAGCGGTGAGTTCTGAGACGGCGATTGCGATGGCGCAAGGGATGCGGCGTGCCGCGAAGACGACGTACAGCCTCGCGATCACCGGCATTGCCGGTCCCGATGGCGGTACGCCCGAAAAACCGGTGGGCACGGTCCACATCGCCCTCGACGGCCCCAAGGGCACGACCGAACGCAAGCTCTTCTTTGCCACCAACCGCGAGTGGTTCAAACACCTCGTGGCCTTCGCGGCCTTGGATCTCTTAAGGAAGAAACTCCTTCATTCGTAATGCCCTCCATCCGCTCCTTCATCGCCATCGACCCGTCGCCCGAGGTGAACGGCCGTTTGGCGGAGTTCATTCAGCGGCTTTCCAAGCAGACCAAGGGCTTCAAATGGGTGGGCGCCGAGGGCCTTCATCTCACGCTCCGCTTTTTGGGTGAGATCGATGAAACTGTCTTAAAATCGGTCAGTGAGTGTTTGAAAATCGTCACTTCGGAGGCCTCTCCCATGACGCTTCGGGCGCGCGGGATCGGATTTTTCCCGTCGGCCCAGAGGCCACGCGTCGTCTGGGCCGGCTTGGAAGGCGATACGGAACGTCTCATCGACTTCCAGTCCCGATTAGAGAAGGCCTTGGAAGGATTGGCGATTCACAAGGAGGAGACCAGGGCCTTTCAACCGCATCTGACCTTGGCCCGGATCAAGGACCCTCGGACGGCGACGGAGCTGATCAAATTCACCAAGTCGGCCGAGCACTCGCGGCGCGTGTACGTGGGCGTCCGGGCACTGACCTGTTTCGAGGCGCTGGAGCAGTGGCGGAAGCTGATCGGGGATGACGCGCTGGCGGCTGAGCAGTTGCGAATGGTGATCAACGGGCGGGTGCTGAGAAAACTCTGCATGGCTTGCAAAGGACAGTTCGCCCCGGACCAG
>CAZWYB010000235.1:0-3747 GCA_964637745.1 uncultured Pseudomonadota bacterium
ACGTTCAGATTCCAAAAGGCAGCATCACATTCATTGATACGCCGGGCCATGAGGCCTTCACGGCCATGCGCGCCCGCGGGGCCCAGGTGACGGACGTCGTCATTTTGGTGGTGGCGGCGGACGACGGAATTATGCCGCAGACGGTGGAGGCCATCAATCACGCCAAGGCGGCTGAAGTTCCCTTGATCGTCGCCGTCAACAAGATCGACAAACCGGAGGCCGACGTTGGCCGCGTCGAACGCGGGTTGATGGAGCATGGATTGGTCTCGGAGCGTTTGGGAGGCGACACGATCATCATCCCCGTCTCCGCCAAGACGGGAAAGGGTATCGAGGAGTTATTGGAGATGATTTTGATTCAATCGGAAGTCCTTGAGTTGAAGGCCGATCCGTCGAAACGGGCCGTCGGAACGATCATCGAGGCCCGTTTGGACAAGGGGCGAGGAGCCGTGGCGACCGTCGTCGTTCAGGATGGGACCTTGCGCGTCGGCGATATCGTCGTGGCCGGCGTCGCATCAGGCAAAGTACGGGCTTTGATCGACGCCTTGGGAAGGAATGTCAAGGAAGCCGGGCCCGCCAAGCCGATCGAAGTCTTGGGCCTTTCGATGGTTCCTTTGGCGGGCGACAAACTGCACGTGATGGAATCCGAAGAAGACGCGCGTTTGATCTCGGAGCACCGCGAAAAGAAGATGCGCGAAGCCAAACAGGCGGCGATCACGCCGACACGGCTCGAGGACTTCTACGCGAAGGCGAAAATGGGAGAGGTGCCCGAAGTCCGCGTGATCGTGAAAGGCGACGTTCAAGGGTCGGTCGAGGCCTTGAGAGAGGCCTTAAATAAACTGGTCAGCGAGAAGGTGCGGACGAGCGTGATTCATTTCGGCGTCGGTGCCGTGAACGAATCCGACGTCATGCTGGCCGTCGCGTCCAACGCGATCATCGTGGGTTTCAACGTCCGTCCCGACAACAAGGCCCGTGAGTTGGCCGAGCATGACAAGGTTCAGATCCGGAGTTATAGCATCATCTATGACGTCATCGACGACATGAAGAAGGCCATGGAGGGGATGCTGGCCCCGACTTACGAAGAAAAATATCTGGGGCGGGCCGAGGTCCGGCAGGCCTTTGCGATCTCCAAGGTGGGAACGATCGCCGGTTGCTTTGTCGCGGACGGAAAGATCCTGCGCTCCGCGACGGTGCGTTTGTTGAGGGACGGGAAGGTCGTTTCTCAGGGAAAGATCTCTTCGTTGAAGCGTTTCAAGGACGATGCCCGCGAAGTGGCTTCTGGACTTGAGTGCGGCATCGGCATCGAGAATTTTAACGACATCAAGCCGGGCGACGTGATCGAGGCCTTCGAGGTCGAGGAGATCGCGACGAAGCTCTGACGTGTTGGTCGGTATCGTCAAATTGGATTTATTTCTTCCCGCCACTCATTCCCTGAAGGAAAAGAGACAGATTCTCCGCAAGCTCATGGAAAAGACGTTTCAAAGGTTCAAGGTTCCGGTGGCGGAAGTGGGGCATCAGGACTTGTGGCAGAGGGCGTCGATCGGATTCGCATTGGTTGGAAGCGATCGGACGCTGCTCGCGTCCCTGATGGATCAAATGGTCTTGTCGATCGAAGAAATGGATGTGGCACAGGTGACTGATCACTCAAAGGACATCGTCGATTTTGAGTGATCGGAAAAGGTTTTATGTCGACCCATCGCATCAAGCGCATTCAGGAAGAGATCCAGCACGCCGTGAGTTCCATCCTGTTGTTGGAGGTGACGGACCCGCTTTTGAGGACGGTCACGGTGACGCGCGCCTTGGTGACCAAGGACCTCAGCCTTGCAAGAATTTACTACGATGCCCCCGGAGGGGATCAGGAGAAGATCAAGGTTCAGGAGGCCCTCTTGCGCGCGAGAGGCTTTATCCGCAAACAGTTGGCCCAACGTCTCCGCGTGAAGGCGATGCCGGAACTCGAGTTTTTTTATGATGAAACGCGAGAGGAAATTTCCCGCGTGGAGGAGCTCTTCTCCAAACTTTAGATTCTGATTTACACCTCAAAATCTGTATGTTAGCGTTTTCAATCGATATGGAAGTGGAAAAACAAGAAGTCATCTCTAAGTTCAAAGTCCATGAAAAGGACACGGGTTCGGCTGAGGTTCAGATCGCTCTTTTGACAAAGCGGATCGACCACCTTTCCGGGCATTTCAAATCCCATGCGAAGGATCATCAATCGCGTCGGGGACTCTTGAAGCTCGTGGGACAGCGTCGGCGCCTTCTTGAATATTTGAAGAACAAGAATGTCGATCGCTATCGGCATGTGACGAAAGAATTAGGGCTGAGAAAGTAGAGGGAACGGGAAAACTGATAATTTATGCGTCCTGTCCTCCGTAGCCTTGGTGAAGGAGGAAGGGAATTATAAGTTATCAGTCATCCTCCTAATCCCCATCCAAATCTCGGCATTTATTAACGATACAGATCTCGTACACTAGGGAGAATCTCATATGGTTCATCGCGTAGAAACCGAATTGGGCGGCCGTCCCATCGTCATCGAAACCGGCAAAATGGCCAAGCAAGCGGGGGGCGCCGTGACCGTGCGTTGCGGCGACACCATCATTCTTGTGACCGCCACCGTCAGCAAGACGCCCCGCGTCGGCGCTGATTTCCTTCCGCTGACTTGCGAATATATCGAAAAGACCTTCGCCGCCGGCAAAATCCCGGGCGGATTTTTCAAAAGAGAGGGCCGACCGACCGAACAGGCTACTTTGACGAGCCGCTTCATCGACCGCCCGATCCGGCCCCTTTTCCCCGAAGGTTTTCACCACGACTTGCAGGTTCTGGCGACGGTGCTTTCGGCCGATCCCGAAAGCGCCCCCGACATTCTGGCGATGGTCGGGGCCTCCGCGGCGCTGATGTTGTCGGAAGCTCCGTTTTTCGGACCGATCGCCGGCGTGCGCGTCGGTCGCGTCGACGGCGTGCTTCGCTGCAACCCGACCGCCGAGGAGATGGAAGTCTCGGACATCCATCTCATTGTCGCCGGTAGCCGAGATGCCGTGATGATGGTCGAGGGAGACGCCGACGAGGTTTCGGAGCAGGAGATCGTCGAAGCGATCACATTCGCCCACAAATCCATCCAGCCGCTCTTGGATATCCAGGAAGAGCTGCAGAAGAGGGCCGGAAAGCCTAAACTCAAACTGGAGACGGAAGAGGCCGATACGACCTTGAAGGCCGAAGTAGAGGCCTTTGCGGAACGAAGATTGGCCGAAGGCCTGCGTGTCGCGGAGAAGCTGAAAAGGCAGGAGGCCATCGCCAAGGTGAAGGAAGAGCTGATTCAGGCCAAGGTCCCCGCCGAGGATGACGGCACAATCGCCAAGAAGGTGAATCAGCTGTTCGAGGAGCTCCATTACCGTCTGATGCGCGAAATGGTGTTGAAAGAGAAGCTGCGCATCGACGGCCGAAAATACGACGAGATCCGGCCCATCACCATTGAAACGGGTCTTTTGCCGCGCGCCCACGGTTCGGCCCTCTTCACTCGGGGCGAGACGCAGGCCTTGGTGGCCGCGACCCTCGGATCCGGCGACGATGAACAGATCATCGATGCGTTGCAGGGGGAGTGGACCAAGCGGTTTATGCTTCATTACAATTTTCCACCGTTCTCCACCGGCGAAGTGAAACCGATGCGGAGCCCCAGCCGCCGCGAAATCGGACACGGGGCCCTCGCGGAGAGGTCGATTCTCAGAATGATTCCGCCCGAGGGCGACTTTCCCTACA
>CAZWYB010000236.1:0-3688 GCA_964637745.1 uncultured Pseudomonadota bacterium
GTGAACAGTAGAGTGTGCAAGCCATGCGGATGCTGTGCCAGGTTCGGTCGATCCACGAGGAGCTGGAACTGCTTCTTGGCGCCGAAGCGCCTTCCCAATCCGGCGGCCGGTATGACGGCGAAAGTTTGCATTAATAATAAAAAAGGGCCCGACTCTTTTACGAGCCGGGCCCTTTGGAATTCAAGCGCTAATTCTAAAGCCTGTGAGCGACGCAGGAGCGTTACTTGAAGATCTTCTGGATCTCCTTCAGGACTTCCTCTTCACCCAATCCCTGGGCGATCGAGAGTTCCTTCACCAAGAGGGAGCGCGCCGTATCCAACATCTTGCGCTCGCCGAAGGAAAGCTCCTTCTCGAACTTCAGAAGGGAGAGATCTCGGAGAACCTCGGCGATCTCGTAGACCGAGCCGCTCTTGATCTTGTCCATGTACTCACGATAGCGGCGGTTCCAGGTCTGATTGTCGACCGTGATGTCGCGCTCCTGGAGGATCTCATAGACCTCCTCCACCTGCTCTTCGCCGATGATCTCGCGCAGACCTACCGATTTCACGTTCTGCGTCGGGACCATGATGGTCATTCCGTTGTCGAGAATGCGAAGGATGTAGAAGGTCTGTTTGTTTCCGGAAATTTCACGGGTCTCGATGGCCTTCACTTCACCGACGCCGTGTGCCGGATAGACTGCTTTGTCACCGGGTTTGAATTGGAGCGGCATATCTTGGAACCTCCTCAAAAATATTGAATCTGTCTAGTTGGCCGAGCTTATAACACAATTGACGCATACCGTCAAAATTTATTTTGCCCGGGAGGCGAAGGTTGACACCTTGCACCGTCTGTAATACGTCTCCCGCTCCTAATTCCTGAGCATTACCGGGCGGGTAGCTCAGTCGGTAGAGCGGCAGACTGAAAATCTGCGCGTCGGGGGTTCGATTCCCTCCCTGCCCACATTTATTCAGTTATCAGGTGGATCCCCTTTGGGAAAAAAGAGAAAGGGGATCCAGCTTTGGATCCCCCATCCAAAAAAGCAGCATGCCGCCGCTATTAAGTTTCTCGTCATGGCACCTGAATTGTTGCGCCCTTTTTTCTCAATTTGACGCGTCTGCAGAAGCAACATTTGCCGTTTTTCGTCGAAAAGCAGCCACAATGAAGCACAAACATTTTTCGTCCGCCGTTTTCATAGCCGCCGTTTTGAGTTTTTCTTCTTCTCATGCCGGCACCATCGTCAAGCTCTCTCCTCATCAGAATTCCGCAGCCGCCTTGTCTCTCCAATCCGCTTCGTCCACACCAGCGGGTTGGCGGTATCTCCCGGCCCTGGATTTCTACGTCGTAGACGACCGGGGAAGGGGCCTTCTCGACCGCCTGAAGAAGGAAGGCTCCGTCGTCGCCACCGAAGAGGGGAATGACGTTCAATTGGAGTCCCTTCCGGATGACCCCATGCTTGATGTCCAAGGTTGGGTGGGGGAGCCGGCGGTGGATATCGAGGCCCCGCAGGCCTGGAACATTTCCACGGGCAGCGAGGGCGTGATCGTCGCCATCGTCGATACCGGGATCGATACGACCCATCAAGACCTGCAGGGGAATCTTTGGACCAACACGCGCGAGATCCCGGGTAACGGCATCGACGACGACGGGAACGGCTATGTGGACGACGTCCACGGCTATAATTTCTGGGACGACGATGCGGACGTGACCGACCAAAACAATCACGGAAGCCATTTGGCCGGCATCATCGGCGCGGTCGGCGATAACGGCGTGGGTATTTCCGGGGTCTCATGGCACGTGAGCTTGATGCCGATTCGTTTCACGGACGCCAACGGAAACGGGACCAGCGAGCGCGCGATCGAGGCGATCGATTACGCCATGCAAAACGGTGCGAAGATCATCAACGCCAGCTGGACCTTAAAGTTGGATTCCAGTTCGGACAGTGCCACCAAGGGAAGTCTTTTGCGGGAGGCCATTAAAAAGGCGGGGGAGGCCGGTATTTTGTTCGTGACGGCGGCCGGCAACCAATTGGAAACGGATGTGGGCCTCAATATCGATTCGTCTCCCGTCTATCCCGCGGCGTTCGATTTAGACAACATCCTCTCCGTTGCGGCCTTGGGCGCCAAGGGAGGGCTTGCGGCCTATTCCAATTATGGTCCCACATCGGTGGATCTGGCGGCCCCTGGGACGAACATCTATTCGACTTTGGCGGATGGCCGTTATGGCATGATGAGCGGGACGTCGATCGCCACGGCCGTCGTGACCGGTTCCGCGGCCCTGACCCTCTCGATCAATCCTCATTTGACGCCGGATCAACTGAAGTCCGTTTTGGAAGGATCGGCCATAGCCGACGACTCTCTCTCAGGTCTGGTGGCGACCGGAGGCCGGCTGGATGTCTACGGCGCCCTTGTGGCCGCTCAGAAAAACGATTTTTCCTATCATCCGGCCCAGACATCCTCACAAGTTGCCCCTTCCGGACAACAACCGTCCTTCTCTCAAAGTGCAGGGGCGATGGGAGGATGTTCGTTGATCCCTGAGTAAAAAAACAGGGCCCCCCGGAGGGGGACGCTCCAAGGGACCCGTTTTTCCTGCCTGTACCCTGTGGGATGGTCAGTGGGACGCCGACGGGGCGCCCGCCGAACCGCCGACCGTGATGGACGGCTGCAGCTTTTCCAGCATCTTGGGCCCGATGCCCTTGACCTCCGTCAATTCCGCCACCGCCTTGAACGGATGGGTCTGTCGATAGGCCACGATGGCGTCCGCCTTCGCCTTGCCGATTCCCGGAAGGGCCGTCAGCTCTTCCGCGGATGCGGTATTGATGTTGACCGGTTGGCTCGGCGCCTGCTTCTTGGCCGCGAACGCACCCGAGAGCGGGATCAAGACGGCGGCGATCGTCATGAGACGAATGATGCTTTTTTTCATGATTCTTTCTCCTTTGTGTAGGTTTGGTTTTTGAATGGTCTTCGTTCCCGGACCTGGAGGCGTCCGTTCAAGGGGAGGGCATCGAGGACGATGTTGATCGAATGGTCCCGGTTGACGAAACCGATTCCGATCTTGGTCCAACGATCCTTCCCTCCCGATTGGTTGCTGTCCCGATCCGAGATCGCGAAGACGTCTTTTAATGTGATGGCTTCCTTCATGCTGTGACTCCTTCATTGCCCCCGCGCGGTGGAGACAAAGAATCATCAGCAAACGGTATGCCAACGAATTTGTGCGGGACGAGTCCGGAAAAGGTTCGAAAAGAAGACCGATGAGGTTTCAAAATCGGTCGTTTTGCGGATTATTGCTTGCGGTCGATTACGAAGGAGGCGAGCCCCAGGAGGGCCTCTTTTTCGATGCTGGGTTTGAAGGGATGGAGGGCGTCTTGCGCCTTTTGGACGTAACTCCGGGCGAGGTTTAACGTGTTTTCCATGCCGCCGTACTTGGCGATGATCGAAATGACTTCGCGGAGTCGCCCCTCATCCAAATTTTCCGCGATGAGGACATCCTTGATCAGCCGCCTTTCGTCGTTGTTGCAGAGTCGGAGTGCGGCGATCAAGGGGAGGGTCAGCTTGCCTTCGCGCAGATCCGTTCCCTTGGCCTTGCCGAAGTGGTCTTCGTCCGAGATGTAGTCCAGGACGTCGTCCGCCAATTGGAAAGCGACCCCCAGGTTGCGGCCGTATTCGCCCAGGGCGACGACATATTCTTCCCAAACGTTGCCCAAGATGCCGCC
>CAZWYB010000237.1:0-3653 GCA_964637745.1 uncultured Pseudomonadota bacterium
GGACTTGGGGGGGTGTATTCAAGCTTCGGCGTTCTCTATCGTCCACGCCATCTCCATCCGTATCCGGAAACCCCCTGTCATCGACGTGAGCGCCTGCGGGAGTATTAGGGCAGGCGTCGTTTGCGTCCTGCACCCCATCTTTATCCGCATCCGGGCAACCGTTCGCCGTGACATGCGTCCCGGCGGGGGTATTCGGACAATCATCATGATCGTCGGCCACTCCATCCCCGTCGGAATCCACCGGTTCGACGCAGGCCCCGGCATGACAGACTTTGCCGGAGATGCAATCCGAATCGGTGGCGCAGCCGGCCTGAGGCGCGGTCGGCGTGACGGGGGCAAGGACACACACATTATTTTGGCAGGTTTCGCCGGCGGCACATTGGCAATTTGCGTTTGTATTGTTCTTTGGAGACGCCACCATGAAATTATTGCAAAGGGTTTCGAACTTGGAGCCATTTCCGATGCGAATCGAGGTGTTGCCGGAGGGGAGGGCAGGAACGACCAGGGAGAGGGTCTTCGAAGACGAATCGCAAGTCACCTGGGAGGCGTCGAGGGGCTGATCCGCCACAAAGACCGTTTGATCCGCGTCGCACTGCTTGACGGAAAACGTGACCGTCTGACCCGCCGAACCCGTACTCGTCGTACAGGAACCCGCCGCCGTTTGTGCATCGGACTTGGCGCCCGAACACGCACTGAAGAGCTGCAGAGTCAGGATTGGAATCAAAAGACCCAGACGGCTGAAACGAATAAAATGATGCATAGAGAATACCCCCAAGGAGGGATAAGCATTCTCCATGCCAAAAAATGATGACTTGAATATTTATATATAACTTTATGAAATACTTATAAAATTAACAAATTAAAGAATTGCTTTAGGCTTTCTTGAGTCCATTAAAGATGTGCAAATAGTCCTATTATTAGATCTCAATTTGTGTCAGGCCTTTTTCATTGCCTTTTGAGTCCCAGTAGCTACAAAGAGATGTGCCTCAGCAGCAATTCGTTCATCTCCACCTTCACACGCAGTACTCACTCTTAGATGGTGCGATCACGATCGACGGGCTTTGCAATAAAATCAAATCCTTCGGTTCTCCGGCGGTCGCCATCACGGATCACGGCAATCTCTTTGGAGGGATTGAATTCTACCAAGCCGCCTTGAAGAAAGGGATCAAACCCATCTTGGGTTGCGAAATCTACATTCAATCGGAAGGCAGCCGTTTCGAGAAGAAGGTTCAGAAGGGCCAGGAACCTTATCATCATCTCACCCTCTTGGCCTCTGACCTCGAAGGCTACCGGAACCTCTGCAAACTGATCACAGCCGGGTACCTCGAAGGATTTTATTACAAGCCCCGGATCGACAAAGAGCTCCTGCAACAACACGCAAAGGGCCTCATCGCCCTGTCCGGCTGCCTCTCCGGGCAGATGGCGCACACGGCCTTGAGCGGCGGACTCAGCGGCGCGAAGAAGGTCGCCGACGAGTTTCAAAAGATCTTCGGTGACCGTTTCTATCTGGAGGTGCAGGGAAACAGCATTCCGGAACAGCGCCGCTTCAACGAGATCCTCTTCGAACTCTCCAAAGATCTGTCTTTGCCTTTGGTCGCCACGAACGATTGTCATTATCTGCACAAGGAAGACGCCCCGATGCACGAGGCCCTCCTATGCATTCAGACGGGCAAGACCCTCCAGGACGAGGACCGCATGCGGTTTTCATCGGATGAATTCTACGTTCATTCCCCGGAGGAGATGCAGGCGCTTTTCCAGGACAAGCCCGAGGCGCTGGAAAACACAATCAGGATCGCGGACCGCTGCAACCTCGAGTTGGATTTCAAAACCTATTATTTTCCGAAATTCGAACCCCCGCAGGAAAACGGAAAGCCAAAGAGTCTCGATTGCTACTTAGAGGAGGAGGCCCGAAAGGGCTTTGAAGACCGGTGGCGCCTGATCTCGAAGTCCTTGGGTGATGACGCCGAGAAGCTCAAGGAGGACTGCGCTCGGTATGAAGCTCGCCTCAACGGCGAGCTGGAGATGATCAAGAAGATGGGGTTCTCCGGTTACTTTCTGATCGTCGCGGACTTCATCAATTACGCCAAGAACCAGTCCATTCCAGTCGGGCCCGGCCGGGGCTCCGCGGCGGGGAGCCTCGTCGCCTATTGTCTAAAAATCACGGACATCGATCCGCTTCCCTACAATCTGCTCTTCGAGCGCTTCCTGAATCCCGAGCGCATCAGCATGCCGGGTATGGACATCGATTTCTGCATGAACCGGCGGGACGAGGTCATCCGTTACGTCCAGGAAAAATACGGGAACGTGAGCCAGATCATCACGTTCGGAAAGATGAAGGCCAAGGCCGTCATACGCGACGTCGGCCGCGTGATGAACATGAGTTATAAAGAAGTGGATACGATCGCAAAGCTCATCCCCAACACGCTGAACATCACCTTGGAAGAAGCCCTCAAGGCCGAGCCGCGGCTGAAAGAGATGGGGGAAAAAGATCCGCAGGTCAAACAGCTCTTGAAGATCGGGCGCGCCCTGGAAGGGCTCACCCGGCATGCCTCCACGCACGCGGCCGGCGTCGTCATTTCGGACCAGCCGCTCGTCAACTTTATGCCCCTCTACCGCGGGCAACGGGACGAAATCGTCGCCCAATACGACATGAAGGCGATCGAAAAGATCGGCCTGATCAAGTTCGACTTTCTGGGCCTTAAGACTTTGACGGTCATCGACGACGCCCTGAAGATCATCAAAAGGACTCAAGGAAGCGACATCCGAATCAACGAAATAGCCCCCGACGACCCGAAGGTCTACGAAAGCCTCACCTCCGGCGATACGGTCGGCATCTTCCAGCTGGAAAGTTCGGGAATGAAGGAACTCATCATGAAGATGAAGCCCTCGGCCTTTCCCGACCTGATCGCTCTGGTGGCCCTCTACCGGCCGGGCCCTCTCGGCAGCGGCATGGTGGACGAGTTCATCAACCGCAAACACGGCAGGATTCCGGTGAAATATGAACTGCCGGAATTGGAGAACATCCTCCAGGAGACCTACGGCGTCATCGTCTACCAGGAACAGGTGATGCAGATCGCCTCGGCTCTCGCCAATTTCTCTTTGGGCGACGCGGATCTCCTTCGGCGCGCCATGGGCAAGAAAAAGCCGGAAGAGATGGCGGAACAGTGCGGCAAATTCATGGAAGGCGCCGAAAAAAAGAAGCTGCCCGTCAAAAAAGCCGTCAAAATCTTCGACCAAATGGCGAAATTCGCCGAATACGGTTTTAACAAATCGCATTCGGCGGCCTATGCCTTCATTTCGTACCAGACCTCCTATCTGAAGACCCATTTTCCGACGGAATACATGGCCGCCCTGCTGACGCACGAAATGGGGAACACGGACAAGGTCATGGCCTTCATCCAGGACTGCCGCGACAACGGGATCGCGATTCTACCGCCGGACATGAACGAAAGTTTCGCCGGCTTTACTGTGGTCGGCGATAAACAAATCCGATTCGGCCTGGCCGCGGTGAAAAACGTCGGTGAGGCGGCGATCGAATCGATCATTGAAGTCCGAAAAGAGTTTGGGACCTTTCGATCCTTCGAACATTTCTGCGAAACGAGCGGTGTGCGCAAGGTGAACCGTCGCGTCTTGGAGACTTTCAACAAGTGCGG
>CAZWYB010000238.1:0-3630 GCA_964637745.1 uncultured Pseudomonadota bacterium
CAAAGCGCCGCGGAAGATGAACGGAAAGCCCAGGACGTTATTCACCTGGTTCGGAAAATCCGAGCGGCCGGTCGCCATGATGAGATCGGACCGAACGGCCTTGGCCTCACGATAAGAAATCTCGGGGTCCGGATTCGCCATCGCAAAGACGATGGGATTCGATGCCATCCCCTTCACCATCTCCGCCGTCACCAAGCCTTTGCTGGAGACGCCGATGAAGACGTCCGCGCCCTTCATCACGTCCGCGAGCGTCCGGTGGTGCGTCTTCTTGGCAAAATGGCCGCGCACCGGCTCTAAGTTGGGGCGTTCGTCGTGAACGACGCCTTGGCGGTCCACCAACGTCACCTGCTCCTTCGTCAGACCCAATTCCATGATGAGTTTCGCACAGGCGATCGCGGCAGCCCCAGCGCCGGAAAAAACGACCTTAATGTCCTTCAAATTCTTGCCCTGGATTTCCAACGCGTTCAAAAGCCCCGCCGCCGTGATCACCGCTGTGCCGTGTTGGTCGTCGTGAAAGACGGGGATCGACATTGTCTCGATCAGCTTTTGTTCGATGAAAAAACACTCGGGCGCCTTGACGTCTTCCAGATTGATCCCGCCGAAGGTCGGCTCCAGGGCCTTCACCACGCCGACGAAGGTGACCGGATCCTTCGCGTCGATCTCGATGTCGAAAACGTCGATGTCGGCGAATTTCTTAAAAAGGATGCCCTTCCCTTCCATAACGGGCTTGGCTGCCTGCGGACCGATGTCGCCCAACCCCAAAACCGCCGTTCCGTTGGTGATGACGGCGACCAGGTTCCCACGCGCCGTATACTCGTAAGATTTTTTTGGATCCTTTTCGATCTCCAGACAAGGTTCTGCGACTCCGGGCGTGTAGGCGAGCGAGAGCTCTTTTTGGGTGTTACAGGGCTTGGTAGGAACGACCTCCACCTTCCCCTTGCGGCCTTCGGAGTGGTATTTGAGGGCTTCCTCTTTGGTAATCATGAAGGTCGGGTTATCCCCAAAAGCCCAGGAAGAGTCAAGTCGCACTCACCGCATAGCCTATGCAATCAGGCCCTGACTTCGTACCCATCGGATCTATTTAATTGGTAAGGCTGCTTGGACTGATAGGATGTTAGGGCACCGTGTACCCGCAGTAGGGATTCATTTCGTTGGTTACGCCGGCGTAGGTGATGTCTTGCGGATCACCCCCGTCCGGACCTATTCTGAAAATCTCAGCGGGGTCGTTGGAGAACCTGGTAAAAAGGATTGAATGATCGGGGCAGAAGGCGGGGGAATCATCGCGCCCTCCCTTGCCGTTCCCTCCGCTGGTGATCGCCTTGGCGTTTTGAATTTTATAAAATCCGGAAGGATCCAGCGCCAGATCTCCGTTCCAAATATTGTATCCCCCGGTGTCCGTTTGCATCATGAAGGCGATTTTCTTACCGTCGTTTGATACGGCGGGTCTTATTTTGCTTCCCTCCGGCTGGCCTTTGACAACACGCAGCTTGCCGTTAAGGTTGTACTCATAAAGGTAGTATTTACCGTTTCCTTCTACTTCGGCCGAAAACAAGATCAGATTGTCGACAGTCCACACAACCTGATAATCAAAGGTGACCTTGGCTGTTGTGTACAACAGCGAATCCAATATATGCCTGTTCGCTATCTCCAAATACCAGTCGTAATTAGAACTGGCAATGATGCGAATGGACTGCTCGCCTGATGAGGGGTCCGTATACATAATGGCGGCTTTGTCTCCTTGCGGGCCCCGCGGGGTCCAGGCCAAGGAGGAGACATTATCACGATCAATGAAATTATCAGGAGTTGAGAGATCAAACGCGCCGGTCGGGCCGAAACGGTAGGCCCCCCTCTTGTAATTGCCATTTTTATCGGCGTAGTCGAAACCGGCCGCCGAGTCGGTCAGCTGAACCCAATTGAAATGAGAATATTTTTTAGGGTCAATAGAGGTCTTTTTCACGGCGTCGTTAGTGAGGCTGGTACTGCACGTGTTCCCCAAATAAATATTTTCAATATTTAATTCAAGGCCGCCGGCAGAATCACGATCGCTGGTGAAGGAATAGGGATAACAGTGGGAAGGCGTGGAAGGCGGTGGTGGAGGTGTGGAAGACGGCGGTGGTGGTGGTATGGAAGAAGCCAGTGGAGGTAACGAAGGCGGTGATGGTGGCAAAGTCGGTTGCTGGCCCTCTCCTCCCCCCCGGGTATCACCAACGGGCTGCTCCAGAGAACCGGAAGCCCCGGCGATACGAACAATCGCTTCAAAAAAGTCAGAAAGTAGGCGTCGTGGGAAAATCCTTCGGGAAAAAGACGTCGGTGTCACCGGGCAAGGGGGCGAAGGGGATGTTGCCGACGTCGATTCCAGCGTTGAGGCATTTATCCCTGTCAGCCCCGTCTCCGGTGAGGAGATCCACACATTGGTTCGTCAAGGTGGGAAGTTCGGCATCCGGCGGCGTATGATGCAAGCTGCCGCTCCAGAGATCGACGTCCTCCTTCCAGCGCGTGGTCCCTTCGGTAAAGAGATTGTTGATCGTATCTTCGGTGGTTATGACGATCGTCTTCAAGGCCGTCGCATCCACCCCGTCTTGGGTCAGGTTCATCGTGTTGCTGAAACCGCCCCCGACGGGAAGGAGCGCCAACAATTCGGTCGACTTTCCGATCGCGGCATCATGATGGTCATAGGTGATCCGCACCATTTGGTCTTTTCGAAAGAGCTCGGTCTCCGTGATGTTCCGACCCATGAACTGACAGGCGCCGGGATTCTGATCGGAGGGAAAGGCCGTGCAGAAGCCCGCGAGGGCCCTCTGCCCGTCCGCCCATATCCTCACGCAAAGCGGCAACTCGGCCGTATTGCCTTTGCAATTTTCCTGAACGCCGAATTCGGAGGTATCGAAAGGACTGAAGTCGATCTTCAATTTGATGAAGATCGTGGTCACACCTTCCGTCACCACGCTCAAACCTTGAAAGTTGTGGATGTTCGTTCCAACGGGGATCGTCAGTTGATGATACGGGTCCAAGAGTTTTTTCAGACTGTCATTGATATCCGTCACGAGCGCGGGGACCTTCGCGACGACGTTCGAAAACGCGCCGCCCGACGCGACAAAAGCGGCCTGCGAAGAAGGTGTCGCGCTGACCTTGTCCACGTTGATGCCCAGGTCCTCGGGAATCTTCAGGGCCGAGGGGAGCTCGGCGGGGGGCGCGGGTGGCGCCGCCGGGATTCCGCCCGCGATCGAGGTCGTCCCCGTCCCGCAGCCGAAGCCGCCGGCCAAAAAAACCGCCGACACCGCCAGGAGCATGAACCGCCTGAAAAGAGACGCCTTCACCACGAGTCCTTTCTCAATGACTGTCGCAACAACCCGTCGCCTTATTCAAAAAACTGAACCCCAGGGGCAGGTGAAAATTCACGCAGGCGAGCGTCGAACAGGGATCCGAGTCCCCGGCACACTCCGACGGAATGGGCCCGCCGCATTCGCAACCCTCGAGAAGGCAGGCCTCCGCCTCGCCTCCGGTCGGGACCGAAAACCCACAGGTGTAAGAGCCGTCGTTGCAGGCCGTGTCGCCCGGGCGATCCTGGCCGCAGTTTCTCTTGCATTCGCCGGTCTCACGGACTCCATCGCCGCAAAGCACATCACAATG
>CAZWYB010000239.1:0-3596 GCA_964637745.1 uncultured Pseudomonadota bacterium
AAGACCCAAGAACCAACCACCCCGATATTCTGGAAAGGTTAGTAATCATCTTCTATTTTACTCTAAACGAAGAAAAGGATTCTAGGGGGTATCTCTTTTTCTGTCTTAGGAATTAACGCAGAGCGGCGCGGCCGGTCTGGTGACCGTTTCGATCCGAAGGCCATCGGGGAGTTCCCCATTGAGTTTGCTTTGGAGAAGGTTCGTGTCGACCTCCGAGTCCAATTCCATCTTGAACTCCTGATCGAACATTTCCTTTCCCACCGGCATGCCCGGTCCGAACGAGATGCGGGGCTGGGGATGAAAACCCTGGCTGAATCGGATCGGGAGGTTCGCCCGCGAGACGGCCCGCCGCAGGGCCTCGACGAATTCGAGGTGGCTGAGGAAGGAGGCGGGGCCGGTTTTGGAGAAGGTGCAGCGATAGACCTCCCCCTTTGCCCCCTCCTTATTATCCCGCAAGGGGACTGCTTCGCTGAGGAGGGGGTTGGGGGGCGGTAGACGCCTCTCCACCATCGTCCTGAAATTCGCCACGATGTCCTTCAACGGTTCGATTTGATAGAGGCGGACCTCCGTCGTCGTCTTCTTTTTCACGGCCTTTCCGTCGGCGTTCAGGAGTGGCTGTTCGTAGGAGCGGTTCCGGATTTCCTGATAATCGCAGACCCCACAGGTCGTGCACTTTCCCGTCGAACATGCATCGATGAATTCCACCTGGAGGGAGGCCTGCCCTTCCTCCCCCAGCCACTGCTTGTCCATCTCCACGAAGAGGTGATCCCAGGGCAGGATTTCGTCTCTCGCCCGTTCCCTTTCGACGTAGAAGGCCGGGTCGACCCCCAACTCCGTCCAGGCCTCCTTCCATTTGTCGAATTGGAGCCCCTCGTCCCACTCATCGAAACGGCAACCCTTCTCCCAGGCGCGAATCACGAGTGCGGAAAGGCGCCGATCGCCACGGGAAAAAACGCCCTCGAGATAACTCGTTTCGGGCTTGTGGGGTTTCAAGTGTAAACGACGCGATCGCAGATGCGAACGCAACAGATCGAGTTTCCGGTGGCACTCCGCGAGCGGAATCTGCCCGGCCCACTGATACGGCGTGAAGGGTTTGGGGACGAAGGGCGAGACGCCCAGATTGATCTCAGCGCGGCGGTTGTGCTGCATCCCAATCCCCAAGGTTTTGCGACCCAATTCCGCGATGGCGATCACGTCCTCGTCGGTCTCGGTCGGGAGCCCGATCATGAAATAGAATTTCATCAGACTCCAGCCGTTGGAAAAGACCGTGCGCGCCGTGTCCAGGAGATTTTGCTCCGAATTTCCCTTATTGATGACGTTCCGCATGCGTTCCGTCGCCGCCTCGGGCGCGATCGTAAAACCCGTCTTTCGGACGCGCTTGATCTCCATCATCATGGCTTCCGTCAATTGTTCGACGCGCGTCGCGGGAAGAGAGATGCCGACCTTCTTCGCCGCGTGCTCGTCCATCAGGTCCTTCAAGAGGGGCGTGACGCAGTCATAGTCGCCGATCGAGAGGGAGACCAAGCTGACCTCCTCGAGCCCCGTGGCAGCGAGCTGATTTCTTACGATTGTTTTGACCGTTTCGGGCGAGCGCTGGCGCTCGGGGCGGTAGATGTAGCCCGCCTGGCAGAACCGGCAGCCCCGCGTGCATCCTCTTTGGACTTCGACGCCGATCCGATCATGAATGACCTTGGTATGCGGAACGATGGGGGCGTCGGGATAGTAGGATTGATTGAGGTCGGCGACCGATCGTTTACGGACGCCTGTGTAGCCTTCCTGCAACGGTTGAATCGCCCGGATCGTCCCGTCTTCATTGTAGGTAACGTCGAAGAAAGAGGGGACATAGACGCCGCGAATTTGAGAGAGTTGTGTCAGTAAATCCCCCTTCCGTCCCCCTTTTTCAAAGGGGGAAACAGGGGGATTTCTTTTCCATGTTTTTATCGCATCGCAAATCTCCAAGATCGCGTCTTCCCCGTCGCCGATCAGGATGGCGTCGAAGAAAGCGGCGATGGGCTCGGGATTGAAAGCGCCCGTACCGCCTCCCAGGATCAAGGGAAAACTTTCGTCCCGGTCCTTGGCGTGAAAGGGGATCCCAGCCAGATCCAAGAGGGTCAGGATGTTCGTGTACGTCAATTCGTAGGGGATGGAGATCGCGAAGATATCGAAGTCACGGATGGGCCACGCGGATTCGAGAGAGGTGAGAGGGATCTTCGTTTCACGGAGTTTTTGCTCCATGTCGGTCCAGGGTGCATATACGCGCTCGCAGGCGATGTCAGGCCGGTCGTTCAGGAGGTGGTAGAGGATCGAGAGTCCGATGTTACTCATTCCGATCTCGTAGGTGTCGGGATAGGAAAGTGCGACCTTCAGTAAGGGCGAACCTCTATGTTCGCCCTCAAGGTCCTTCACGATCGCATTCCTCTCTCCGCCTAAATAGCGAGAAGGCTTGCGGACCTCCGGGAGAATCTTTCGAATGTCGTCGCGATAGTTCTTCATCTTTCCTGTTGTGAGTCTCCAGAGCCTATAATAAAGACTCTCACCGTGTCTACGTCGTCTCGTTCCTTTTGGTTGTTGGCCGTTTTCACGCTTTCCACGCCGGCGTTTGCGGGGAATACGATCCATTTCGCGAACGGAAAAGAAGTCGTTGAGTTGCCGATCCAAGAGAAACTCTCCCATCCACCGATCGAATGGAAGACCCCGCTCGTGATGGAGAATCTCGGTCGGACGGATATGGTGAGCACGCATCTCGTGTGGATTAAGACGCACGAAAATCTTCATTACCATGCGACGCACGAAGGGACCGTTCTCCTCCTGAAAGGGAAGGGACACTTCAAGATCGGCGACAAGAATATCGCCTTGAAGGCAGGGGACATGGTCACGATACCGCACGGAGTCGTGCACGCCTTCACCAACGAATCCCAGTCACCGGCGGCGGCCTATGTCGTCTTCGCGCCTCCGTTCGACGGAAAGGACGTCGTTGAAATCGGCTCTCAAGTCCAGTGAGATTGCCGCCGTTCTCTTGAAGCACGAGGCGGTGAGCCTCCGCCCTTCACGTCCGTTCGTTTGGGCCTCTGGAATCCGGTCGCCGATCTATTGCGACAACCGTCTCCTCCTATCCCATCCCAAGGCGCGTGACCTCATCATTCGAGGATTCGTTTCCTTGATCCGAACAAAAAAGATCCGTTTCGATGCGATCGCGGGGATCGCGACCGCCGGCATTCCACACGCATCGATCTTGGCGGATCGGTTGAAGAAGCCGCTGCTCTACGTGCGTTCCGCGCCGAAGGCCCACGGCAAGGGCAATCAGATCGAGGGGCGTTTTCGTAAAGGCGATCGCGTCCTTGTGATCGAGGATCTGGTCAGCACCGGCAAAAGCAGTCTCGAGGCGATCGCCGCCTTGAAGAAGGCGGGGGCTAAGGTCTCCGATTGTCTTGCGATCTTTTCCTACGGATTTCCGGCCTCGCAAAGGGCCTTTCAAAAAAACGGCTGCCGTCTGCAAACGTTGACGGATTTGAAGACGCTTCTCACAGTGTCGTTGCGCTTGGGGAAAATAAGACCGGACGAATTGCGGCAGGTCGAGTCCTTTATGGAAGGTAAAG
>CAZWYB010000240.1:0-3584 GCA_964637745.1 uncultured Pseudomonadota bacterium
TCATTGCACGCGTGATCTTCGGTGCGGTGAGCTCGAACTGTTCTTGAACCTCGCGAAACAGAGGGGAGTCCCATTCGGCTGAAAGTTTTTTCATGAGTCGCACCTCCCGAGGCCGTGCTTCAGGATTTGGACGAAGCCGCGCCGGTTGCCTGGGACGACGATCGTCCACCCGACGGCGATGGCGACGTAAAGACAGGCGTAGATGTTTCGAGCCTCCGTCGTTGTGAAAAAGAGCTGCGTGATGAAAAGCACGAAGAGCAGAAGGGCCTCCGTGATGGAAAACCTTAAATTGGCGATGACGGTGATGCCGAAGAGGGATTGGGCGGCCGTCAGAAAAATTTCTTCGCATTGACGCGAATCCATCGCCATCGGCATAAAATGCCTCGCAGAAAGATTATACACGAGAGGCAGCATCCCGACCAACAAGGTCCATTGGTTGACCTTCGACGAGACCAGGGTCGAGAGGCTGGCATTCGCCCGCGCGCGCAATGCGAATAGGATGGCGACGATGAATTCCGGTGCCTCGGAGGCGAGGGGGGCCAACCACTGGACCAGGATGAATTCCTCGATCCCCAGATGGCGCCCCGTCGCCAAAAGCCCCTCGGCGAAGGGCTCGGCCGCGAGAAAGATCGTAAAGCCCGACAGGGCGAAGAAGAAGAACGTCATTGCGATCCGGCGGCCTCGGGGCCACTCGGCCATGGCGACGATCGGGCCCTCGATGTCCGGCTCCTCGTGATGGGACTGGGAGGCCATGCGCATGTACCACAGGAAGATCGCAAGCAGCACGGCGCTGTCGACCCACGACAACGTGCGCTTGAGCGGAATGATGAAGCAGTAAAGCGTTGCGAGCGTCAAGGCGAAGAGCTCGGTGCGGTTGCCGTCTTCGAGTTCGACCTCGCCTTTCCGCGTCTTGAAGAAGAAGGCGAAGACCACGGCCGCCCATCCGACGCCGATCAGGAGGCGGTTGGAGCCCGTCATGTTGGCCGTTGCGAAGTGGATGTAGGACGGATCTTTGCCCGCGGTCCACGCGAAGTACATATCGACCGCGTATTCGGGCAGGACGGCGACGAGCGCCAAGAAGGCGATGGCGAGCGACTGCGGGATCTCGAACTGGGCAAGCTCCGCGCCCCAGGAAAGGACGTAGGCGGCACCGAAGATCGCGATTCCGGGGGCCAAAGCGTCGAACGGCGGATGAAGCCTGACACCGGTGAATCGCAGAACGATCCACTGCAGGCAGAGGAGGATGACGACGAGGATGAAAAGGGAATCGCGGCGATTGGGCATAGATAAGACCTATTTCTCCAAAAACTCCTTCAATTCGGTGTGGTGCCGGCGCGCGTCTTCGAATCCCAACTCGAGGAGCTTCTTCAGATACTCCGGCATGAAGCTGATGTAGGAGAGGAAATCGATGCCGCCCGAGGGGTCGATGTCCAGAAAGCGGGACAGGAATTTTTCAAAGGCGGTGAGGTGGATGTCCTTCTCGCGTCGGTAGCAGTGGCTGAAGAGCTCGCCGATGTCCTCGGAAGGACGAATGCGGAGCACACGGAGCCTCTTGAGCCCCCGGTTGGCGATGTCGCCGCGGATCTGCCGGCGGTGAAGCATGGCGTTCAGGTCTTTTAAAAAATCGTGGCCGTAGACCATTTCGCCCCAGTCGATGATGCGGTTGATCCGTTCCAGTTGCTCCAGATCGTATTGCGTGCGGTCGAGGAAAATGGAGTTCATCACGCGACCCAAGACTTGGCCCAAGGCCGGGTATTGCCCCTTCGATCCGTGGAACGGGATCTTCTCGCCGGGTTTGGCCCGGTGATGGAGTCCGATGACGAGAAGGCTGTCGGCGCCCAATTGGATCGCGGGCGACATGGGTGTGTTGAGGCGGAGTCCTCCGTCCGTGTAGGCGATGCCGTCGATCATCACCGTGGGGAAAACCATCGGGATCGCGGCGGAAGCCTGGGCGTGAACCGGCCGGATCTCGGTGAAGTGATGGATGTATTCTCCCGTGTATTCGACGTCATGATTCTTTTCGATGAAAAGCTCCATGCGGCCGGTGAAGACGTTCGTTGCGACGACCGACAGGGCTTTGACCAAACCGTTCCGGATATTATGGGAGATCATCTCCCACGGCATGACTTTCTGGATGTACGGAAGGAAAGGGGACGTGTCGAGAAAGCCGTGAAAGTGATTCACCCTCTTTTTTCGGAAAATATTTCCGACGATGCCGCGGCTGCTGCGCGCGAGGAATTCCCAAAAGGCGGAGGTGTCGCGACGATAGATGTTGTCGGACCGAAGGTTCAACCAGAGTTGACGGATTTGCTCCGCCTGATGATCGACGTCGTGGGCGGTGGCGACCAGGTAGCATGTGTTGATGGCGCCGACGGAGGATCCGCAGCAGACGTCGAAATTCCTCCGCCGCACCTTTTGCGGGAGCATCGACCGGATATAATGGAGAATCCCGCCCTCATAAGCCCCTCGGGCCCCGCCTCCGGATAAAACGAGACCGATTCTCGGCGGCTGGGAAGCGCTTATTTTCGAACGGCGCGGTCTCGAAGGCGTCGTCACGAAATCAGTATAGTAGGAAAGTTTTTAAAATTGGAGTAAAATTTAGCCAGAATGGATGAGTCCTCGAGAACCACACATTGCGAACTGATCGAAAAGATCGGCTCCGGAGGCTTTGGAGAGGTGTGGTCGGCCCGACATACAACGACGGGCGAAAGACTCGCGGTCAAATTTTTAAAACTCGACGACAGTCAAAGAGACTACCTTGGCCTCTTCAAGCGGGAGTTCGAAATCCTTTCGGCGATTCGGCACGTGCATCTGGCCCGCGTCTTCGATTTCGGATTTTGGACGGAGAGGGAACGGTACTTTTTCTCCGAGGAATATTGTCCCGGACACAGCCTCCTGCATGCGATTGCAGGGAAGCCGGTCGCCTATTTCGAAAAAATCTTCGTCCAGCTGCTCACGGCCCTGGACTACATCCACGCCCAAGGCATCATTCATTTCGACCTGAAGCCCGAGAACGTCCTCGTCATGGAGGAAGGCGGGGAGCCGCACGCCAAATTGGTCGACTTCGGAATCGCCGCGCGGCTCAAGGCGTTATCCGGAGGCGTCGGAGGGACGCTGGCCTACATGGCGCCGGAGGTGCTCGAGGCGGATCCGAAGCTCGATCACCGCGTCGATCTTTATTCCCTGGGCATGATGACGCTTTCGGCGCTGACGGGGCGGATGCCCTTCGACGAAACGGATCCCGAGCTTATGATGGAGTGGCACTTGCGCGGCTCCCTTCCCGAGAAGATTTGGGAAGGGAAGGACGTCCCGCGTTATCTGCGGGAGATCGTCGTCAAGTTGTTGAGCAAGATCCCCTCCGAGCGTTTCTCCAGCGCCCGCGTCGTCCTCAACTTCCTCAATCTCGCCACCGGCAGGAAGTATCTGAACGAGGAAGAGGGACTGAAGGGTCAGATCCCGATGGAGGGGCCCTTGGTCGAACGACGCGAAACCGTCTTGGAAGAGATCCAGAAGAGGATGCAGGACACGTTTTTCTCCGACCCGCCCGCGTCGAGGCCTTCCGTCACGATCATTTCGGGGGAAAA
>CAZWYB010000241.1:0-3573 GCA_964637745.1 uncultured Pseudomonadota bacterium
ATGCGGAGGAGGAGGGATTCGAACCCTCGGTACGGTGTTACCCGTACACTGGTTTAGCAAACCAGCGCCTTCAGCCACTCGGCCACCCCTCCCGGGAATCCCGTGTAAGCATTATTCTTACTCGAAGAATTATCATGCACATTTTTTCGAAGCAATCTAAGAATCGGCTATGATCACTGTCAAAAAGTCTTCGCTCCAATTTGTCGTCCTATTAGGCATCGTCAGTCTCTTGGCCGATGTCACCTATGAAGGGGCCCGGAGCATCGCGGGGCCTTATCTGGGGATCTTGGGGGCCTCCGCCTCGGTGGTGGGGATCGTCTCCGGGTTTGGAGAACTCATCGGCTACACGCTCCGGCTCGCTTCCGGGTATCTTACGGATCGGACGCAGAGGTATTGGCTGATCGCCTTTACGGGATACGCCGTCAATCTGCTCGCCGTTCCCTTTTTGGCCTTGGCCGGTCGGTGGGAGATCGCCGCCGTCCTGCTCGTCGCCGAGCGGACGGGGAAGGCCATCCGCACGCCGGCCCGCGACGTCATGCTCTCGCACGCCACCAAAGAAATGGGCCATGGGTGGGGTTTCGGCCTGCACGAAGCCATGGACCAGATCGGTGCCATGCTTGGGCCCATGGTCGTCGCCGCCGTCTACTATTTCCGCGGGGAATACCGTTCCGGATTCGCCGTCCTGGCGATCCCTGCGGTTCTCGCCCTGGTCGTTCTCCTGACGGCGCAGCGCCTCTTTCCGCACCCCCACGATTTGGAAAAACGCACGCCGCATTTGGAGACGCACGGGCTCTCCAAAAAATTCTGGCTGTACCTCGCGGGCGCCTCCTTGATCGCGGTGGGCTATGCGGATTTTCCCTTGATCGCCTACCACTTTGAAAAGGTCGGTCTTTTTTCCAAAACCTGGATCCCGATCTTCTACGCCGTCGCCATGGGTGTGGACGCGTTGGCGGCCCTTCTCTTCGGGCACCTTTTCGACCGGTGGGGCCTGGGCGTCTTGATCCTCGGCGCCCTCCTCTCCGTCTTCTTTGCGCCGTTGGTTTTTTTAGGAGGCTTCTCCGCTGCCTTAGGAGGCATGGCCCTTTGGGGCATCGGCATGGGGGCCCAGGAATCCGTTCTTCGCGCGGCGATCGCGGGGATGGTGTCCGTAAACAAGCGGGGCACGGCCTACGGGCTTTTCAACGCCGGCTATGGGCTCTTTTGGTTTCTGGGAAGCGCCGCGATGGGAATGCTCTATGACCTCTCGGTGCCTTCACTCATCGCCTTTTCGATGGCCGCCCAAATCGCCTCTCTGCCCTTCCTTTTGATTGTCCGGAACCTCCAGGGGGGCTAGAAATCTCTCTTTCATTTCTGGAGTGGGGACCATGCAGGTGTCACGCCGGCCCCACCATCGGTATCGGTTTTTCGCGATGAATCGATAGACTAAATCCCGCAGGAATTTGGGCACGATGAGAAACACGGCACACAACGGCCAAAGGCCGCTCAACCGCAAGGCGATGCGCAAACCCGCCGAGGAACGCGTATAATGTTTGTCGCCGTCGATTAAAACCATCGTGTCGAGGTCGTCGGTTGAGAGATGAAATTGCTCCAAGAGTTTTTTCCCTCTTTCCGACTGAAGCGGGGCGAAGCGAAAGACGCCCTTCGGATCGCGGCGGATGATGAAGTTCACGCTCGCATTGCAGAAATTGCAGACGCCGTCGAAGAGGATGATGGGGTTCACGCCGTCATTATTAGTCCGAAACGAGTCGGGAGGACATTCTTTTTCGGGAGGGTTCTCTATTTCGAAGTGGGCAAGGGAAGATCATCCGGGATGGGCGCTTGAGGAGTCAGATACCCGGCAAGACCGTAATAACCGGCATCAACAGTAGGTGGAGGAGTCATGACCTTAGGTGGTTCCGGCACGTCACCTCCGCCCGGAGGGGGTGTCAATTTCGGTTTGACGTCCGTCGGCGGCTTCGGCGCTTCCGTCGCCTTGGTCTCCGTCGGTTTAGGCGCCTCTTTCGATTCCGTCTTCGATTCTTCCTTCGGCTTGGTCTCGGAGGTCGGCTTCTGTTCGCCACCCTTCGTGTCTCCCTTGGAAGAAAACGCCGCACCGATGCCGAACAGAACTCCCGCCAGGGCGAGGGTGTTGAGCCCCGTCACGCTCGAGGAGGCAGGCACCGCCGGAGCCCCGAGGGCCACCGCCGGCATCCCAACCGAACCGGTCGAGGTCGCGATCCGGCCCAAGACAGCCCCTGTCCTCTGATTGAGATCGGACAGGGCGCGGCCAACGTCTCGCACCACATCGCTACTGATGGACGAATCCGCCGCATTGCCACAAAGCAGCTGGGCGTAAGGACTCATGGAAATCGCTTGGGCCATACGAAAGAGGGATTGCAGCCTCCATGCCAATAATCACTCCTTGAAATGATTGGGATTTTTCTCGATGCCCCTTTCAAAAACACACCTTAAAACACAACGGTTTACAAGTTGTTACCTAACCGATTTGTGATAGAGGGATGGGATGCGCGAGTTGATCGGCCTCCATTATTCCCCTTGGACGGAAAAGGCTCAGTGGGCCTTGGATCATCATCATCTTCCTTACGCGTATCACGAGCATCTTCTGATCTTCGAAATGCCCTGGCTCCGGTGGAGACTCCGGCGTTTTTCCGGAGCCGTCACCGTCCCAGCGATGATCGAGAGTGAAAACGGCCGGACTTTTCGTTTTTTCGATTCCTGGGATATCGCCCTTCAGGCGGACGAGATCGGTTCGAAGGAAAAACTTTTCCCGGAAAAAAAGATCGACGACATCCGTTTCTTCAACGACTTGAGCGAGCGTGCCTTGGACGCCGGACGCGCCCTCTTGATCGATCGGATGAGGAAGGATCCCAACGGCCTGCGCGCCTCGCTTCCGCCGCTCGTTCCGAAGTTTCTGAGGCCGTATCTTTTGTTCGTCGCCAAGATCGGACTTAACTACATCGCGCGTTCCTTTCAGTCCGAAGCCATAACCGTCGCGGCGCACGAAGACATTCTGCGGGAGGCCTTGGAGACAGTGAGAAGAAAGCTGAATGCCGGCAAGGAGAGCTATCTATTGGGGGATTTCTCCTACGCGGACGTGACTGCGGCGGTCATTTTACAGACGGTCAGCCCCGTCTCCGAGGACTTTAAAAAGATTGGCAAGACGCTCCGGCGCGTGTGGACGCATCCCGAGTTCGCAGAAGAATTCGCCGATCTCATCGTCTGGCGGGACAGGCTGTATCAGGCCCATCGAAAGAAAAATTAACCGCATCCCATTTTTTACAGAACTATTTCTGCTCCATCTCGATAAGGCCAGCCATGTTTCCTCAAAATTCGGTGGCGGGTCGGATTTTTCAGGCGATTCCTCAAATTCCCTCGCTTCAATCAACCGTTCATCAGGTGGTCGGAGGGGCCCTGCGGGGGCTCGACCGGTTCGTGGCCCGGCCGGAGATCGAGCCGCGCGTGGCAAACGCGGTCTATGAGCTAGCTCAGAAAACGGATCCGAGCCGGCTCTTGACGACATTCCCGGAGCGGAGCATCGGACGATTCCTGCAGGCCATCGGCCGACCGGCCAAT
>CAZWYB010000242.1:0-2876 GCA_964637745.1 uncultured Pseudomonadota bacterium
ACATCCAGACCGACGTCTTCCGCGCCTCCGGCCCCGGCGGCCAGGGCGTCAACACCACCGACTCCGCCGTGCGCCTCACGCACAGGCCCTCGGGCCTGGTCGTCGTCTGCCGCGACGAGCGCAGCCAGATCAAAAACAAGGCCAAGGCGATGAAGATCCTCAAATCGAGGCTCTTGGACGTCGAGCAGGAAAAGCAAAACGCCGAGCAGCGCGCGACCCGAAAATCGATGGTCGGCACGGGCGATCGCAGCGAAAAGATCCGCACCTACAATTTTCCCCAAAACCGGATGACGGACCACCGCATCGGCCTCACGCTCCATCAGCTGGACGCCGTCATGGACGGTAAGATCGACGAAGTCATTTCGGCACTCCGAACCCATTATCAGACCGAAGCCCTCAAGGCCTCCACGAATGAGTGACTCTCCTGAACCATGGACTTCATTGAAGTTGATCCAGTGGACGACCGGATATTTTGAAAAGAAGGGAATCCCCAATCCAAGGCTGGACGCCGAGCTCCTCCTTGCTCACGTTCTGAACTGCAAGCGCGTCGATCTCTACACGGGATTTGAAAAGACGGTTCCGGAAAAATACCTGACGACATTTCGAACCTTCGTGGAACGCCGGGCGAAGCGCGAACCCTTGCAATACCTCATCGGCGAAACGGAATTCTGGGGGTTGAAGGTCAAGGTCACGCCGGACGTTCTGATTCCCAGGTCGGAAACGGAATTGTTGGTGGAGGAGGCGTTGAGGACCTCTCCCCCAACCCCTCTCCTTAATAAGGAGAGGGTGGCCGGCGAGAGCCGGACGGGTGAGGTCCAGATCCTCGAGATCGGCACCGGCTCCGGCTGTATCGCCATCGCCCTCGCCAAAAATCTTCCCGAAGCCAAGATCACCGCAACCGACATTTCCAAAGAAGCGCTGGCCGTGGCAAAAGAGAACGCGGAGAAAAACGAAGTCACCGACCGGATCGAATTCATCTTGGCCGACATCGCTCCGTGGAAGATTTTCGAGGCCGAAGGCCGTCTCTTCGATCTGATCATCTCCAATCCTCCCTACATTCCCTCCGGTGAATTTCCCAACCTCCAACCCGAGGTGAGGGATTTCGAACCTCATCGAGCTCTGGATGGCGGTCCGGAGGGCATGGATGTGATTTGGAAAATCATCGAAGAGTCCGGAAACTTCTTGAAACCGGGTGGCATCCTTCTTTTGGAAATCGGCGAAGGCCAGGCGCAAAAAATTCTTAGAAAAAGAAAGGCCGAGGTCCGGAAGGACTACAACGGTCACGAACGGATCGTCGTCCTGAGGCGAGATTGACGGAAAGAGCCCACGCGGATAAAATCATAAGATCAAATCATTGTCTGACATCGTCGTTTTCGGCATTTTCGCCGCCATCATGGCCGTGGGCACCTCGTCGGCCCTCGCTCAAACGCATGGAACCTGTCGCCTGGACAAGGATTGCGACGATGGCAACGCCTGCACGAACGATTCTTGCGGGTACGATCCGGATGTCCGGTTGAAGATCTGTCAGAACGATCCGATCCCGGGCTGTTGCACCCAGGACAGCGAGTGTAACGATGGAAATGATTGCACCAACGATTCCTGCCAAAATGCGCAGTGCCGGCATGACAAGAAGCCGGGATGCGTTCCAAGCAACTGCAAATCCGATCCAGAATGCGATGACGGCAACGCCTGCACGCAAGACCAATGCATTTCGATACCGGTCAGCCTTTGCGACAGCAAGCGCGGCTGCTCCAACAAACCGATATCCGGTTGTTGCACGAAAGACAGCGATTGCGACGACGGCAACTCCTTGACGGCCGATCATTGCGCGATTCCTCCTTCTTCCAACGGGGCCGGCACCTGTGAACACGGGCCGATCTGTCCGCCGGCGCCAGGCGCTCCTCAAGCCCCGCAAGCAGCGGCTCCTACTCCATCCCCTGCGCCTGCGGCACAACCGACAACCCCTTCCCAGCAATGCACCTGTCCGGAGGTCGTTCCCTGCCCTCCCCCGCCTCCCCCTCCACCACCGCCACCATCGACCGCACTCACCAGCCTCGCGTGCACCACGTGGTCTCAAGAAGATAGGAAATCCCGCTGCTGTACGGATCACGACCAAAACGCAAACGGCAAGATCGACGGGTGCGAGTGGGCCAAGCTGTTCGGCGATAAGACCTGCTTCAATATGAGAGAAAAGGTGGAATGCAATGTCAGTCCCTATGTCAGCAATGCGGCCATCGGCACCGACAACCTGAACCTCTGCTGTCAATACCTCATCAATAAGGGGAGCAACGCCGACCCGCAGATGGTCGGATGCCTGTGCAACGGAGGCAGCATCGTCCCCTGCACGCATGAAGCGATCCTCGAGGGAACCTGCACGCCTAGCTGCGTCACGAATGCCGATCTGCCGAAATGCGACCCATTTGCGCCGCCCCCGGCACCAACCTCACCAGCCGTTCAATAGAAGCTAGACTTCTCCCGATCTGATTTTCTATAACAAAGAGGTGCAAAAGATCGTCATTGAAGGCGGACGGCCCTTGCGTGGGACCGTGGAAATCAGCGGGGCCAAGAACTCCGCCCTTCCCATTCTCTTCGCGACGATCCTGGGCGAGGGCCCGACAATGCTCCGGAACGTCCCGGAGCTCTATGACATCAACACGACGATCCGCATTCTTCAGTGGATGGGGGCGAAGGTCTCGAACGGTTATCCCCGATCGCTCAAGGTCCAACCCAACGGCATGAAGCACTGCGAGGCGCCCTATGAGCTCGTCAAGACGATGCGCGCCTCGGTGCTCGCCATGGGCCCTCTCCTGGCGAAGTATCATCAAGCCAAGGTCTCGCTTCCCGGCGGATGCGCCATCGGCGCGCGCCCGATCAAC
>CAZWYB010000242.1:2886-3571 GCA_964637745.1 uncultured Pseudomonadota bacterium
CCGGGGGGATAGGCCCTGGGCGGAGGCCCGGGCAACCTTTACCGTAAGGCCTTCGAACAGATGTGCGCGGAGATTAAATTCGAGGGCGGCTATGGGTACACGCAAACACCCGGTAAAAAGAGGCTTAAGGGCGCGAAGATCCACTTTGATACGGTCACCGTTACGGGCACCGAAAACGTCATGATGGCGGCGGTCTTGGCCAAGGGACAAACAACGATCGAAAATGCGGCGCGCGAACCTGAGATCTTGGATTTGGCCCAGATCCTGAACAAGATGGGGGCCAAGATCTACGGGGCGGGGACGGAGACGATGATCATCGACGGCGTGGACGATCTCCGCGGCACGGAGCACGCGATCATTCCCGACCGCATCGAGGCGGGCACTTTCATGATCGCGGCGGCGATGACAGGAGGTTCCATCCGCATCCGGAACGCCGATCCCATCACCGTCGAGGCCTTAAGCGCCAAGCTCGAGGAATGCGGGGCCAAAGTGACCGTTCGGAAAGATGCGAAGGGGGAAAACGAGATCCTCGTGGACGGTCCGAAAACCCTCAAGTCCGCCGACGCCACGACGGCCCCTTACCCCGGTTTCGCCACCGATTTTCAGGCCCAGTTCATGGCGATGATGACGATCGCGCACGGCACGAGCGTCATCTCCGAAACAATTTTCGAAAACCGTTTTATGC
>CAZWYB010000243.1:0-3542 GCA_964637745.1 uncultured Pseudomonadota bacterium
GCCGCCTGGCCTTGGGGCACTTACCTCGGTGATGAGGGGCTGAAGAAAGGGATCCGCACGAAGATCTCCTCGTTTTCCCGCCATCACATCAACGCCGTCTTGAATAAGGCCAAGGCTTGTTCGAACTACGTGAACTCGATTTTGGCCAAGCGCGAGGCCCTGAAGGCGGGCTATGACGAATCCATCATGTTGGACTCGGACGGTTACGTGGCGGAGGCGACGGGGGAAAATATTTTTATCGTTAAAGACGGCGTTGTGAAGACAACTCCAACAGGGGCGTCGATCTTGGACGGGATCACGCGGGATTCGGTCATCGATCTCTTGGAGGACATGAAGGTGAAGGTGGTGGAACAGAAATTCACACGTGATGAGCTCTATCTGGCCGATGAATGCTTCTTGACCGGCACGGCGGCCGAGATCACGCCGGTGCGCGAGGTGGACGACCGGACGATCGGGGCCGGCAAGCCGGGGCCGATCACTCAAAAAATACAGGAGACGTTCTTCTCGATTGTTCGTGGGCAGAACGAAAAATATAAGGGTTGGTTGGATTACATCTAAAGGCTAGTTCTCGTAGATCGCTTCTTCCAGGTAGGGATTCCACTCATAGACGACGGGCTTGATGCCGAACAGGCGGTTTCCTAATTCCGCCCCGGGCAGATTGATGATGTCTTGCCACTTGAGCGGGGTGTTCGGGATGGTCTTATAGGACAGTGCGATCCCGCCGCAGCTTAGAACGGTCGGTTTTTCGTTGCTCAAGGCCTCCCCCCCGGCCTTGAGCGACAAATTTTCCAGCGCCGTCCCTTCTCGCTGCCCGAAGATCATAAGTCTTTAGAGAAGCAAACGATGTGCCATTTTGATTCAATGAGGTGGAGAATCGGCAATCACCTAAAAAACTGTTAATAAATCGGTGGATTTTTTGTGAATGGCTGTGGATAAGAGCTGATTTTGAGCTGTTCAAGTCGCTGAGAGGTGAGTCAAAAAGACACCATTTTCCGTCAATTGCTTGACTTGACGCGGACGGACAACATCATTTCGGGGTCTGGTGACCCCTTAAAGCGGGGGGAGATACCGCTCTCCACCCCGCACCCCCATCTGATTTTCACGATTTCATCGTTCACTTCGCTCAGCGAAGCTGTGCTTCGTTCACTATTTGTGAGGGATAAACTTTTTGCCCCGCAGCTTGCGGTGGTAGGAAATGGCGAAGCGGTGGGCCTCGTCGCGAATCCGCATGAGGAGGTGCAGGACGCCGGAGTGGCGGCCCAAAAGGACAGGGTTTTTTCGTCCCGGCAAGAAAACCTTATCCTGGTCTTCTCCTTCCCTTTCTTTGGCCAACGAAATGAGATCAATGCCCGTCACATTCAATTCCTCCATGATCGCCAGCACGGAATTCAATTGCCCCTTGCCGCCGTCGATCACGAGGAGGTCGGGTTTTTCCCATTTTGAAGTCTCGCTCTCGGGCACCTCTTCCAGGCGCAGCAGGCGCCGTCTTAAAACCTCCTTCATGGAGGCGAAGTCGTTCGGGCCCTCCACGGTCTTGATCTTGAAACGTCGATAACCGTCCTTGTAGGGCGTTCCATCCAGGAAACAAACTAAAGATCCCACGGACTGTTGGCCGCTGATGTTGGAGATGTCGAAGCATTCCATCCGCCTCGGAAAGTTCTGGAGTCCCAAGAGGTCTTGGAGTTGGGTTAAGAGATCGCGGACCTCTTCGCCCTTTTTGGCACGATGCTGGAATCCTTCCTTCGCGTTTTTGAAGGCGAGGTCGACCAGGTCGCTCCGGTCGCCCCGTTTCGGGACTAAGATCTCCACCTTCGTTTCCTTTCTCTCGGAAAAAATCTGAGAGAGCGTTTCGCGGACGGCGATCTCGGCGGACAAAAGGATTTCGTCGGGAAGGAATCGGTCCTCGCGGTAGAATTGCTCCAGAAAGCTGGAGAGGACGTCCTCGTCCTCGCCCTGGCCTTTTAAGTGATACAGGAGCGACTCCCAAACCTTGCCCTCCCGGATCATGAGGACGCAGAACGTCATCCGTTCGCATTCCCGGTGGAAACCGATCACGTCCTGATCCAGCCATCGATGGCGATCGACCTTCTGCTTTTCCAATGTTTCCCGAATGGAGGCCATGAGGTCACGCGTGATCGCCGCCTTTTCGAATTCTTCCTGTTCGGCCTGGTCGGCCATCTCGCGTTCGAGGGAACCCAAGAGGTCCCCCTTTCTCCCCTGCAGAAACAGGTTCACTTGTTCCACGAGCGTTCGGTAGTGCGCCTCGTCGATGAACCCGACGCACGGGGCGTCGCAGCGGTGGATCTGGTATTGGAGGCAGGGCCGCACACGGTTGGCGAACTCGGTGTCCGAGCAGGAGCGGAGGCGGAAGTATTTTTCGATGAACTCCACCGTTTCGCGCGTCTTTGCCGCCGAGCCGTAAGGCCCGAAATAAAGGGAGCCGTCTTTTTTGATCGTGCGCGTGACGTAGACGCGCGGGAAGCGGTCCTTCAGGGAGAGCTTGATGCTGACGTAGCTTTTGTCGTCCTTCAACTGGATGTTGTAGCGGGGCTTGTGCTTTTTGATGAGCGTGTTTTCGAGGAGGAGGGCCTCCTTCTCGTTGTCGGTGACGACACAGTCGATGTCAGCCACCCGGTTCATCAGAAATCGGATCTGATACCGGCTGTCTTTTTCCGTCAGATAGGCTTGAACGCGCTTTTTGAGATCAACGGCCTTGCCGACATAGATGATCCGTTCTTCGGCGTCCTTCATGAGGTAGACGCCGGGGAAGGAGGGGAAGTCGGAGACTTTTTGAGACAAATCCACGGCGTTAAGATTTTATGCCCACCGAGAGCTCTCTGTCGCGGAGTTTCTTGATCTCATCACGGATCTCCGCGGCCCGCTCGAATTCCATCCGTTCCGCCGCCTTCCGCATGTCCTTGCGGAGTTCCTCGATCCTTTTCGGGATGTCCTCCAAACGGACCTCGGCCTTTTCCTTTTCGGCCTCGACGGTGAAGTAATCCTTTTCATAGATGGAGTGCAGGGCCTCGCTGATGTTTTTCTTAACCGAGGTCGGCGTGATCTTGTTCTCCTTGTTATACTCTTCTTGGACCTTTCTGCGCCTTTCCGTTTCGCCGATCGCCTTCTTCATCGAATCGGTCCATGTGTCCGCGTAGACGATGACCTGACCGTTCAGGTGACGGGCCGCACGGCCAAAGGTCTGGATCAAGGAACGCTCCGATCGGAGAAATCCCTCCTTATCGCCATCTAGGATGGCGACCAGAGAGACTTCGGGGAGGTCGAGGCCCTCGCGCAGAAGATTAATGCCGACCAAGACATCGAATTCTCCCAATCGCAGAGAACGCAGGATCTCGACGCGCTCAAGCGTCTCGATGTCGGAATGCAGGTAACGGACCTTGAGGGCTTTCTCTTGATAGTACCGGGTCAAATCCTCGGCCATTTTCTTCGTGAGGGTCGTGACCAAGACGCGCTCGCTCTTTTCGCCCCGAGCGCGGATCCCCTTTTCCAGATCGTCCACCTTATTTGTTACCGGTCGGCCGGAA
>CAZWYB010000244.1:0-3471 GCA_964637745.1 uncultured Pseudomonadota bacterium
GTGGGTTCGTCCAGGACCAAAACGTTCGTCTCCGTGAGCATGAGCTTGGCGATCAGAAGCCGGCTCTGTTCGCCTCCGGAAAGTTTCGCAACCGGCATATCGGCCTGAACTTTCGTGAAGAGAAAGCGATCCAGATAGCTTCGGATATGGATCGGGTTGCCTCGATAAACGACCTGATCTCCGTGCGGGGCGAGGGTCTTCGCCAGCGTCACATCCGGATCCAGGAGCTCTCTGTTTTGCTCGAAATAGGTGACTGAGAGTTGCTCGGAACGGAACACGTCTCCGCGATCGGATCGGTCTTGGCCCAAAAGGACTCGAATCAACGTCGATTTGCCGCACCCGTTGCGCCCCAAAAGACCGATGCGCGATCCCGGCGACAGGGTCAGATCGACGGCCTCGAAGAGGAGCCGCCCGCCGTAGGATTTTGCGATTTGCCGGGCTTCAATCAGTTTTTTTGGCAGTCTTTGACTCTGCTGGAAATCGATTCCGGCCGTGCGCGATTGGTTTTTGGCTTCCAGGGCCGCGACGTCCTTTTTAAGCTCCTCGGCTCTTTGAATGCGCGCCTGCTGTTTGGTCGTGCGTGCCTTGGGTCCGCGGCGAAGCCATTCGGTCTCCTGTCGCAGCGTATTTTTGAGAGTTTGCTCGAGCCGTTCTTGGGCCGAAAGGAGCTGTTCCTTCGATTCCAGATAATCCGCATAAGTTCCGCGGACGCTCAAAAGGCCGTTCGGATTTCGTCGATCGAGTTCCAAAATGCGCGTGGCGATCCGCTGAAGAAACAGGCGGTCGTGGGTGACCGTCAAGGTTGCGAAATCCGATCGCGCCAGGAGGTCTTCCAACCAATAGATGCTCTCTACGTCCAAATGATTGGTGGGCTCGTCGAGGAGGAGAAGCTCAGGCTGTTTGATCAGCTCGCGGGCGAGTGCCACGCGCTTCCGCCATCCGCCTGAAAGGGTTTGGATCGGCTGATCGGGACAAAAATCGGAAAGAGAGAGTTTGGCGATCTGTTCGGACACCAAGGCATGACTCTCCCAGTCTTCCGCGCCGGGATGAGGAACATAGCCTTCGAGGATCGCAGATTCAATCGTTGCACCGTCTTTAAACAAGGGTACTTGCTCGAGGAATCCCAGGCGCAAACCTTTTCGCAGGATCACTTGGCCGGATTCGGGAGATTCGAGGCCGGCGAGAATCTTGAGCAATGTCGACTTGCCTGCTCCGTTCGGTCCGATCAAGCCCACGTGCTCCTTTTCGTCGACCGAAAAGGAGATAAGATCGAAGAGTTGCCGATGGGCGTAGGATTTGGACAGATCTTGTACGCTGAGCAGGGCCATGGCGACGCTTATTCCACAGCCTCGTAGCGGACGTCCACGATCTCCAGTTCACGAGGACCCTTGGGAGATTGGACGCTCACGACGTCTCCGATGCCCTTCTTCAAGAGTGCGATCGCTATAGGTGAGACCCAACTGATCTTTTTTTTTGCGAGATCGATCTCATCGACGCCGACGATGGTGTAGGTCTTTTCTTCTCCGTCTTCGTCCCGAACGGTGACGGTGGCGCCGAAAAAAACCTGTTCCGAGTCCCTCTGAGCCGGATCAATCACTTCGGCGGCCCGAATCCTTTTCGTGAGGAAGCGGACCCGGCTGTCGATCTGTCGCAACCGGCGCTTGCCGTAGGTATAGTCGGCGTTCTCCGAGCGGTCTCCGTTGCCGGCCGCCCAGGCGATGACCTCGTAAAGCTTCGGACGCTCGTCGTTCAGGAGGCGGTCCAATTCGTCCTTAAGTTTCTTAAAGCCTTTCGGTGTAATGTAGTTCTTCGTCCCTTTGGGAAGCGCCGGCCCTTGGGATTCCTCCGACTCGTCTTCGGATTCCTCGCCATCGCTCTCGCGCGTGAAAGCTTTACTCATGGCCCTGGACTTTAGGAGACATCCGAAAGAGAGTCAATCCGTGCGATACGACGTCATCATCATCGGAGGAGGGGCCGCTGGCCTCTTTTGCGCCATAGAGGCCGGAAAACGCGGTCGTAAGGTTCTCGTCCTGGAACATGCGCCGAAAGTGGGCGCCAAGATCCTCATCTCCGGAGGCGGGCGATGCAATTTTACGAATCTTGTCGCACGTTCAGAGTCTTTCGTATCCGAGAATCCTCATTTTTGTATATCAGCCCTTTCGCGCTTCACATCCGAAGATTTCATCAGCAGGGTTCGGAAGCACGGAATTGCCTTTCATGAAAAGAAACTCGGACAGCTTTTTTGCGACCATTCGGCGCGCGATATTTTGAATTTATTGCTGAAAGAATGCGAGACCTCGAAAGTTCTGCTGCGGGTCGGAGTCGAAACTCAACGTGTCATAAAAACGCCGGAAGGGTTTTTACTGAAAACAACGGAAGGTGAATTGGACTGTACCTCTCTGGTTATTGCAACGGGCGGGCTGTCGTTTCCGAAGATCGGTGCTTCGGGATTCGGTTACGACATCGCCAAACACTTCGGACTGAGGGTTGTTGCAACAGCTCCGGCCTTGGACGGTTTTCGCTGCGACTCTGAATTTCTCAAAATGTTTCGGGATCTAACCGGCGTTTCCACCGAAGTGACGATCGTCTCCGGCGGATCAACCGTCCCCTTCCGGGAAAGCCTCCTCTGGACGCATTTCGGCTTGAGCGGCCCCGCAGCCCTTCAGGCGTCGCTTTATTGGAGAGAAGGGGACGATGTATCGGTCGATTTGATGCCCGACACCAATGCGGACGACTGGCTCATCTCCAAAAAGAAGGAAGGAGCGCGGATGGAGGTGAAGAATCTTCTCGCTGGGATTTTCCCCAAACGCCTTTCGGATCGGCTCTGTGAACTTTGGCTGCCGGGGCCGGCTCCGCTACATCAAACGTCCGATAAGATTTTAGGGGACTTCGGAGGAAAATTGAATCGTTGGAAGTTTAAACCTGCGGAAACGATGGGCTACGACCGCGCGGAGGTGACCCGGGGAGGTGTCAGCACCGACGAGCTCTCGTCGAAGACGATGGAAGCGAGGAAGGTGCCGGGTCTCTATTTCATTGGCGAGGTCGTCGATGTGACGGGTTGGCTCGGCGGCTATAATTTTCAATGGGCCTGGTCATCAGGATGGTGTGCGGGACAACACGTCTGAAAATGAAAAGCGCCCGGTGGATTTTTCCGCCGGGCGCCGTCGCTACGATCTGTGAGCGACTAACGCTTACGTTTCTTGGTCGACTTCTTCGCCTTGCGCTTCGGAGCCCTCTTCTTCGCCTTCTTTTTTGCGGCCATTCGTAGCCTCCTATGGATTTGGTTGTTGACCGATCTTTGATTTATACACGATCAAGCGTTGCGACCCAAGGATTTTCTACAGACATTCCTGTTCGTATGTCAAAAGGCTGGAATAAAATTTCACTCCGGAGGATTTTCCCTGGATGTAGTCGAGCTCCCAGTCGCTCTTGAAGAGTATCAAAGGATAGCCGCGCACGTCGTAGACGATA
>CAZWYB010000245.1:0-3415 GCA_964637745.1 uncultured Pseudomonadota bacterium
CGGCTCCTGGCTTCGTTGGTATATTCGAGAGTCACTCTTTGAAAACCTGGGAATGGCCGTAGAGCCGACCCTTATGCACGTCTTCGATGGACCTCTTGAGGCTCCTCAGCAGAGACTTGTCACTCAGAATGTCGAGGGTTTCCATCAGCCCCTCGTACTCCTCGATACTCATGAGGAGCCCCGCGGCCTTGCCATCCTTGGTGATCAGAAGAGGATCCCCTTCCTCGTGGACCTTTTTGAGGAGTTTCATGAGGTCTCGTTTAACGGCCGTGATGGGATAGACGTTTTTAGGATGGATCATTAAAGACTCCTTTAAAGGACCCTTTAAAGTTACATACCTTGAAGCGATTTGTCAACCAACCCTCCGGAAGGCAGAAATGCACCATCGGTCCGGAAGGGAGGACGAAGGGATTAAGCCGACTGAAGGCGAGGGCCCAGGAGAGGAATCGATCGGACCAAGCCCTTGAGACCTCCGGGCGGCGTCGACATCTCTTTCAGAAGTCTCAGGGTTCCCTTCAACGTCTTGCCCCAGTCGCCCTTGTTATACCGGACGCCATACCTTTTACAGACCGCCTCGATTTTAGGAGCGATCTCGCGGAGACGATTGGGCGGAAACTTGGGGAAGAGATGGTGCTCGATTTGATAATCCAAGGCGCCGCACAGCAGACTAACGACGGGCGGAACCGCATAGTTATGAGCCGACTCGATCTGCATTTTGTACCACTCGCCTCGTCCTTTCGGCCTATATTCAGGGTCGCTGTAAAGCAGATCGTCTCCAAAATGTCCGGCGTAGATGGTGGCGCAGGTATAAACGCTCCGCAGGATGTCCGCAGTGACGTTCCCTCCCAGAACCTTCCACCAGAACGGGCCCGCCAAGGCCGGCCAGAAGACAAAATGATAGAGCGAGTACGGCACCATCTTTCTGACCGTGCGTTTGAAGGCCTTTGCGATCGTCCCGATCTTCTTGTCCGGCAAGACATTCGCGTAGGTGGAATCTTTGGGAGGGTGGGAGAGATCCGTCAATCCCGACGCATGAAGGGCGACCACCCAAACGAAAACCGGCGCCGTCCAAAAAAATTGGCCGACTTGGATCAGATGATAGGGTATCCATTTCGTCTTTTCCGTCGAGCGCAAAGGACCATAGTTCAAATCCGGATCACGTCCGACGATGTTCGTATACTGGTGATGCAGGATATTGTGCTCCCTCTTCCAGGATTCCTCATCGATGGGAATGACCCAGCGAAATCGGGACGAATCCAAGGACTCCAGGCCCGGCGTCGCATCCCAGGCGCCATGGAGGGCGGAATGGCCGATCTCGATCGACTCCAACTGATGGTGAACCCAAAGAGAAAACACGCCGGCGGACCACGTCAGCGGATCCAGGCTCAGCTGAAGCAGCGTCCGGCCGATAATCTCCGATGTCCTTGAAATCTTACGGACCTTTTTGACGTGGGCGACGTCTTCGGGCCCCAGTTTGGCCTTCACCTCGTCGGCAATGACATCGATCTCTGCCGCAAAGGCTTCATAGCGTTCAGGCGTCCATTTCTTTTTAGTGTACATATGTTCACTGAAAATGACCGAAATCCCAAGACCTGTCAAGGGATATCTGTTGCTAAAAGGGCCTTGGGGCCCCTATAGGAAACCTGCCAACCTATTAATAAAGGTTCAAATGGCCACACGACCCGAGAAAAAGGCGAAGACGCACCGTGCTTTAATCGATGCCGCCCTCGACCTCAGCGCGGAACGGGGTTTTTCCGGGTTGAGTTTAAGGGAGGTGACGCGCCGAGCGGGCACGGTCCCGACCGCCTTCTATCGGCACTTCCGCGACATGGATGACCTGGGACTCGCCCTGGTGGACGAGGTCGGGCTGTCTCTCCGCCAGCTGATGCGTCAGGCTCGAAGACAGGCGGAGCGAAACAAGAGCCGCGTCCGGGCCTCGGTCGAGACGCTCATTGAATTCGTACGCAAGAACGCCAACCTCTTTCGCCTTCTCTTGGGAGAAAGATCGGGAAGTTCGCCCGCTTTTCGAAAGGCCATTCAGGAAGAAATGCTGAGATTCATCGATGAACTCAGTGTCGACCTCGAACGTGCGGCCCAAGCGGCGAAACGCCCCCTCACTAATCCGCACCTCGTTTCAGAGGCGATCGTTGCCGTCGTTTTCACGGTCGGAGCCGAGGCCCTTGATCTGACGACACGCAACCGCAGAGAACTCACCGAACGGATCATCCAAGAAGTTCGAATCATTCTCAGAGGCGCCGAATTGGTCAGCTCTCACGAATTGGCCCGAAAATAAAAAACCGCCCCCGCCTTTTTCAGGCAGGGGCGGTTTTCTTGAACAGGTTTAAGACTTAAGAAGCCGCAACTTCCGTCGCGTGCTCGCCCTTCGGCCCAGTGCCGACGTTGAACGAGACCTGCTGGCCTTCAGCCAGGGACTTGAATCCCTCACCCAAGATGTTCGTGTGATGGACAAAGAGATCTTTGCCACCGCCATCGGGGGTGATGAAGCCGTAACCCTTGGCGTCATTGAACCATTTCACGGTTCCTGTTTGTTTGGACATAATGTCCTCCTTCTTTTTCTGCGGTAGTGATCGTCATGATCGGGGAAAACAAAAGATTGAGGTGGGATTACCAGCAAACTTCGTACTCCTACTACTGCGTGTGTTGGGCGGACTTTAGGAAAGATCACTCCGAATAGCAAGGAATTTTTTAGCCCTCAGTCGGCGTCCTCTTCCGCATCTTCCTGGAAAGGCCTGAGGGTCTCTTCGAATTGTCGGTTCTTCTGTTCGTATTTTTTGGTCACTCCGTCCAGCTTGTCAAACTCGGCTTCGATCTTCTGTTGAGTATCCTTGATCGTCTTGGAAAGACGGATGAAGGCTTCAATATTTTTATTCTGGGACGCCTCCGCCACTTCCTGATTCGCCTTGGTCAGATCCTCTTCCAAACGGCAAATTCCGGCCTCCAGGGTTTCGATCTGCTTTTTCAAAGGGGTCAGCACCTTAGACCGTTCGGCGATGAGATCGGCCCTCTTTTTCCTCAACTCCTTCTTATTCACGGGCTCGCGGATCGGAGCTTCCTCTTTTTTGTTGGAGGCGACGGCGGGCGTAACCGCCTTTTTTGACCGCTTTTCGGCCGCCTCTTCGTCCCAGCCGATCTTCTCCAGGAATTCGTCGTAGTCGCCGTTGAAGACGTCCACCGCCCCATGCTGGAAGACGACGAGCTTCGTGGCCACTTCCCGCAGGATCATCTCGCTGTGGGTGACGATCACGACCGCCCCGTCGAAATTCTGGATGGCCTCGACTAAGGCCTCGATCGACTGCATGTCGAGATGGTTGGTCGGCTCGTCCAAAAACAGGAGATTCGAAGGGGCCGGCAGCATTTTACCCAGCCGAACCCGGCTCCTTTGCGCTCCCTGCCA
>CAZWYB010000246.1:0-3414 GCA_964637745.1 uncultured Pseudomonadota bacterium
CGATTCGGTCTTTCAGGAGCCGTGAATAGATGTCGTAGGCGCGCTCACCGCGATGTGACTGCTCGATCACCATCGGTATCAGCTGCATATGCGCCTGAATGTCGTCTCGAGTCGTCATCGTCGTCGCCCCCCGGAAATCCCGAATTTCTCTACCGTTTCTCACGATTCCTTCATTTTGATTTTAGACTGGGACAGCACAAAATCAAGGGCTTTTTCTTCCAAGATCGCACCTTCCACCCGCCCCATCATGTTATTTTCCGTAAAATACTTCTTCCACGCCGCGGGTTGCTGGCCCGCCAGCCTTGCCATCTCCTCGATCCGCCGGTCGATCTCGTCCGGCGCCGCGGAAATTTTTTCCTTATGAGCGATCGCGTCAAAGATAAGGACACTGCGCACGCGAAACAAGGCCTCTTCCCGATTTTTCTCGGCAAAATCCTGGGGAGTCACTCCCGCCTGCTCCAACGTCATACCCTGCGTCCTTAAATTCCCCTCGAGGCGCCGGAGCATATCCTCCAACTCCAAACGAAGCATCGCCTCAGGAACCAGAAATTCGTTTTCCTCGATGAGCTTTTGGCCGATCTCCCTCCGGAACTTGTTTCTCTGCGCCTGCTCTTTCGCCCGTTTGACGTCGGCCCGGATCTTTTCCTTCACTTCCTCGAGCGTGGTGAAGCTTCCTAAGTCCTTTGCGAAATCGTCGTTCAGCTCGGGGACCTTCTTCTCCTTGATCTCCTTCAGGTGAAGGTCATAGTCGACTTTCTTGCCCGCAAGAGTCTTATCGGTCCATGTATCGGGTAGAGTTACGCTCACCTGCTTTTTTTCCCCCGCCTCGACGCCTAGAAGGGCGGATTCGATCTCCGGAAAAAGATAGCCCTTACCCAGCTCCACGAGGAAATCCTTACCCTCGAAACCCTTGATGGGCTTTCCGTCCAAGGATCCCTGGTAATCCATCGAGACGATGTCGTCCGCCCTAGTCTTCCGTTTTTCGGTCGCCGCCACAAGCTGGGTCATACGATCTTGAAGGACTTTAAGGTTTTCTTGGACCTCGGCACCCGTGACGTCGATCGGTTCTTGGGTCAAATTGATCCCGGTGTAACCCTTGACTTCGAACTGCGGAGGGATCTCGAAGACGGCCTGATACGAAAACTCCTGGGCCGGGCCGAAGGCGGTCACCCGGATCTCCGGGGTCGCGATCGGCATCAAACCCACCTGCTGGATCGCATAGGGATAGCTCTTCTGAACGAGATTGCGGATCGCCTCGGATTCGGCGTCCTGACGGTAATACTGTTCCAAAACCGCGCGAGGGACCTTTCCGGGCCGAAAACCCTTGATGTGGGCCTTGCCGCCGATCTTTCGGTAGACGGCGTCCAGCTCTTCCGAGACGTCGCCGATCGCAACGACCACTTCGATCTCGTTCCGAATGGTAGATACGTCCTTGCGGGTCACTTTGGGGTTCACGCGGACGGTATGCATTTGACTTTACTTGCTTGTCTAACAGCATCCCCGCGTTTTTGCCAAACTTACATTTGGGCGCGCCTGATGCCTTCTTTCGGAATCTTGTTCATCTCCGTTGGCTTAGCAAGCCCTTTCTCGGTGGACGTGTGGACGGCTCTGTGCGATCGTTTTGTTTAAGGAGACACATGAAACAAAAATATCTTTTCCTGGCTGGATTTATTTCCCTCGCCACTCTTTGCGGAGGCAACCTGCGAGCGCAGACTCAAGGTGGTGCTTTAAAAACTTATTCGAACTCCGATTTCCATTTCAGCTTCTCTTACCCCTCGGATTGGAACGTCACCGTCAGCACCGCAAAGCCGGATTTCATCATTCTCCTGCTTTCCCAGGGACAACTGAAGGCCACCGGCGAGGAGGATTTGAGAATCGATGCCTACAAGAACAGCAAGCCGGGGGATGAAAATATCGATCAGGACGCGGGCGGAATCAAATCCAACGCCCAAATCACCTTGGGCCCGACCAACTGGAAGGTCTTCAACGAACCCCTTCATCCCTCCAAAAACACGATCCCTCTTTATTTCTTAAGGAGGGTCCAGAATTCCATTCTTTATGTCGTGAGCGCCCAGAACAAGACGAGTTTGAATCCAGTTCAGAGTCAGATCGTTTCGAGCATTCGGTTTCAATAGCACCCTTGCACTTACCCCTCATCTCCGGTACCAGTTTGAAAGCGAACGAAAGAAGGTCCCCTTCTGCAGTGAGCGGTGAGTCCGCTGATTTCAGATGTGGGGCTCGGGGCGAGAGCGGTATCTTGCCCCGCTCAAATGGTGGACATAGTTCAGCTGGTTAGAACGCCAGGTTGTGGCCCTGGAGGTCGTCGGTTCGAATCCGACTGTCCACCCATCATGTCGAAGGCCGTTACAAGAGGGTTGAAGATCGAAGTGGAGAGCGAGTATATCCCCGACCGATCCAATCCGGAGAGGAACGTTTACTTCTTCGCCTATCACGTCGTCATCACCAACGAAGGCGAGGAGACGGTCCAGCTTATAACCCGCCACTGGATCATCACCAACGGAGACGGCCGCAAGGAGGAAGTGAAGGGGCCGGGCGTGGTCGGCGAACAGCCCATCCTCGCCCCCGGCGAATCCTTCGAATACTCGAGCTTCTGCCCCCTCGATACGCCCTTCGGCATGATGCACGGAAGCTACCAGATGAAGACGGAGGGCGGCCTGGAGTTCGACGCCGAGATCGCCCCGTTCACGCTCTCAAAGGAAGAAGTCCTCTATCATTAAAAGAGATGCTCCAAGAATCTGCACCCAAGAACCTCCAACGCCTCTTGTCATTCAGCGACGGCGTGATCGCCATCGCCATCACCATCCTCGTGCTTCGAATCGATCTGCCGATAACCCTGGACAAATCGACCTTAATGCCGACCCTCGTTCAATTGCTTCCTCAATTGGAAATGTACGTTATCAGCTTCATAGTGATCGCCTACTATTGGATGGGGCACCACAACATCTTTATGCACATGTCTCGGGTCGATGGCCCCCTCATGTGGCTGAACATCCTCTTCCTGATGATGGTCTGCCTCCTTCCGTTGAGCACAGATTTGGTCGGAACCTACCAAAGCGTCCTCACCATGACGATTTACTTCTCCAACTTATGCCTCTCGGGCATTCTGCAGGCCGCGATCTGGTTCTATGGGCGTCGGCTGGGCTTCATCGACTGCGATCCCCGTTTTGTGCGGTTCATGGCGGCAAAGGTCATCACCGCCCCTCTTCTTTTTCTGGCGGCCATCCCGATCGCCCGATGGAACCTCTCCGTTTCCGCAAACATGTGGGTTTTGATCGCGGTCGCACCTTTTCTTTACCGGAAAATATTCAGATACGGCGGACGCGTCGAACTTTAAATGTGGGCCGTGCAGGGATCGAACCTGCGACCCGCTGATTAAGAGTCAGCTGCTCTACC
>CAZWYB010000247.1:0-3380 GCA_964637745.1 uncultured Pseudomonadota bacterium
CAAGTTGGGCGAGGCCCTCGTCCAATTAAAATTTCTCCGCAACGAAGACATCCTCAAGGCCCTCTCCATCCAATTGGGTATCTCGTATCTGAACAAGATTGAGACGGAGGAAATTCCCGCGGACGTCGTCTCCGTTCTGCCTCTGAACTATGCAAAAAAGAACGAAGTCCTGCCGATTAAAAAGGAAGAAGGCTCGATCTTGGTGGCAATGGCGGATCCTCTCAATCACTATGTCTTGGACGATCTAAGACTCGTCTTCAATCAACCCGTGCGCCCGGTGATCGCGAGCTCCTATGAAATCATCGGGGCCATCAACAGCGTCTATAACAAGATGAGCGACGTGGGCGACCGCGCCGCCGAGGAGCTGGACGAGGGAAATCTCGACACGATCGGTCAGGAACTTGAGGAAGTCCAAGACCTCCTCGATTCCGCCGACGAGGCCCCGATCATCCGTCTGGTGAACTCCTTGCTCTTTCGGGCGGTCAAACAGAAGGCCTCCGATATTCATGTGGAGCCTTTCGACAAGGATCTCATCGTGCGGTTTCGGATGGACGGGGTGCTCTACGATATCATGCATCCGCCCAAGAAGGCGTACGCGGCCATCTGCTCCCGCCTGAAGATCATGGCGAATTTGAACATCGCGGAAAAACGTCTTCCTCAGGACGGGCGCATCCGGATCAAGATCGCCGGTAAGGACATCGACATCCGCGTTTCCACCGTTCCCACTGCGCACGGAGAATCGATCGTCATGCGTCTTTTGGATAAGTCGAGCGTCGTCCTCAACATGGAAAAGTTGGGCCTTCACGGCAGGGTCTTGGAGCAGATGCGGGAAGTGATCAGCCGGAGCCACGGCATCATCCTCGTGACCGGCCCCACGGGCAGCGGCAAGACAACGACGCTTTACGCGGCGCTCTCCGAGCTCAACACGCCGGACGTGAAGATCATCACCTGCGAAGACCCGGTCGAGTATCAGTTGGACGGCATCAACCAAATTCCGGTCAATCCGAAGATCGACCTGACCTTCGCCACGGGCCTGCGCGCGATCCTCCGCCAGGATCCGGACATCGTGCTGGTGGGCGAGATCCGCGACCGCGAAACCGCCGAAATCGCGGTTCAGGCGGCCCTGACCGGCCACTTGGTGCTCTCGACCCTCCATACCAACGACTCGGCGTCGTCCGTCACGCGACTTCTCGACATGGGCGTTCAACCCTTCTTGGTTTCGTCCTCCGTCCTGGCGATTCTGGCGCAGAGGCTCATCCGGACCGTTTGCCGCGATTGCGCCAAGAAATACACGCCCAGCGAGACGGAATTGACCCAGGCCGGCTTGACGGCCGAGATGTTGAAGGGCAAGCAGCTTTATCGCGCCGTCGGTTGTCCGAACTGCATGAACACGGGATACGCCGGCCGCTGCGGCATCCATGAATTCCTCCTGATGGACGAGGACGTCCGCAATCTCGTGATGCAGAACGTGGACGCGACGGCCATCAAGAGGATGGCGATGACGAAGGGGATGATCACGCTCCGAGAAGACGGCGTACAGAAGGCCTTGCGCGGCATCACCACCCTCGAGGAAGTGATGATGATCACGCAGGAGGACGTGGCGCGCGAGGAGAAGCCGGCTGTCAATGAGTAAGTGAGTAGGGGCGAATCTTGTATTCGCCCGCTATTGTTTGCACCATGCCTAATTTCGCCTACAAAGGAATAGACGCGAAGGGAAAGACCGCGGGCGGCGTCATCGACGCCGAGTCGGAAAAGGCCGCGCGCGTCAAGCTCCGCAAGATCGGAATCTTCCCCACGGAAGTGGGCGTCGAGGGCGTCAAAAAGAAAGGCGGCGGCGGTGGATTAAGCCTCAGCCGCGACATCGATCTCGGAAAATACTTTCAAAAAATCAGCGGAAAGGATCTGGCGATCATGACGCGCCAGATGTCGACCTTGGTCGGGGCGCATATCCCGATCGTCGACACGCTCTCCGCCTTAATCGAGCAGTCCCAGAACCCCAAGTTGAAGACCGTCCTTTCGACCGTGAAGGAACAGGTAATGCAAGGCGCGAAACTCTCCGACGCCTTCGCCCAGCACCCGAAGGTGTTTTCAGGGATCTACATCGCGATGATCGGCGCCGGAGAGGCGGCCGGCGCCATGGAAATCGTCCTCCTCCGTCTCGCCGAGTTGACCGAAAAACAGGCCGCCTTGAAGAGCAAGATCATCGGGGCTCTGATGTACCCGTTGATCATGGCCTTGGTCGGCATCGCGTTGATGGGATTCCTGCTCGTCTACGTCGTTCCCAAGGTCACGAAGATCTTCGAGGACACTAAGGCGACGCTGCCGCTGCCCACCAAGGTCCTGATCGCGATCAGCCATACGCTGTCAAGCTATTGGTATATCGTCATCGCCGTGGTCGCGCTCATCGCCTACGGATTCCGGCGGTGGCTCAAGACGAAAAAAGGCCGCCTGATGTTCGACAAGTTCAGCCTCAAAATGCCCATCTTCGGAAAGCTCTTTCAGTTGGTCGCCGTCTCGCGTTTCGCCCGCACGCTTTCGACGATGTTGGGCAGCGGCGTCCAACTTTTGAAGGCTATGGATATTGTCAAAAATGTGGTAGAAAATACTCTTTTGATAGAGACGATCGAGAACACGCGGACGAGCGTAAGGGAAGGCGAGAGCATCGCCGAACCCTTGAAAAGGAGCGGACATTTTCCGCCTCTGGTCACGCACATGATTTCGATCGGCGAGAAAACTGGGGAATTGGAAAAGATGCTGATCCGGGTTGCCGATTCTTATGATCAGCAGGTGGACAATATGGTAGGGACTTTAACGACGCTCCTCGAGCCCCTCATGATCCTGGTGATGGGCGGTGTGGTCTCGTTCATCGTGATGTCGATCTTGTTGCCGATTTTGCAGTTGAACCAATTGGGATCTTAACCTCACCCTGCCTCCCCTTATTAAGGGGAGGTGAGGAGGGGTAAAAACGGGGGAAAACGACATGCTGAAGAGAATTTTAAAGAACCAACGCGGCATGACCTTGATCGAAATCATGGTCGTCGTGACGATCTTGGGGATCATCGCGACCTTGGTCACCATCAACGTCATCGGACGGCTGGATCAGGCGAAGGTTTCCGCCGCCAAGACGCAGATCAAAAACCTGGAAACGGCCTTGGATGAATTCCGCCGCGACAACGGCTTCTACCCTCAGACCGAGCAGGGATTGAAGGCCTTGATCGAAAAACCCACGAGCGGACGCGTCCCGAACAGTTATCCCAAAGGGGGGTACTTGAAGGGGAATTCGGTGCCGAAGGATCCTTGGAGCTGCGACTTCCTCTATTACAGCCCCGGGACGCACGGCAGCAATCCATATGAGACCATTTCCTTGGGCGCCGACCGCC
>CAZWYB010000248.1:0-3345 GCA_964637745.1 uncultured Pseudomonadota bacterium
AGCGAGATCACCCACGGACGGGGGAGCGTCGGTTGGCTTCGATCCTGGAACCACTTGAGGAAGGTGTTGGCGGAGTCGTTTCCTTGGATCTGCATGTCGGGGCTTCCGAGGAGGCCCTGATGGATCGAAACAAACAGGATGACCACCGCCGCCACCGTCCACAGCACCAGGGCGATTTGCAGAAGGTCGAACGTCCAGCTGCCGTCGCGCGGATTTCTCTGCCGCCATCCCAAAACGAGAAACCAGCCGGCGAAGACAAGCGACGCCCAGATGGGCGTCTGCGTGAGCCCGAGGCTCAAGAGGACCCAGTGATAGGTTTTCAAGGGCGAAAGCTCCGTGCGCGAGAGACCGATCGCGACCAGAATCATTACGATCAAAAGACTCCAGAAGAGGACGGCAGGCCCGAGGCGCGGGCCTCCGACGAGGAGGGTCCAGCGCTCCGGCATTTGAAATTGCGTCTCGGCGTTGACGTTGGCGACGCCCGCATCGACCGCCGGCCCGCGGAAGAAGAATCCGATACCGCCCTCTTGTTGCCATTTCAGCTCGAAGTTCTGAGTGCCCGGCGTGAGGGGAAGAGTGACCTTCGATTCCACCTGCCGAATGGGTTGGATCTGACCGTTCACCGAAACCGACTGAAGCTCGGCTCCGGCCGGAAGCGTGACGACGTGCTGGCCTCCCAAGCTGCTGCGGATCGTCAAGGCGAGCGTTGATTGGGCGAATCGAAGTCCCGGAGAAACGGTCAACGTGCTGCTGTCGATCGTGACCGTCTGACCGGGGACGCCCGCCGGACGGGAGATCTTAAGAGCAACTTTCTCCCCCGGCCAAGGTCTCCAGAGCAAGCCGCCATCCCCTTCCTGAGAAGGGATCAGAGGAATGCCGTCAAAATCCACATGCCAGATCGCTCCGGCGTCGACGCTCCATTGTTCCACCCAGGAAACTTGATTCGGCGCGACAAGGGTGAGGGCATCGGAGGGTTGCAGGACCGAGCTCCAAGAAAATTCAGCGGTCTGAGGCCCCATGCTGACCAAGACCTTTCCGTCCTGGACACGAACGCCGTCCGTCGTCACCGATTCGCCCGGCAAGAGGGGGACTTCGAGGACGATGGAGGAGTCCGCCGGCGTCAACCGGACGATCTGCGTCTCCACGCTCCAGGTGAGTCCGAAGATCAGTCTTCTCTCGACGCGGACGAAGGGAGGGAGGTTGTTGGGGGCGGCCTTGACGCCCGATCCCTTGCCCGTCTCCAAGGGTTGGGTCCGGCTCAATTGAAGATTGTCGTCCGCCTGTCCGTCTTCGTGGATTCCGGCGACGGTCCACCCTTGCAGATTCGTCTCCACGTGATGCGGTTTCAGAGGGAGAGGGATCTGGACGGATTGGCGATCCGCCAAAGGCCCTTCGACGAGAACTTGATGGACGCCCGGAGTCAGTTCGATCCAAGCCCGACCGTCGGAAGAACGTCTCACACCGGCGAATTTGGAACCGTCGACCGAGACCTGATCCGGAGCCCATTCCTTGGGGTTGGCGGGAAGGGGAACGGCGGTGCGGGCGAGCACGGAGACCTCCAGACGCATCCGGAGCGTCGTCGCATTCGCCTCCAGAGTCATCTGCGAGACCGCCGCACAGTTCGGAGTGCACTCAGCCTTTTCCACGAGCTTGTCGCGGAGCTGATTCAAGAGATCGGCGTTCGGAAAATCGGCGCGCGCCGTGTGAGGCGCTAAGACGACCGAGAGTCCGATTCCCCCTATCGCCAGCCATCCGGCGATGACGTGCCGTTTCATGAAATGAGGCCAGAACGTTCCGGGGAAATCGAGGGTTCGGAGGATCAGGAGGGCGATCAAGGCGACGCGCACGAAAGCGAGAAAGAGATTCAAGCACGGAGAAAGAAGGATGAGACACAACTTCTGATCTTTAACCACGGGCCCGCTCCATTGAAGCGGGATCTGTGTCCAGTTCCAACGCGGCAAGCCGGGACCGGTCTGAACCTGTGCGCCCGGAGCTTGTTCCATCAATTGCCGAGGGACAGCTTTTTTGCCCGATGAGAGGGCCAGCTTCGGAGGGGCGGCCTCTCGTTTGGTTACAACGGCCTGATCCTCCGCGGTCTTCGCTAGTTCCGCTTCTTGTGGAGGCGGTGGAGCGGGTTCTTCCACCACCGCGCCTTTCGGAGCCGCCGCAGGCGCGAGCGCCGCGACGCCGCCCCTTTCGTCTCCTCCGATTCCAAATCCGTAACTAAGAATGGGAGTTTCTAACGAGGGATAGATGGCCTGTCGGAGCGAAATCGCCGCGAACGGAACGGTGATGACGATGAGGACGATCAAGCTTGCGATCCGATAGAGTTTGAGGGGAATACGAATCTTTCCTTTAAAGCCGGGGGGAAGAAGGCGGACCAGGGCCTCGCCCACGAGGACGGCGAGCCAGACCCATTGCGGCGCCTCCGGTTCGGTGAAGGTCAGGGCAAGCGCAGCGATGGCGATCAAGCCCCATTTGGGGCTCCAGATCTTCGCAAAGGAAAGGGAGAGGAGCAAGACGAGAAAGATTTCCAGAAGGGTCCAGCGATTGAGCCAGGTATTCGGAACCTGATCCGCGCCCCACACCGCGAAGACCCGCCAGCCCGGCGGAAGATTCAAGGTCCCCGACACGTTTTGGAAGTCGTGGTTCCATCCGATGGCGGGAATGGAGCCTCTTCGGCCGTCGATCCGGCTGTCCGCCGAAATGTTCGCGTTCCCCTGCCGGACCTCGATCCCGGCCGTCATGCTTCCGGGCAGCTTTGTGATGAGTTGATCTTGTCCCTCGGACGAGACGCGACCGAGCGTTACGGGAGCATTCATCTCCAAGCGGTTGTTACGATGGAAGGCGCCGCCGATCTGATCTTGAATGGTAAATCCCTTGCCGTCAAAATCGAGCCAGAGATTCCGATGCAGGGTCAATTGGTCCGGAGAGCCGCCGGAATCGCCGCGCCTTTGCTCCGTGAAACGGATCGAGTCTCCCGGCTGGACGCGATAGGCCGCGAGGCTTTTCCATTCCTGCGGGAGGGTCGTCTGCTGCGGATCGACGGCGGGCACGCCTTCGATCGAGACCAATCTTAAGTCGTTATGGGGCTCGAAGACCCAAACCTCGTCGGAGACAAGACCCGCATTTGTGGTCTTGTCGGTGGTGTCGTCGTGCTTGGGAATTGTGATCTCCGAGACGGGCCCTTCATGCCGCGCCTGGAGGCGGACCTGCCAGTGTCCCGAACGCACTTGAACCTTCAAGGTTCCATAATCCTCGAAATGGGCCGGCACCGGACTGACCAAAGAAATCGGTACGAATTTTTCGGGGAGAAGAGGGGCAAAGACAATTTCGCGTGTTTTG
>CAZWYB010000249.1:0-3337 GCA_964637745.1 uncultured Pseudomonadota bacterium
TATTATTAGCAGAACCAGAAAAAGTTCCTATCAAAATTTTTTCAAAAAGTCCTGAATATCCTGCTTCGAGGGAAGATTGTCCGGTTTTGGGAGGTCTTGAGGTCCCTGTTTGTTTTGAATGGCGTCCTTCAGCATCTGCCCGGCCTTCTGCTGGACCTGTTGATGGAGATAGCTTTGCAGCATCCCTCTCAAGGCGGCGTCATCGGGGGCCACGATCGGAGCCGTCGTCGTGCCTCCGATCTTGATCGGGATCGTCAAGGCCCCCGACTTGGTCAGAGCGTCCAGGAGCTGGGGATTTTTCACGAAGGTCGCGACCAAGGCGCGTTGCATGACCAGATTGCCGGAAAAATTCAAAACCTTGTCGAGCCCGATGCCTCCCGCCAAATCGACCGCCGCCTGCGGGAACTGGAGGTTCATGTGAGGCACCTGGATGACGCCGTTCACGATCCGGAAGGCGCTGGCGAGATCATTAAGGCGCGTATCCAAGCCCTGAAGATTCTTCAAAGCGGAAGCGTCGACGAGTCCGGGAATCTTTTGAACCAAATCCCACCCCGGAGACGCCACGAATTTTTGAAAGACCTCCATCGCCGGGATGCGGATTTGGCGCACGGTGAGATTGCCGTCGCCGCTCAAAAACTTCGACCATTCTTCCGTCTTCGTCCCCTGTCCGTGGCCCTTCAACGACAAATCGCCCCGGCCCTTGATCAACTTGGCCACCGACGAAACGTGATCCATGGCGACGTTCTTCATGGCCATGTCGAAATCATACTTGGGACTGTCTCCCTGCAGGTTGAGCGAGGCGTTGCCGCCCATGGTCCCATCCATCGTGTTGGCGCGAAGGTTCTCCACGCGCACAAGGGGATCGCGATAGACAAAGGAGCTGACGAGGTTCGTCAATTCCTGATCCGGCAAAGACACTTTCTTCGCCTTGATCTCGCCGCTGACCGTCGGTTTCGCCCCGGCGGCGGGCCCTTGATTTACGCGCGCGGTCAACCCCGCTCCGTCGACGGGCGGTAATTCCTTCAAGGCGGGAATCACTTTCTTCAAGTAGTCGAGGTTCAGTCTTTCGGAGGCGAGCGTCAGATCCAGGGCGCCGCTCTTCGCCTGCGTCCCGCTCACCGCGAAGGATTGAGGGCCGATGCTCAATTGTCCCTTGCGGATTTCGGTCCTGGCGTCCGTTTTGGAAAAATCGGATTCAAAGGAGACGTCCTCCCGCTTGAGGGCGAGCGCCCCCGGAGACGAGAGGGTCAGATTCGACGACGACAGATCCAAATGCCCCGTCTTTCCGCCGTCCTCCGTGCGCACCTTCGTCAAGACGTCGCCCTCGGCGGTCAAAGAGTCCCCGACCTTGGCATTCCGGGCGCCGATGACGAGCGTCGGTTTTCTAAAGATGAGATCCCTCCAACGCATCCCCACGTCCAAACGTTCCGCCTTGACCCAAGGCGCCTTCTCGCCCTTCCGGGTTACGGTCACGTCTTTCAGCTTCACCGAAACGATGGGAAGAAAAGAAAGCCCGGCGTCGCCCACTTGAAGATTGAAGGAAGAGTTGTCCTCGACGGCGGAAACCGCCCAATGAAGGTAGAGGGATTTCGGGATAAAGAAGGGAACGACGGCCAGAAGCGCCACAACGACCGCGACCACCGCTCCGGTCACTTTGAGGACCTTGGGCATGGGAAATTCGGTACTCCGAAACGGCGACTAGATCAAGGGGCCTTCCCCATCAGGCGGAGCGTGATGTCGCGCTCTTCGAGGTGGCGGGGATGGGTCGGATCGAGCGCGATCGATTTTTCGTGGGCCTTTAAGGCCTCCTTCAGGTTTCCCAAGATCCGGAAGAGGATGGCTTGTTCGACGTAGGAGCGGGGATGAAGCGGATTCAAACGGATCGCCTCCGCGATATTTTGGAGGGCGCCCCGAAAATAACGTCCGGCCCCGCGCGAATCCCCGCGCGTCTCGTAAAACTGGCCCAAGGAGATCCGCACAATCGCCATCTCGCAATAGAAGCGGGCCTTTGTCGGATCCAGATCCTGGGCCAGTCGGATTTCATCCTGAGCGCCTTGGAAATCCTTTCTTGCGAAGCGAAGAACTCCTTTCTCGCAGTGGTAATGGGGGTTTCTGGGCTTGAGCCAAATGGCTTGATCGATGGCTTGAATGGCCTCCGCGAGCCGACCGCCTTCTCGGAGGGTAACGGCCAGGGCCGAAAACGTACGAGCCCGTCTTTTGTCATCCAGGCTGTGTTGGGACAGGAGATCTTGCAGAACCTGCTCGGACCTTTCCAGATCCCCCAAGACACGGTACGCCTCGCCGAGATTCAGAAGAGAATCGATTCCCGGCAAGTCACGGCCTTGCGTCGCCCTTAAAATCAGGGATGAAGCCTCTTCCCTCCTTTGCCGATAGGTCTTAAAGACCGGGGATTTCTTCGCCCCGCCCTCCACTTTCGACGAACCCTGGGAATCGGAAGCACACCGGATCCATGAGCCTGTGTTCACGCCGATATCATGCAACTCCGTCGATTTCCTGTCCTCTGAAAGACGAAACCAGAGAGGGGCTTGAAAGACCGAACTCGGAGAGACCGGTATCTCGGCATAGAGAAATCGTGTCTTTCCGTAATGAAGGACGGTTCCTGGCGGCAACGAGCTTAAACCCGTACCCCTCGGGAGGAGCGACGGGGCGAGAAAAAATGAGGAGGCCATGACCCGCGTTGCCATGGCCTCCCTATCGCTGTCGAAGAGGAAGAGTTGCTAAGGATATCAGCCTTTACGGTTCACGATCTCAATCGACCGGCGATTGCGAAAAAATGCGCCGAACGCTCTCTCGGCGGTAATCGAAAATTTTCTTCAGGTCCGGCGCGATCAACCATCGATTCAAAAAATCGCCTCCGAGAACGGAGTAGCGGACGATATCCCCCACGAGGGTGCCGCCCTTGCTTTCTTCGAAGACATGTTCATGGCGCCAAAACCGATAGGGCCCGCTCTTCTGCTCATCAACGAAACCGTAGGGAGGATCCCACTCCGTGATCTCGCTGATCCAACGGACCGGAAGAACCCCCTTCACCTTGATACGGTGCTCGAATTGAGTCCCTACCTTCATTTCGCCGCGACCGTTGCCCACGTTTTGAAAGCGAACCCACTTGGGCGTGATGCTCGGGATATTCTTTGGATCGGAAAAAAAGGAAAAAACCTCATCGATCGGATGCGGAATCCAAACAGACCTTTTCAACGTGAAGGTCTTCATAGGGTCGTTCACTCGTCCATTTTTACCTGACTCATCTTCTGCAGGGACGCTTTAGGCTCCTTGTATTTCTTGGTCGTCGTGTGGCTATGGGTGTCCGTATTCGTCT
>CAZWYB010000250.1:0-3317 GCA_964637745.1 uncultured Pseudomonadota bacterium
TAGACCCACACGCGGCCGCCTTCGCCGCGGACCGATTCCGACATCAGGCGGAGCTTGTCTTCACCGGGGATGGCGGTCGGATGGACTTGGATGAACTCGCCGTTTCCGTAGAAGGCACCCTGTTGATAGGCCGCCGAGACCGCGCTGCCCGTGCAAATGGTCGAGTTCGTCGACTTGCCGTAAATCATGCCCGGCCCGCCGGTCGCCAAAATAACGGCGTCGGCGCGGAAGGCCCGGGTTTCCATCGTATCCATGTTGATGGCCACGATGCCGCGGCAGACCGCCTTGTTATCCATGACGAGCGAGAGGAATTCCCAGCTCTCGAACTTGCGGACTTTTCCTTCCGATTCGTAGCGACGGACGCCTTCATCCAAGGCGTAAAGGAGTTGCTGGCCCGTCGTCGCGCCGGCGAAGGCCGTGCGGTGGTGGAGGGTTCCGCCGAAGCGGCGGAAGTCGATCAGGCCCTCGGGCGTGCGGTTGAACATGACGCCCATGCGGTCGAGCATGTAGATGATGCCGGGCCCGGCGTCGCACATGTTCTTGACGGGCGTCTGGTTCGCCAAAAAGTCGCCGCCATAGACGCTGTCGTCCAGGTGCTGGGCGGTCGAGTCGCCTTCGCCCTTGGTGTTGACGGCGGCATTGATGCCTCCCTGCGCGCACACCGAATGCGAGCGGCGGACGGGGACGACGGAGAAGAGATCGACGGGAACGCCCATCTCCGCCGCCTTGATGGTGGTCATGAGGCCCGCCAAACCTCCGCCGACGACTATGATTTTTGGTGTTGCCATATTTCTATCTCCCCCTAGCCCCCTCTTACCTAAGAGGGGGAACCCGTGACTCCTCCCCTTAATGTAAGGGGAGGTTGGGAGGGGATATTCATACGAACTTCAACAAAATACTGACCGCCCAAATCGCCATCACGACAAACAACCCCATCGTGAGGGCGGAGCTCATCTGCTGCGATTTTTTCCCGGCCGTGATGCCCCAGGTGATCAGGAAGCTCCAAAGGCCGTTGGAAAAGTGAAAGACCACCGACAGCACGCCGGTCAGATAAAACCAAAACCAAAAAGGCTGGGCCAGCGTGTGCCGCATCATGTCCGCCGTCATGTCATAGCCGTGGATGACCGACCGGATGCGCGTCGAGTAGGAATGCGTCGCGATGAAGATCAAGGCGAAGAATCCCGTCAGCCTTTGAAAGAAGAAGAGCCAGTTTCGGAATTTTCCGTAACTCGTAAAGTTGTTCTGGCCCTTATAGATGATGGCGAGTCCGAAGACCGCATGGAGGAGGATCGGGAGATAGATCATCCCGACTTCCAAAAGATAGACCATCGGGAGGCTCGTCAGGAACTTGGAGTGCTCGTTGAAGGCCTGGTCCGAGGTGAAGATGAAGGAGTTCGAAAAAAGGTGCTGAAGGAGAAAGCCGCCGACGGGGAGCATGCCCGTGATGGACATGAGGCGTTTGAGATAGAATGATGACGAATCGGACATGAAAATTGCGGGCCTTTTATTAAAGTTTAATCTGTTCGACAAGTTTTTTTACATGATCGAGACTTTCAAGAAAAAGCTTCTTTTCCGAGTCGTTGAATTTGAGTTCCAGAATTTTTTCCGCTCCGTTCGCGCCGATGACCGTCGGAACGCCCATGTAGTAGCCCTTCACGCCGTACTCACCGTTCAGATAAGCGGCGCAGGGGAGGACGCGCTTCTTATCCTTTAAATACGATTCCGCCATCGCCAAGGCGGAGGCCGCCGGAGAAAAAAAGGCGCTGCCCGTTTTGAGAAGATTGACGATCTCGCCGCCCGCCATCTGCGTGCGCTTGATGATGGCGTCAATACGATCCTGCGAGATCAAATCCGTGATCGGTATCCCGTTCACCGTGCAGTAACGTGGGACGGGAACCATGTCGTCGCCGTGGCCTCCTAAAACCAGGGCCGTGACGTCTTCAACCGAAACGCCCAATTCCATGGCCACGAAGGTACGGAAGCGCGAGGAATCCAGAACGCCCGCCATGCCGATCACCTTGTTGGTTGGGAAACCGGTTATTTTTTGCATCGTGTAGACCATCGCATCGAGCGGGTTGGAAATCACAATCACGAAGGCTCCGGCGCAGTACGTCTTCACATGCGATGCCACGTCCTTCATGATGTTGACGTTGGTGTTCAGCAGATCGTCGCGGCTCATCCCCGGCTTTCTTGGAACGCCGGCCGTAACGATGACGACGTCGGCACCCTTCAAATCTTCATAGCTGTTCGTACCTTTCAGGTGGGAATCGAACCCATCGACCGGTCCGCTCTCCAAGATATCTAAGGCTTTTCCCTGGGGAACGCCTTCCACGACGTCGAAGACGACGACATCGCCCATTTCCCGTTGGGCGGCTAATTGTGCAAGGACTCCGCCGATTTGGCCGGCTCCGATGAGTGCGATTTTAGGTCGTTTGAGCATGTTTCCTCTCCAAATGACGCACTGCATTTGTTCATCGGATGAGCCGACTTGGCAAGGGTTTTTTATTAAAGATAATTTTTCATTGAAGCAACGTTCGGTCCTGTCTTCTTTCTCTTTTTCATCCTCGCACAAGGGCTGTTTTTACTTCCTATGATCCGGGCCTCGGCGGATGACGCCACTGGCCAGGGTGGCGGAGGGTGCAGCTGCAGCAATGGCAATAACACCGGGACGACGGGCTCTGCAGGGACGGACGGAGGTGGTGGAAGCGGGAGTAGTGGGGATGCCAACGGAAACGGTCAGAGCGTGGGCGGTGGTGGCACGGGAAGTACCGGTAGTAGCAGTAATGGGGGGGCCGCTTGTACCGCAGGAACGGCGAGTACGGATTTAAGCGGTACCCAAACACTGACCGTCACGGGCGTGGCGCTCGACCCGCAGTTCGCCACTAACGGCCAATTCACAGTCAATTTCTCTGCGGTCGATGCCTGCGGAAACGCCATCAAGGCTCAAAGTTGTAACGCCGTCAGTTGCGGGGTCTCCAGCCCCGGATCGACCACGTGCACTTCGGATTCATGCGCCTCGCCCGATATCTTAGGTGCGGTCCTGATCGACGACAGCGGGAGCATGGCGCCTGATGTGGGCTTGGGTACGGCGGGTAATGATCCGACGAATAAGCGGGGCCCGGCCGGGCAGACCTTTGTGACTTCGATCTGCAGCAACAGTTCCAACCGGTTCGGAATTTTTGATTACGGAAACGGGCCCAACAGGGGATTTACGGTGACCCGCGATCTTCTGACCGCGAACTTTTCGAGCGCGTCAAACCTTCCTTTGACAATGTGCTCCAACGCCAATGTGACGGCCCCCCACAAGTCCTTTCATT
>CAZWYB010000251.1:0-3306 GCA_964637745.1 uncultured Pseudomonadota bacterium
CGCAAACGACGCCTGCCCTAATACTCCCGCAGGCGCTCACGTCGATGACAGGGGTTGCCCCGATACGGACGGAGACGGCGTGGACGATGCAGACGACCGATGCTCGAATACGCCGACCCATGTCGCCGTGGATGCCTACGGGTGCCCCTCAGACGTTCAACTAAAGTTGACTCACACACAGGCATGGAACGAAAATGATCCGAGTTCGAGCACGAAATTTTCGACCTATAGATTCGACTGGACGTCCGTAGACGTAGGTGGGGACCTATATCTGATCGGTCCCATGAACCGAAAGGCGGGCGATACGGACTGTGCGACGATCGCCTCGGTCCATCGGTCGCTTGTCACCGATTCTTATGGGAACGACGTTTCGAATCCCTTGCCCAGTGCAGGTGATGTCGCGGCCGCGGACGGGGAGATCTGCGACTCCCAGACCTGTCCCATTCAATGGTCACGCCATGATCTACTCACCCGTCCGAGAGGATTCGGCGACGCCATTATGCCGGCACCTTCCGGCGCCGCTCCGTCTCCGACCGCCGAGCCGATGTGCCGGATCAAGCTTTCAAAGGCGACGGGACATCTGATCACGAGACTTCTTGTGAAGAAGGGGGATTTCTATCTTGCTCTGAAGAAGCCGGATGGAACTTGGGTGACAAAGAAGGAAACGGTGACCCTTCCGGATCCCGCGATTACTGTTGGAGCCAATGGCTTCGTCATGGATCGCACGCTACCTCAGATCAAAGTCGAAGCCGATTTCAGCGACGTGGATCCTGATGCCGCATTGACCATTGTCCCGGGTTGCACGTCTCCGGACGGCAACTCGATTCACGCCAGTAAGAACGGAACCGCTCACTATCGATTAATCTGTCCTCTCTCTTCGATCTTCCAGAATAGCTCTCAATCTTTGAGTTACTTATACGGCAATCTCTCTATCGTCGCGACGGGTATCGGTTCCTCTAAGGCCAAAACCTATAAGGTGCACTTGGAAGCGATCATTCCTACTTTGACAAAGGGGAATATGACCTGCAGCGACTCCGGCGCCAATCCGGATCGATGCTGGGGTAAACTCAATATCGATTGGACGGTCTCCAGACACTACATGGTTCAGGACGAAACGCAAGCGGTCATCGATCAAGGCAATACCGTGCTTCCCTGGGCGGTATCCGTTCAGTTGAAAGCCCATAACTCGGGGCCGATTACCGGCAATTCAGGTCCAGGGGTCATCGTATCACCCGACGAGGAGATCCCTGGAACTCTTAAGACAATCACGACGGCCGGTGATTCCCAAGGGACGTTCACGGTGAACCGCGATAATGACCATTATAGCTGGTATCTTGAAATCTCAGATTTTAACGGCACCATCGTTCGTAGTGGGGATCTGTCGGTACCCTTTGATCAATCTCTGGATAAGGTCTTCAGCGTCGATCCTTACCCCGCCGGCGTCGATATTTCGACGCAAGAGATGGGCATTGCAAACCAGAATGGGCGCACTGAGGTTCCCACCGGAGTCGCCTGTCATTACTCCGTTTCGAACAAGCAATGCAGCGGGGGCCTTTGGGGCATCGGAGAGGACTGCAAATACAACATCTCCTTCGTCTCCATGGAATATGCCTACAAAGTTCGTTTTGAGAACGTGAAGCAGATCAAATCGAACTGCGCCGGCTATTGGGTCTTGCCCACCAATTCTCATCAAGACGCGGATGCCAATACGATCATAACGAACCTCTCAACGAGCGCTCAAGATGGCGGAGATAGCATGGAAAAATCGATCTATTTTCATGCCAAACCCTACGCGATCTCCGAAACCTGTGCTTTTGAGGCGACCTTTTGGGACGGCGAAGTGAAGAGCTTGGGCATGAGGGCGGATTGTGGGAGCAACTCTCCTCCATCGAGCATTGACGCAGACGATCAGGAAGCCCATGCGAAATATTACATCACGAGCGATCGCGAAATCATTATACCTGGCTCCGTTAATTGGCACGTTGCTCCATAGAAAGTATCATCGAAAAACAAAACGGCCCACACCGGAATTACCGGTGTGGGCCGTTGCCTCATTCCTTACGATGACGATTTAAGCCCTATTGAGTCGGGATCCACTGAATGGACGTGCATTTATCGTTAAAACCACCGGGGAGGTTCACCGAGCCCCGCTCCATCATTTCATAAGTGTGCCCGCCGTAGCTGTCATTCTCATACATGACGACCTTCCACCCTTTGGGAATATTGTATTCGACCGATGAGATCTTGTCGTTGATCCCCTGGATCTTCAAATCCGGGGCATTTTGCCGGAATCGAAGGGTCAATGTCCGACCCTGGAAATCCCTGTCCTCGAAAAACTTGGCGTAATAGTACACTTTGCCTTTGGCGCTGGCCACCGTAGAAGCGCCGACGCAGAAGGTAAGGAGTCCTAACGCGATAACAAGAGCTTTTTTCATATCTTCATTCCTCCTTGGGGTGACGCATAGATGTGCCTAAGTTTTCGTTTCTGTCAAGCTTTCCATTGCGGTCAGGAGTTTTTACTTCTTCGGGGCGGGTATCTTTGGGGGAGGATTTGCGGGAGGCGCCGGAGTAGAATCAGGTTGTCCCATTTTGACAAATGGCCCGCCACCGCTGCCTTCCAAGACGAGCAAGGCGTTGAGTTCATCCAAAGAATGAAAGCCTTTTGACCACTGGGCCGTGACCGGAACGTCCAACGGCATTTCGAAGAGCAAGTAGATTTTGGCGGAGGGAAGCTTGAGTTTATCGACGACTTCAGTCTCTGATCCCGTCGTACAAAAATCCATGAATCGACCATCTTTCAACGGATCCAGATCGGCATCGGTCTTGGAGGCGTCCGCGTCCAAACGTTTCTTCAAGGAAGCATAGATATCCGGACCGCTCGTGCCGCCCTTCGTCAAGACGTCGGAAACATCCGTATCCCAGCCCACGAATCGAAGATGCGTGTGGTCGCACTTAGCGTCCGCCGGGGGTGGCGGTGTCGACGGTTTTTTGACCGTTATGAGGTGATTATTGCCGTTGTCATCGTTCTTCGAGTCGTCGTTGTGCTTATTGCTCCCCACACCGATGCTGACGCCGAGATCGGCCGGGTCGACACCGGAGCTGACCACTCCCCCGTTGGACCCTCCAGGCGGTGTGGAGAGTTGAAACAAAGGTTTGGAAGAGGAAGGATCGGATTCTTGCGGTTCGCCCGTCCCCCCTTGGCTCGTCGCCCCTAATCCAGCGCCTAAATCCCCGCTGAGGGACGAGTTGATCCCTCTCATCGTTGCCGATCCGGGACCTCCTCCCTGGCAGGACGTCAAAATGAGA
>CAZWYB010000252.1:0-3295 GCA_964637745.1 uncultured Pseudomonadota bacterium
CTTTCGAGCGTCCTGGAGACGGAGATCAACCTCCCCTTCTTGACCGCCGACGCCTCGGGACCGAAGCACATGAACATCAAGCTCACGCGCGCCAAACTCGAGGCGATTTGCGAGGACCTGATCCTCAAATCGATGGAGCCGGTCAAGAAGGCCCTGGCGGACGCGAAACTGTCCTCATCCGACATCGATGAGGTCGTTCTGGTCGGCGGCTCGACCCGTATCCCGCGCGTCCAAGACGAAGTGAAAAAGTTCTTCGGCAAGGACCCGCACAAGGGCGTGAATCCGGATGAAGTCGTGGCCCTCGGCGCCGCCGTTCAGGCCGGCGTCCTCTCCGGCGAAGTGAAGGACATGCTCCTCTTGGACGTCACCCCGCTCACCTTAGGGATCGAGACCCTGGGCGGCGTCATGACCAAGCTGATCGAACGCAATACGACGATCCCGACCAAGAAGAGCCAAGTCTTCTCGACGGCGGCAGACAGCCAGACGTCGGTGGAGATCCACATCCTGCAGGGCGAGCGAGAGATGTCGAAGGACAACCGGACGCTTGGCCGCTTCGTTTTGGACGGACTCCCTCCGGCGCCCCGAGGCATCCCGCAAGTCGAAGTCAGCTTCGACATCGACGCCAACGGCATCCTGAACGTCTCGGCCAAGGATATGGCGACGGCGAAAAAACAGCACATTACGATCACCGCATCGAGCGGTCTTTCGAAGGAAGAGATCGACAAGCTCGTCAAGGACGCCCGCTCGCACGAGTCGGAAGATAAGAAACGCCGCGAGGACATCGAGGTCCGCAATTCGGCCGACGCGATGGTCTACTCCACCGAAAAACTCATCTCCGAAAACCGCGAGAAACTTCCCGTCAAGCTCGTGAACGAAATCGAAGAGTCACTGGGCGAAGTGAAGAAGGCGCTCAAGGACAACGATATCGAGGCGATCAAAAAGACCTCGGAGAAGCTCCTCAAGGCCTCGCATAAAATGAGCGAGGAGATGTACAAAGCCGCCCAAGCCGCCGGCGGGCAAAAAGGCGACGGCGAGGACAAGGAGGCCGGGGCCGAAAAGAAAAAAGAAGAAGGCGCAATCGACGCGGAGTTTGAGGAAGCGAAAGAGTGATAAATTATGAAATTTGAGCTTAAAAAAGCAGCTACAGAATCGATCAACGAGCTATCTTTCTACGTTACTCAAAACAATCACACAGAGCTCGTTGAGTACATCTCGGAATCACGCTCGAAGGGGCCCCTTTTGCAGCGTATATTTCATACGGGTCGGAATAAAATGACATTCGTAAGAGTAGAGAAGGCTTAAGCAATATTGCCTCTTCAAAGATTGTCTCTTTTATTACTTGGCATTGACATTGTTACGTAATCACGTATCATCTCAAAGTGAATAAGCCAATCATCTGGATGGGGCGTACCAAGGAGATCTTGAGCTGCTTTCCGGATGTGGCAAAGTTGGAGGTAGGACATCAATTGTTCCGTGTTCAACAGGGCCTTCTTCCAACCGATTGGAAACCGATGAAGGCGGTCGGTTCAGGAGTTTTCGAGGTGCGTATACATCTACCTCATGAACACAGAATGCTCTATGTCGCCAAATTTCCGGAGGCGGTTTATGCCCTCCATGCCTTCGAAAAGAAAACTCAGAAGACACCGTTGAAAGAAATCGAGATAGCTCAAAAAGCCTACAAAGCCATGTTGGCTTATCGAACAAGGAGTTAACCATGAAAGCAACGCGATCTTCCGGTAACGTATTCAAAGATATTGGCTTCAACGACAAGGAGGCGGCCAACCTTTTGGCCCGCAGTCAACTCCTCATCCTTCTTGAAAAAGAGATCCGAAAACTGAATCTTTCTCAAGCCCAAGTGGCTAAGAAACTTGGCGTCAAGCCGCCACGAATTTCGGAAATTATGAGTGGCCGGATCGACAAATTCAGCATCGATCTACTCGTTCTCTATCTATCCCGCCTAGGAAAAACGGTTGAGTTTCATGTAACCAAAAAAGCCGCCTGATTTTCCTCGCAACGATCCTCCTTTTTGCTCGATGCCAGGGACGTGATTTCGCTCACCCCTCTCGGTTCCTTCCTGACCGCGGCCACGCGGGCCGTTGCGGTTTTCGATCTGGACCGCACCGTCGCCCCCAACACCGGCTATCTCTTTTGGCGGCATGTCTGGACGAATCACTTTTCGGAGGTCTTCTCCGGCTCCTTTAATATCCCGCGTACCTTCCAGTGGCTCACCGATCCGAAGGCAGTTCGTCGGCGCCTGGAATCAGTCCGGGAAACCGCCTCTTTTCAGAGTTTAGCAAAGGAGTTCGCCGAAACCGCGGTGGAAAAGGACATCTTTGTCCGCTCCGCTGAGGAGATCGCGTGGCGGCGGGCCAATCTCCAGAACGTCATCATCGTTACCGGAGGATTCGATGTTTTTGCCGAACCGATTTATCGGCGGCTTAAGGCCGACCGCGTCCACAGCAACGCCCGTTTCATGCCCATAGCCGTTCACGGGGCGAAAAAGCCCGAAATCCTCAAAGAGCATTATTTCAATGAAAGGGCCGGATTCATCCCACAAGCCGTCTATACGGATTCCCACTCGGACCGCTACATGATCGAGGCCTTTGAATGGCCCGAAGTCTATCTGGTACAGCCCGACCGGCGGCTCCGAAAGATGAAAAAGGAAGGGTGGCGCGTCTTGGACCCGAATCTTTCCAATCCGGACTTTCCCGAGTCCGTGCGCGACTACGCTGCGACGGTCATCAAAGGCCCCGTGGAAACCCTGAGAGCCGTCAACTTTTACAGCCGGTGGGACGCGCGCATAAAGTCGACCGCGAACCCAACCGCCGTGGAGCGCCGGAACGCCTTGGCAGTGGCCGGGCTTTATTTAAAGGAGGCCCCGGATTTGAGATGCTTCATCGTCGAGGCATTGGGAATGAAATTCGAACTCCGATGCTCAGGACTCTACGCGCGTCTGATCGCGAGAAATCCCTTGTCCCCGACTCCCCTCATGGCCGGGGTTTGACATCGCCCTCTTGATTTTCTAAGGTTTGGAAGTGCTCTACAAACTTGGCGCCGTTGCCTATCTGAACGCACTGCCCTTGATCCATTACTTGGAGGAACGCCCTCGCCTGGAAGCACCCGCGCCTCTCGCTCGGCTCTTAAAGATCGGAGAAGTCGACATCGCGACGGCCCCGATCGTATCCTGGTTCGAAAATCCGCATTACTCCTTGGTTCCAGGCATCTGCATCGGCTCGAATGGTCCGGTGGGAAGCGTAAAACTTTTCTTCACGGCACCGGGCATCACGGCCGAAAA
>CAZWYB010000253.1:0-3283 GCA_964637745.1 uncultured Pseudomonadota bacterium
TTCCTTTTTTCCCCATAACCTTTCTCTCCAAGGCCTCGACGATTTCCTCTTCGTGCCTCCGGTTGTCAATCCGATTCCATTCCCATGCTAGTCCGGGGTTCGTCATGTTGATTTCGGTGATTTTGCCGTCGATGAGATCGATGCCTGCAAAAAAAATGCCGTTCTTCTTCATAAAAGGTGCCAAGTCCCGGCAGAGTCGTTTCTCCCGCGCCGTCAAGGAAGCCGAAGCCAGGTGCCCCCCCAAATCCGGATTCGTCAAGAAACCTCCCTCCGGAGGGATCTTCAACAAGGCCCCCAAGGGTTTGCCGTCGATCAGAAAGATCCTCTTTTCGCCCTTGAGGACGCCCGGCAAAAAGGCCTGAGCCATGACGGCGACCGTCCCGTCGTGGGTCTCTTCGTCCAAAAGGGAGATGTAATCGGGATGATTCCGGGAGACGTGATGAACGCCCCGCCCTCCGAAGCCGGACAGGGACTTCAGGATCGCCTTGCCCCCGAGCCCGTCGATGAACCGGTCGATCGCCTTTTTGTCCGCCGTCACGAGCGTCGGGGGGATCCATCGGGGAAAGTTCAGGATGGCCAGTTTTTCGTTCCAATCCCTTAGGGCCTGGGGTGCGTTGACGATCGGGATGCGATCGGGCGCCCGCGAGAGGAGGTGGGTGGCGTAGACGTAGCCCGCGTCGACCGGAGGGTCCTTTCTCATCAGAATCAAGGAGAAGGCATCTACCGGCTGCGTCTCTTCGGGTTCGAAGGCAAAGTAGGGTTCCTGATCCAGGGGCGTAGCGCGCATCGTACGGACGGAAAGGCCGTGATCATTCCAGAGGAGGGCGGACGGATCCGCGTAATGGATGGCATATCCCCGACGGGAAAGTTCAAGAAGGAGGAGGTGGGACGTATCGTGATGGAAGCTGTAAAGACCCTCGGGGCCCCGAAGCGGATCGAGAATCGCCAAAACAAAAGCCCCCACCGGATTGTTTTTCCGAGAGGGGGCTTTTAATCGTTTCGGCATTCTTAGGAGACCGCTTTACGCAGCTCCTTGCCCGGCTTGAACTTTGGAACGTTGCAAGCCTTGATGTTGATCCCTGCCCCGGTTTGGGGCTTCCTCCCTTTGCGAGCACGGCGTTTCGACACCGAAAAGGTGCCAAATCCCGTCAGAGCGATTCGATCGTTCTTCTTCAGCGCCCTCGTGACATTGTTGGTCATCGAGTTCAGCGCCTTCTCTGCGACCGCCTTGGAGCATTTGCAATCCTTGGCGATGGCAGCGATAAGTTCGGCTTTCGTCATGTATGGTCACCCCCCTCCTTGGATGTATTTTTAATCACAACCAGCTAACCCGCGCCGATTGTGACTTTGCAAACTTCGTGAACCGCTATGTCCCTATTTTCAGAACTCAGCCGTTCTTGTCAACGAAAATGCGGCCGTTTTTTTCTTTTTTTAGAAAAAAATCAAAAAACCGCCAGCCATTGATTTTTCTGGTCTAGAGGGCGATCGATTGGCACGAATTTTGGTTTGACTTTTGCACCCATTTCGCCGAAAAAAGTCATCGAATTTACAGAACAGAACACGCCTGCATCCCTAAAGTATAAGGACAATCTCTATGGTTCGCTCGTCAGAGATCATTCCGGTCAATATCGAAGACGAAATGAGGGACAGCTACCTGGATTACGCGATGAGCGTAATCATCGGTCGCGCGATCCCGGATGTCAGGGACGGTCTCAAGCCCGTCCATCGAAGAATCCTCTATGCGATGCTGCGGGAAGGTCTCCTTTCCAACAAAAAGTTTTCGAAATGCGCCGGTGTCGTCGGTGAGGTGCTGAAAAAGTACCATCCCCACGGGGACTTAGCGGTCTACGATGCCTTGGTCCGCATGGCCCAGGACTGGAACATGCGCTATCCGTTGATCGATGGGCAGGGGAATTTCGGTTCCATCGACGGGGATCCCCCGGCAGCCTACCGTTATACGGAGGCGCGGCTCACGAAGCTGGCCGAGGAGCTTCTGGCCGACATCGACAAGGAAACCGTCGATTTTCTGCCCAATTTCGACGGGCAGGTCATGGAACCCGTGGTTCTGCCCTCGAAGGTTCCGAATCTCTTGATCAACGGATCGGACGGCATCGCCGTCGGCATGGCCACGAAGATCCCTCCTCATAATCTTTCGGAGGTCTGCGACGCCCTCGTCGCTTTGATCAAAAATCCCAAGTTAGGCATCCCGGAATTGATGAAGATCATCCCCGGCCCCGATTTTCCGACCGGCGCCTTCATCCACGGGCGCGAGGGCATCCAAGAGGCCTATACGAGCGGCAAGGGGATTGTGCAAATGCGGGCCAAGTCCGTGATCGAGCCGGTGGCCAAGGGGGATAAGGAGAACATCGTCATCTCCGAGATCCCATACCAGGTCAACAAGGCCCGCTTGATCGAAAAGATCGCCGAGCTGGTCCGAGACGGGAAGGTGGAAGGGGTGAGCGACATCCGCGACGAATCCGACAAGGACGGGATGCGGATCGTCGTGGAGTTGAAGAAAGGGGCCGTCGCGGGCGTCATCTTGAATCAGCTCTACAAGCACACCGCCATGCAGTCGACCTTCGGCGTCATCATGCTGTGCATCGTGGGCGGGCAGCCGCGCACCTTGAATCTGAAGGAGTACCTCGAGCTCTTCCTCGAGCATCGGAAAGAAGTGGTGACCCGCCGGACGGCCTACGATCTCAAAAAGGCGGAAGAGCGGGCGCATATCTTGGAGGGCTTGAAGATCGCCCTCGACAATCTCGATGCCATCATCCAGCTGATCCGCAAGTCGAAGACCCCGGCCGAGGCCAAGGAAGGCCTCATGAAGAATTACAGCCTTTCGGAGATCCAGTCCCAGGCCGTCTTGGACATGCGGTTGCAGCGCCTGACCGCGCTCGAGCGGGAGAAGATCGTCGCCGAGTATGAAGAGGTGATGGCCCTGATCCAGAAACTCAAGGAGATCTTGAAGGATGAAAAGCTCGTTCTGGGGATCATCGTGGACGAGCTGACCGAGATCAAAACGAACTTCGGCGACGCGCGACGGACCGAGATTCAGGCGCAGACGCAGGAGCTGTCGATCGAGGACCTGATCGCCGAAGAAGACATGGTGGTCACGATCTCGCACGGAGGCTACATCAAGCGAAACCCCATCAGCATCTACCGCGCGCAGAGGCGCGGCGGGCACGGGAAGACCGGGATGTCCACGGGTGAAGAGGATTTCGTCAGCAATCTCTTCATCGCGTCAACGCACAGCTATGTCTTGATCTTCACGAGCTTCGGGAAG
>CAZWYB010000254.1:0-3235 GCA_964637745.1 uncultured Pseudomonadota bacterium
CTCGATGAACTTCGACTGCTGATTGGCGTAGCGCTGGATCAAGAGCCCGCGCGGGTATCTGCCGCACACGAAGATGCCGAAAGTGCCCTTGGATATCGACGAGCCCGGACAGGTTGAAAAAGTCGCCGCCTACCTCTTGCAAAAATCGGAGCCCTATCATTTCCCCTTCGGCAAATTCCCGGGCGGCAACGCCGAGGAAGGTAAAAAAGTCTTTGAGACCGTGGGTTGCCTCGGGTGCCACACCTTGGCGGATAAGGGAACGGGGCTTGCACCGGCCCTCGACCGGATCGGGGAGAAGACGACGGCCGATTGGATCTACAACTGGATCCAAGATCCGAAGGCTTACAATCCCGATGCCCGCATGCCGAACCTTCGTTTGACCCCGACGGAGGAGGCGCACGTCACGGCCTACCTCATTCAGAACGGAGAGAAACCCGCGGCGGATGCGGCGCTGCAGGCTCGCCTGAAAGATCCGGAAAACGCGAAAAAGGGCTTCCTCCTCATTTCTCAGTATGGTTGCTACGGCTGCCACAACATCGGCGGCTTTGAAGGCGCCTCGAAACTCTCCGTCGATTTGACGGCCTTCGGAAGGAAAGAGCCGGCCGAGCTCGATTACGGCGATACGAAGATTCCGAGGACCTGGGAGGACTGGGCCGCCGGCAAGTTGCATGATCCGCGGATGTACCTGACCGAACGGACGTCCTCGCGCATGCCCAACTTCGGCTTGAGCGATGAGGACATCCATGCCCTCGTCGTCTTCCTGAAGGGCTTGAGGAAGGAAGAAGTTCCGGAACGTTTCCTGATGTCGAAGATCAACCGCGATCAGAAGGACATCGACGATGGCCGCCATCTCGTGGAGCGTTTGAATTGCAAAGGCTGCCATATGATCGAAGGGGAGGGGCGTCTGATCGAGAGCGTGATCGGTCCCGACAAGTCTCCGCCGCTCCTGATGGGCATCGGTGCACGCGTCCGGCCCGATTGGATGTTCCCGTTCTTGAAGGATCCGTCGCGCGTCAAGATCCGCCCGTGGATCGACGTGCGCATGCCGACCTTTAAGTTCACGGACGATCAAGCGAATACCATCATCCGTTATTTCTCGGCCTTGGATAAGGTCTCTCCGGGCTTTTCGACCATTCCCCAAAAGCCCCCTTCGCCCGAGAGCCTTGCAGCCGGAGAGAAGCTCGCTTCCAAGGATTATTTCAGCTGCTTTTCGTGCCACATCCAGAACGGAAAGACGCCCACTTCGGCCCCGGAACAGTGGGGACCGGATTTGGCCATGGCCCATGACCGCATCCGTTATGATTTCATCCCGGAGTGGGTGAAGGATCCTCAAAAATTCACGCCGGGAGTGAAGATGCCGGCTTTCCTGCCGTCGGATGATTCCGGGCCTCAGGATGTCTTGGGAGGCGACCGCCAGAAACAAGCGGAGGCCATCCGTGACTACGTCCTGAGCCTTGGGGCGCCGTCGTCAGCCACTTCCACGCCCGTTCCATCCGCGATACCCTCCAAACCATGAAGTCGAAGGTTCTGTGTTTTCTGGTCTTTTCCGCCCTTTCTTTGGAGGCGTGGGCGGGAGGAACCATCTCGGGGACGGTCCGTCTTCAGGGCGACGCCCCGATTCCAAAAAAGAAGGCGAATACGGTCGATCCGGATGCCTGCGGCCGTGAGGCCGTCTCCCAGGAATGTTTAGTGGGAAAGAGGGGTGGTCTGCAGAACGCCGTCGTTTTCATCGATGGGAAGGTCGAAGGGGCGAAGAAATTCGAAAGACCAGAAGGCGGATACGCCCTCGATCAAAAGAAATGCCAGTTCGATCCCCACATCCTGATCGTCGAGGCCGCCGCACCCATCCGGATTCTCAACTCCGACAACATCTTTCACAACTTTCATACGGTGAGCCGTGTCAATGCGATGGTCGATCGGGCTCAGATGAAATCTTCCAGCCCTCTGACGGTTCAGTTCGACAAGCCGGAGTTCATCGCAGTCCATTGTGACATCCACGATTGGATGAAGGGGTGGATCGTCGTCGCCCCGCATCCCTACTATGCCGTGACGGACGAAAACGGAAACTACGCCATCAAAGACCTTCCGGCTGGCGATTACAACGTCGTCGTCTGGCACGAGGTACTCGGCAGCCGCCTCCAACGTGTCCAAGTCCGAGAGGGGGAAACCGTTCCTTTGGATCTTTTTCTGACCTCAAAAGGGCCTTGAATCTCCTTGACACACAAAGCCCCTCCTTCTAAATGATACGCCGTCTTTTTAGACAAAAAGGAGAAGTAGAAATATGAGAAATGCGAAGAAAATCGGCACTATGACAGGGCTCCTCCTGGTGACGATGTTTATCAATCAGGAGTGCCAATCCCAGACGCAGGCCCCGGCGCCGACCGCCGCCCCCGCACCGGCAGCGGCCCCCGCAGCCGCCGGAGGCACGGGTATCAAGGCCGTGGTCAAGTTCACCGGAACCGCGCCGGCGATGTCGAAGCTTAAGAGAGACGCCGATCCTTTCTGCGGCAAGACCCCGATGAACGACCAGGAAGTGGTCGTGAACGCGAACGGCACCTTGAAGAATGCCGTCGTCAGAATCTCCCAGGGAGCCCCCGCGGCGACGACGCCCCCGGCGGACGCCCTCACAATTACACAGAGCAACTGCATGTATGAACCGCGGGTGATCGGCGGCGTGACGGGACAAAAGTTGATGATCCGCAACGGCGACCCGATTCTGCATAATGTCCACACCTATATGGGCGCGACGACTGGTTTCAACCAGGCACAGATGAAGGGCTCGAAGGACATTGAGAAGACGGTTGCGGCAGGTGTGACGAAGTTCAAGTGCGACGTCCATCCCTGGATGACGGGTTATGTGGTCGGTAACGACAACGCCTTCATCTGCGTGACGGACGACAAGGGCGAATGCAACCTGGCCAACGTTCCGGCCGGCAGCTACACGCTCGAAGCCTGGCAGGAAAAATACGGTACGAAGACGGCCCAGGTGACGGTGACCGCGGGTCAGCCGGCCTCCGCCGAGTTCAGCTTTGCAGCGCAGTAGAAGTAGAAAGTCAAAGATTGAAAAGGAAAAAGCCGCTTCGGGAGAACCCGGGGCGGCTTTTTATTTACCCTTCAAGCGCCCTCGCGCGTCGCGCCCAGGTGATGCCGATGGAGGCGATCGCACCCAGGACGCCTCCCACGACCAGGATCCAGAAAATCACGCACGCCTTGATGCCGCGGGCCATCGGCGCGC
>CAZWYB010000255.1:0-3201 GCA_964637745.1 uncultured Pseudomonadota bacterium
CCCTTCCGGACTGATGCCGGCGGCCGTCCCCGTCGTCTTGCCGTAGCCGTATTGAAAATAGAATCCCGCGTAGTGACCTTCGGTCAACACCGTCGTCCCGGGAGGGAGACCGGATTGCACGCCCCGGTTTTCGAAGAAATATTGGGCCGTCACATGATGATAGCCGAAGGGCATGAAAACCCCCGCGTAGCCCCGGCGCCTTTCTTCAAAGAAATTCTGCCCCAAGCGAAAGACATCTCCATAATTCACGGAAAAGTCGCTGATGCCGACCGAGAAGGCCGGGCGGTAACGGCTGTAGGTGTAGCCGAAGTCGAAGCCGACGAAATTATTGTCGCTCCGGTAGGTGATGTCGCCGAACCAGAAATGCCGCTGCAGAGGATCGAAATTGCTGATCGTCGCCGACAAGAAGAGCGCGCTGTCCAAGAAGGACACGTTCGGGAGCAGGTAACGGGGAATCAAGAGCTTCGGAAAAGGCGAATACTTTTTAACGCCGGCCTGGAACGACTGGGCGTCCATCGGCGCCGGGCTTTCAAAGTCCTTCTCCGGCGTCTGGGCCGCTCGCGCCGGCTCCGGGGCGAGACCCACGACCGTCGATTTACGGGCGCCGTCCAGCCGACGAATCTCAAAACCGCGTCCGTTGTAATATTGGAACAGGAGATCCCCGTTCGGAGCGATCGACGGCGCGAACGCGCCCGTCAATACATTCGTGACCTGCGTCGTCGACTTGCTGTAGGGATCATAGCGGTAGATGTTGGGGATGCCCGTCCGGTCCGAGGAAAAGTAGACCTCCCGCCGTTCCTGATCGACCACCGGCCGGTCGTCCAAAGCGACATCGTTGGTCAACCGACGCCCTTCGCCCGATTCCGAATCGATCATCCATAAATCCCTCTGTCCCGACTTGTGGACGGAGACGACGACGTCCCTCCCGTCCGGCATCCAGCGCGGGTGGTCGAATTGATCGGCCTCGTAGATCGTCTTCCATTGCTTGGTCTCGGGATCGTAGACGCCCAACTTCGCTCCGTTCGTTTCCTGAAGGGCGGCGACGATCTTATCCCCTTTCGGCGAATAATCGGGATCGCGGGCCCTCATCCCCTTGGTCAGCTGTTTCAACCTTCCGGTATCTAAATTCACTTCGAAGAGGTCGCTGAACTGGTTGTATCTCTTGTAGGTCGCCGTCTGGGAGTACAGGAGCTTCTTGCCGTCGGGAGAGAAACTCATCTGCTGGGCCTCTCTCTTTTTCAAGAGAACCTTCTCCTTACCCGTCTCCAAATCTTTCAACCGGATCTCCAGGGGATGATCCACCGAGGCCGCCATGTAGGCCATCTGCCGGCCGTCGTTGGAATAGGTGGGCATGGAAAAGCTTTCGCCCTTCCGAGGCACGAGGTCGGCGCTCCCTTCCTTCAAACCGGCGGCGGACAGCTTCTCGCGGACTTCGCCGTAATGTTTTTTCAAGGAATCCCGCCACTCATCCCAGAGCTTGTAAAAGGTCTTTCCGAGACCATCGCAGGTTTCGGGATAGGTCTCATGGGTCCGATAGGTCTTATGTTCCGTCCAATGATCTTCGTCGCAAAGCTTCTGCTCCTCCTCGGACCGTTCGCGTTTCCAAACCCTCTTGGCCTGGGAGTTCAGCATGAAGAAGCGGAGGGATGCCCCGTATTTGTGGCTGAAGTCGGTCAGCGTCTTTTCCCCGTATTTTTCGGAAAGGAACTTCCAAAAACCGCCGCCGTAAAGATACTGGGCCTGCCAGCCGGGCCAGTCGTATTGGGTGCCGGCCATTTGATCCAGGTGCAGAAACTTATCGTTATAAATGTCCGTCCGCAGCAGCATGTCGGTAAAGGATGACCGATCGCGCCCCCGGCTCGTGCCAACCGTTTCAAAATAAACGGCCAAACCTTCCGTCACCCACCCGGGCGTGAGGCCGTTCGGGGCCATCAGCTTTCCGACCAAGGGCTTCAGGAGTTTTGCCGGATAGCGCGTGTCCGTGATGTGGATGACGTGCGTGTATTCGTGCATGAAAAGATCGCGCAGCCAGTTGTCGTAGTCTCCCAGGGAGCTGTCCGAGATGCCGGGCACGGCGCGGAGGATGATCACGTTATAAGGGATGACCAGGGTGAAGCCATTCGCGATATCCGTATTGTCCACCAGCACGACTTCGGTCCGGCCCCAGGGGTGGGCGTCGAATTTTTGGGAGAGGGTCTGGTAGACGTCCTCGGTGATTGTCGTGAGTTTTCTCGCGAGCTCTTCCTCGCCTTCATAGAAATTGATGGAGAAATGCTGGGTCTTGATCGTCTTCCAACGAAGGGCCGGATCCGTCAGCCCGGCATGCGCCACCGGACTTGAAAGCAGAAGTGCAACAACCGCAAATCGACGCAACTGCCATGACATGGAGCGGATAGGATACGATTTTTTCGAGTCATTTCAAAGAGTTTTGTTTTTAGAGGGGTGACTTGACAACCGAGCGCCCTTCTCTTACGTTGTCGGCGTCCGAAAAATTTGACTGGAACTTATCCAGAGTGGTGGAGGGACTGGCCCGACGAAACCACAGCAACCCCCTGGCCGCAAGGTTGGGAAGGTGCTAACTCCAAGAGATAAGAAGTTTGCAATCGACCTCTTCTTATCACGGCATAGGAAGGGGTTTTTTATTATGGAAACAATTTTAGAAGCCATAGGCCATACGCCGATCATTCAGCTGAAGCGGTCGATCCCGACCGGATCGGCGAACATCTTCGCGAAGCTGGAGCGCTTCAATCCGGGCGGTTCGCTGAAGGATCGGATCGTCCTCCGCATTATTTCGGAAGCCGAGAGGTCGGGAAAACTCGCGCCCGGCGGAACGGTGGTCGCGGGCACGACGGGCAATTCGGGCATCGGACTGGCTTCACCCTGGTGAATGGGCGGGCTTTCCTTCTTCGTCTTCATCGTCGAGGTGATCGCCGGCGTGCTGCTGATGTTCTACTACCGGCAGACCATCGACAAAGCCTACATCGACGTCATGGACATGCGCGAGCAGCTGCCGCTCGGCGTGATGCGCGAGATCCACCGCTGGGGCGCCCACACCATGGTCATCGTGGTCTGGCTGCACATGCTGCGCGTCTTCATGACCGGCTCCTACAAGCCGCCGCGCGAGTTCAACTGGGTGGTGGGCGTGATCCTGCTCGTCCTGACCCTGCTCCTCTCCTTCACCGGCTACCTGCTGCCGTGGGA
>CAZWYB010000256.1:0-3086 GCA_964637745.1 uncultured Pseudomonadota bacterium
CATTAAAGGATTTTTTCACACCCTCGACCAAACGGCCATAAATTTCGTTCACTTCCTCGTCGGTCAGCGTCCGGTCCGATCTCCCAATCCTGATGGAAAAGGCCAGGCTCTTCTTGCCCGCCGGTATCGGGTTCCCGCGGTAGAGGTCGAACACCCCCACCTCCTGAACCGAGGGATCGGCCGAGCGCAAGAACCCCTGCAAATCCCCCGCCGCGACGGCGTCGTCCGTCACCAAGGCCAGGCCCCTCTCGACCACCGGCATCCGCCCGAACTCCCGAAAGACCCTTCGATCCGATGGGCGCGACGACAGTCTGTCCCAATCGATCTCGAAGACATACGCGGTCTGCTTCAAGTCAAAGGCAGACACCAGGTCCGGATGGATCTCGCCCACGACGCCGACCTTTCGCCCATCGATCAAGACGTCGGCCTGGCGGCGCGGATGGAGAAACGAAGACGTCCCGGGTTTAAACGAGAGAGAAACATCAACCAAAGAGGCCACCTGCTCGACGACGCCCTTGATGTCGTAAAAATCGGACGCCTCGGCCTTCAACCCCCAATGCGACCACGGCCGCGGACCCGAAACAAGTCCGGCTAAGGATTTCCATTCGACGATCTTTCCCTGGTTCAGACGAAAGCACTTCCGGAGCTCATAGAACCGCAACTGGTTCATCTTGTGATTTTGATGATGCGCGGCCGTCTTCAAGAGGCTGGGCAACAACGACGGACGCATGAGCGAAAACTCCTGTCCCAGCGGGTTTTGGAGGAGGACGTCTTCTCCCGCGCCCAGGCCTGTCAGGCCATGGACGTCTTCGGAAGACATGAAACTGTAGTGGATCGCTTCTCGGAATCCGAGATCGGCAAGCAGATCTTTGGCCTTTCGCTCTCTGCCGATGACGCCTTCTTCACGCGAAGGCGCGGAAGCGAGCGGTGGAAACACCGTCGGGATCTTATCGTAGCCGATCCATCGGGCGATCTCTTCCACCAAATCGACCGGACGCGCGACATCGCTGCGGCTCGAGGGAACGGTCACCTGCCAGGTCTTTCCCTTGTCCTTCACGGCGAACGACAACCGGGTCAACGCCTGTTTGATCACCGAATTCGTCCATGTGCCGCCCAAGTATCCGGAGACGAGGGCTGGGTTGAAGGAGATGGCCCGTTTGGCGGGCGCCGACTTTTTCACATCCATGACCGGGCCAATGAGTTTGCCGCCGGCGACTTTGAGAATCAGCGCTATGGCCTCATGCAACGCACGAACCAGACCCTCCGGGTCCACGGCGCGCTCGAAGCGCTGTGACGACTCGGTTTGGAGGCCCAGCCGTCTCCCCGTCTTTCGGATGCCTGAAGGCTCGAAAAAGGCGCATTCCAGGGCAATCGATGTCGTCTTTTCATTGACCTCGGAGTCCTTGCCGCCCATGATGCCGGCCAGCGCGATCGGACCTTCCGCATCGGCGATCACTAAATCGGTTTCTTTCAAGGTCCTTTCCTGGCCGTCCAGAGTCCGGATCTTTTCATCCGTTTTGGCTGCTCTCACCAAGACCTTGCCGCCGCGGATCTTCGAGCGATCGAAGGCGTGCATGGGCTGCCCGAAGGCGATGAGGAAATAATTCGTGACGTCGACGACGTTGTTGATGGAGCGCACGCCCGCCTGCTCGAGACGCTCGGCAAGCCATTTCGGGCTGGGTCCAACCGACAACTCATCCATGACCGCGAGCAGATAACGAGGGCAGGCGGCGGGTTTCTGAACCGACACCATCTTTTTGAGCGTCGGGTCTTGAACGGCCGGCGCCAGTTTTACGGGAGGGATCTTCTTCAACGGCGCGTTCAGCAAGGCCGAGACCTCGCGCGCGATCCCCAAGAGCGAGAGACAATCGCCGCGGTTGGGCGTCACATTGACTTCCAGAATCGAATCTCCCGCAATCTCCTCGATCCCCTCCACCTCAAGTCCGGCAAAGGTCAGCCGCTTGGCCACCTCGGCGGCCGAGGCCTTGATCGGGACGAATTCCTTCAGCCATGTGAAAGGAACCTTCAAAATTGCCTCAAAAATCTCAGGTCGTTTTCAAAATAGAGCCGGATGTCCGGAATCCCGAACTTGAGCATCGCCAAGCGCTCGATCCCCATCCCGAAGGCGAATCCGGTCACCTTCTTCGTGTCGTAGCCGACCTTCTCGAAGACCGCCGGGTGGACCATCCCGCAGCCCATGACCTCGAGCCACCCGCTGGTCTTGCAGAGCCGGCAGGGATTGGTCTCGATCTTCCCCTTGCCCCGGCACAGGACGCATTGAATGTCGACCTCAGCCGACGGCTCGGTGAACGGAAAATAACTGGGACGGAAACGGACGTTCAGGTCGTCTCCGAAAAGCCGCTGGAGGAAATAGGAGACGGTTCCCTTTAAATGCGCGAACTGAATCCCCTCGCCCACCGCCAACCCCTCTACCTGATGGAACATCGGCGTGTGCGAGATGTCCGAATCCCGGCGATAGACCGCCCCCGGGGCGATCATCCGAATCGGCGGCTTCATCCTTTTCATCGTGTGGATCTGAACGGGCGACGTGTGCGTCCTCAAAAGGTGTGACGGCATTCCGCTGACGTAGAAAGTGTCCTGCATGTCCCGAGCCGGATGGTTTTGGGGGATATTGAGCGCTTCGAAATTATAAAAGTCGGTCTCGATCTCGGGACCTTCGTGGACCGTGAAACCGATCTCGCGAAAGATATCCTCGACCTCTTCTAAGACCTGGCTGATGGGATGCCGGCCTCCGGCAGGGACGGCCCGCCCGGGCAGCGTCACGTCGACGGACTCGGCGCGGAGTTTCGTCTCGCGCTTTTCATTGGCGATCTTGTCTTGGACCTCGCGGAGCTCGGACTCGATCTTCTGCTTGAGCAAATTGACCTGGGCGCCGAAGGACGGGCGCTCTTCCGGAGGAAGCTGGCCCAAGCCCTTCATGCACTCGGTGACACGACCGCCCTTGCCCAAGTAGGCCGCCTTGAGACGAGCAAGCTCGTCTTCCGTGCGGATGACATGAACCTCGCGATCAAACTGTTCCCCAATCTCCGTGAGCACGTTCATCCCTCGCCTCAATCGAAGAGCGG
>CAZWYB010000257.1:0-3058 GCA_964637745.1 uncultured Pseudomonadota bacterium
AACAAATATGGGAACATGGCTGGACATTTGGCCCAACGGGGTTTGGCCGCCGTCGTCCGCATGGACAATCCCACCGTTTGGGGCGACCGGTCGGGCGACTACGAGGGTTTTTTGGTCCGCGGCCTTTATGACGTCGTGCAATACGCGCGGGATCATGCTCAGGAGATTTGCGGTCGGGATCGGTTTCGTCTCTGGCTGATGGGGTTTTCGGCCGGCGCCAGCGCGATCGCGGTCTGCGCGCAAGATATCGGTGCGGAAAAGATCCTGTTGATGGCCCCCGCCGGTGATGCGGGTGAGCGCGCCATGTTTGGTGGCATCGCGGGGTTCACAGGCGACCTCTCGATCGCCCTCGGCGACCGGGACTATTTTGTCTCGCCGCAATCCGCCCGTGCCTTGTGCGAGGCCGCGACTCGTGCCCGATCGCGGAGACTCGAGGTCATCCCCAATTGCGATCACCAATTTCGAGGAACGACCAACGGCCAGATCATGAGCAAGGCCCCGCTTTGGGCGTTTGGAGACGATCTGACCTTTCCTTCCCCCGAGGGCGGATTGATCCTTTATTGACGGTTAGCCGATAAAGAACCGGCGCAAAAAAGAGAAGGGGTCACTGACGCCGTCACGGAACTCCATGGCGAGAAAGTGTTGCGCGAGAGTCTGATTTTTCGCGGCCGCCTGCTGGTTGAAGTCGAATTTGTGGATGCGTAACAGCAAGCGCTGTTCTTCAAAACGCGACAGCAATTCGGCGATGCGTCTTTCTTTTCCCGCGAAGCTTCCCGTGAAGTGGCACCAGTGTTCCCATTCGTGCATCGCCGTGAGGAGTCGATCCATCACGCTCTCGATGATCTTTTCCTCGGCATCCAGATCAAAGACGCTGACGGCTGGAATCCCACGGATCAAGAGGCGATCTTTGAGGCCCTTTCGTCTCAGGCTTTCGAAATAGCCAGTCTTGTCCTTCAGCGAAATTTTGGGAATGGCGTCGTCGAATTCATCGTCGGGAATGACATCCAGAGTAAAGCAGACGTTCAGACCCGCGAAAAAGGCCCTTACCTCGGGGCTGTTGATCGCCCTCAGCAGGCGTAGCAGCGACGTATCGTCTAACTCTCTTCCGGATTCCAGAAAGAGTTTGATCTTTTGTCTGAGCCTCTCTTTGGCCTCGAGCGCCTCCCGAGGGGAGGCGATCACCTCGTTCTGGGTCATGGAAACGGACACGACCTTCCGTGCGAGCCTCATATCGTTGATTCCCGCCGTGTGGGTGGTGCCATTGATCCTTTCGGCGATCGTTTCGACACTCAGGCCCTGCCGGGATAAATGAGATACCCATCCGACTGTATCGAGAGGCGAGAGGTGAGAAGGGGGGGCAAGGGTTACGTAATGGTCGTCCGACGCCAGGATGGCCGTCCGTCCGGGAAGAAACGAGCTCAACCGCGTGACCGCCGAAGAGCAGGCCTGGGAAACGGTTGAAAAGAGCCCGACTTGAAAGTTCATAGCCGGAGCTCATTATCGTGAAGAGGAGAAAAGCGTTGCTAGAAACAATCTACAAATATTCCCGCCAGTTACGCGCGAAGTGCGTGACTTCGGGATGGGTGATTTTTTCCCAGTCTTGATATTTCATGCGGACGGCGTCTTCGTGCGAGCCGGCATTGAACTCGATTTCGTCGTCGTCTGTGAGATCCTTCTCCGCATAAACCGGCAGGTTGTAAAGATTCCCCATGGGAGGCATGGCGCCCAGTTCGCAGTCCGGGAAGATTTGCATCAGCTCGCTTTCGGAGGCGAAATGCAGGTTCGGATGACCCGTGGCGCGTCGCGCCTCTTGGATGTCGATGAAGTAGGAGGCGGGGAGGACCATCATGAAATAGCGCCCATTCTCCTTGAGGATGACGACCTTGGCGACCTTATGACCGTCGACGTTTTCCCTTTGCGCGAGTTCCTCGGCGGTCATGGTGGGCGGGTGATGGCGGATTTCGTACCAAACCTTGGTTTTCTTGAGATATTCTTTAAGGTTCTGTGATAACATACCGCCCTCCTAAAGGTCTGATTTGACAAGAAAAGGATAACATGAAAGAGAAGCGTTCCCTATCGTTTTTTCTTGCATCGGCACCCCGCTTGATGATAGCAAAAAACGCTTTAATTTTGGGCAACTACATAAGGATAAGGAGTTTTCATGGTTGAGATGTCTGTCAGAGAAATGCTGGAAGCGGGCGTTCATTTCGGTCACCAAACGCATCGTTGGGACCCTCGGATGAAGCCCTTCATTTTCGGATCCCGGAACGGAATCCATATCATCGATCTTCAGAAGACGGTCGGTCTTTGCCACGAGGCCTGCGAATTCATCAGTCGCCGTGTCTCGGAAGGAGGCAATGTCCTCTTCGTCGGGACGAAGCGACAGGCGCAGCCGATCATCGAAGACGAGGCCAAGAAGGCGGGCATGTTCTTCGTCTCCCACCGCTGGTTGGGCGGGACCCTGACGAATTTCCGGACCATCCGCGCCTCCATCGACCGCTTGAAGGATCTGGAAAAAAAGCGCGAAGAAAACAACCTCGCCGGTTTGACCAAGAAGGAAAAATTGGGAATCGAGCGCGAAATCGAAAAACTGACGAAGGCCTTCGGCGGCATCAAGGAGATGAATGGATTGCCGGCCGTCATCTTCATCATCGACCCCCATAAGGAAGCCATCGCCCGCGAAGAGGCGAACCGGCTGAAGATCCCGATCGTCGCCATCGCCGACACCAACTGCAATCCGAACGGCATCGATTTTCTCATTCCCGGCAACGACGATGCCATCAAGTCGATCCGACTGTTCGCCGGCAAAATCGCCCAGGCCTGCGTGGACGGCGTCGCCCAGCGTGACGCGGTCCTGCGCGAGAAGGTGAGGGAAAAGAGCCAGGACGAAGCCCCTGCAACGCGCGAGGCGGCCGGAACCAAGGGTAAGGCCTTCGTCTCCAAGCCCGATGCTTATGAAGAGGAGAAGGGATCGTGACCGACATATCCGCTGAAAAGGTAAAGGAGCTTCGCACAAAGACCGGGGCCGGGATGTGGGACTGAAGAAAGGCCCTGCCCC
>CAZWYB010000258.1:0-3020 GCA_964637745.1 uncultured Pseudomonadota bacterium
CGCCTCCGGCCGAAAAGCTATCGCCCTTTCCGGAGATCACCAAGACGGACGAGCCCTTGTCTTTGAGCGCGCCCGCGACGGCCTTTTGAAATTCTCGAGCGGTCTCCAGGGCGAGAGCATTCTTGTCCTCGGGACGGTTGAAAAAAATCCAGTCGGCGGGACCCCTCTTTTCAATGAGGATGCTTTTCATAGTGAGCGAGCACAAACCGAATCGGATTCATTCCGTTCGGTTTGGCGGAGCGAACGATGAGACCACGACATAGCAGATGGGGTTTCAGGGGAGAGCGGTATCTCCCCTGACTTATATTGATTGGAACTGAAATAGTTGATCGGAAGGGGATCGCGGTCTCGGCGATGAAAGGAGATGAGGATGCCGTTGACCGGAACGATGATCGCCATCATGACGGAAGCAACCGACACGACCGACGCGGACAGGACGGGAACTCTCGACACACAGGCGAGCGCCGTCAGAAACAGGATGTAGGAGGTCGGTACGAGGGCCTTTTGAAAGTGAACCTCGATCCCCATCTTCGCGCCCGCCTCCTTCGGCGGTCCTTTGTACCAGGGACTCAAGTCGCAGACGCGGAGAAAGACGTAGCAAAGGAAAACAAATACGAATCCTCCGGAAGTAAAATCGAAGTCGGCGCTCCTCCAAAAAAATAGGAGGGAGAGAACGACGCCGCCGGCCTCCAGGGTTCGAACGACCGGACTCGTCCGGTTGAAAAGAATCTTCATGCTCACAGCCGGCGGAGGGTAATGGGTCCTTTGCGGAAGGTCAACCTTTCCGGACTTTGCCCTTGCCTCGACGCAATGAGTCATGGTACCTGCCTAAAATGTAGGCATTAAATGAAGCGACCCATTATCAGTCCGCGCTGGGAAGAAATCTTCGCCTCCTTCGGCGACGGGCTCGTCGTTCTTGACACGGAATGCCGGTTGATCGGCATCAATCCGGCCGCGGAACAGATCACGGGATTTTCCGGAGAGTTGGTCCTGGGGCATTCCCTCTGGGAGGCCTTTCCCGGTAACGAAGAAATCTTGGAGCGTTTGAAGAATCCCATGGAGGAAGGAAGCGCCCTGACCCTTCACGAGGTGCCGTGGAAGGGTTGGCGTCGGGAGCGGGCCACCGTCGATCTTTCGGTGACGCCCTCGATCGGCGACACGGGAGACCATAACGCCTGGATCGTCGTTTTTCGAGACGTCACGCCCTTGAAGAATCTTCAAGAGGAGGTCCGCAAGTCCGATCGTTTGGCGATGATGGGGACGATTGCAGCGGGCCTCGCGCACGAGATCAAGAACCCCTTGGGCGGCATCAAGGGGGCCGCGCAGCTTTTGGCCCGCGATAAAATTTCGGACGAATTCAAGGAGTGCGTAGAGATCATCGTCCGCGAGGCGGACCGGGTGAATCGTTTGATCGGGCGCCTGCTCGCGCTGACGCGGCCGAAGGATTTGAAGATGGAGCCCATCAACATCAACGAGCTCCTGGATTCGATTCTGCGTCTCGAAGAGGTGTCCGCACCGTCCCAAAGCGTCCGCATCGTGCGCGAGTTCGATCCGAGTCTTCCTCCCGTGATGGGCGACGACGATGAGCTTCGCCAGGCCTTTTTGAATTTCGTCAAGAACGCCCTGGAGGCCGTGGAGGAGGGCAAGGGCAAGATCCGCGTGAAGACGCGGTTGATGACGGAGTTCAAGATCAAGAACGCAGCGGGACGGAAATCGGGACGTCTCGTCCTCGTGGAGATCCAGGACAACGGCGCCGGCATGAACCCGGAGGACCTCTCCAAGATCTTCACCCCGTTTTTTACGATGAAGAACACCGGGTCCGGGTTGGGGATGGCGATCTCGCAGCAGATCGTGACCGAGCACGGAGGGAACATCCGGGTGACGAGCGAAAAAGGGAAGGGAACAACCGTACAAGTTTCTTTGAGGAGTGGGTTATGAACGAGAAAAAAATATTGGTCGCCGATGATGAAGAGAGCATGAGGATCATCCTTCGGAATTCCCTTCGAAAGAAGGGCTACAAGGTGGATTGCGCCGCCGAAGGAAAGGAAGCGGCCTCTCTTTTGGAAAAAAACGATTATGCGCTCGCCCTCCTGGACATCCGCATGCCCGGGTTGGACGGGTTCGCCCTCTTGGAGAGGATCCGGAAGAAGGGCGATCGTCCCGCCGTCATCATGATGACGGCCCAAGACACGATGAAGAATGCGATCGACGCCATGAAAAAGGGGGCGTTCGATTATCTCGCCAAGCCGTTCGACATCGACGAGTTGGAGATCCTGGTGGAGAAGGCCTTGCGGGAACAGGCATTGGAGAACGAGGTCGCCGTCCTTCGGGAAGAGGTGAAGGAGATCCAAGTCGGACCGCATACGTTGGTGGGCAACAGCCGGCCGATCCGCGAGATCCATAAGATGATCGGCAAGCTCGCCGCCCGCGACGTGACGGTCTTGGTTCAGGGCGAGTCCGGAACGGGAAAAGAATTGATCGCGCGCTCCATCCACTTCGAGAGTCCGAGGGGCGTCCATCCTTTTGTGGCCGTCAACGTCGCCGCTATCCCCAAGGATCTGCTCGAAAGCGAGCTCTTCGGCGCCATGCGCGGGGCCTTCACCGGGGCCGCGGAAGACCGGCCCGGCTATTTCGAAAAGGCCGGAAAAGGCACTTTATTTTTGGACGAGATCGGCGAGATGCCCTTGAATCTTCAGGCTAAACTGCTCCGCGTCCTTCAGGAACGCGAAATCCAAAGACTGGGCAGCACGTCGACCCGCTCCGTGGAGGCGAGGATCATCGCGGCGACCAACCAAAACCTGACCCAGTTGGTCCGCGAGAAAAAATTCCGAGAGGATCTTTTTTACCGCCTCAACGTGGTGCCGCTCGAAGTACCTCCCTTGAGGATGCGCCGCGAAGATATCGATCCGCTCGTCGAATATTTCGTCAAACGATTCTGTGAGGAATTGGCCTCTCCCCCGAAGCAAGTTTCGGAGGCCGTCAAAAAGCTGATGAAGACCTACGCCTGGCCCGGAAATATT
>CAZWYB010000259.1:0-2984 GCA_964637745.1 uncultured Pseudomonadota bacterium
GGGGCATCGATGTTTCTTCCGGAATAAACGAGGACCAAGGGACCGGAATTTGGAAGATTACCCTTCTCCGCGGAAAGGACGCCATAGAGCAGAGCCGCCACCGGCACCGCCGCGGCTCCTTCGGCGACATAGCCCTCATCATGCAAATACGCGATTCCGCAACGAACCATTTTTTCCGGAATCGTCACAACGTCGCTGACAAACTTTAGGATATTGGCAAAACCGGCACGGCCAATCCTCTGTAAAGCGATGCCATCGGCGGCCGTATCCACATGGGAAAACTCGGGCGGCTGAACGATCTCTTTCTTACGGAAGGAACGTGAAATATATGGATGAGATTCCGACTCCACCCCAAGCACAATCATTTGGGGGGCAACATACGTCCCGACACCGGCAATCATCCCTCCTCCGCCTGCGGGTACGAGAACAGTCGGGGTTCCTCCAGCCATACTGGACTTGCCGATGAAGATCTCAACGCCGATCGTCCCCTGTCCCATAGCGACGAGGACGTTGTCGTAGGCCGGTACGAAAATCCGCTCGCCGGGCCTTTCGAACTGCCACTTTCTGGCCTCGTCTTCCGCCTCCTCAAAGGTATCTCCAATGAGGACGACGTTCTCCTCTCCCACCATCTCTCGGCACTGGGCGATTTTGAGCGGGGAGGCGGTGACCGGCAGAAAGAGTTTGGGAGGAGGTAATCCGAGATTTTTAGCCGCTTGCGCGACCCCTTGGGCATGGTTTCCGTGTGAGGCCGTGCAAGGCTGACGGCGTCTTCCCGTGACCCGCTCGTGCATGAGGATATTCATCGCCCCACGAAGCTTGAAGGAACCGACCGGCTGGCGGTCTTCCCTCTTTAAATACACCTCCCGATCCAAAAGCTCCGAAAGCGGAGGGAAAAGATCCAAGTTGGTGCGCCGGACATGATGCGAACGCCCACCGACTGGCCGATCCCCGGTCTCCCATTGAAAACCTTCGACAAAGGGTTCACGGATCCATCGATGGGCCCGCTCGATGCCCTCCACATCCATGCTCCCTTCTCCGTTGATCATCGCTTCAAAGGACTCTCTCGCAGCTTCGGGCAAAGACCCTTCACGGGAGGCGATACCCATGACTCTTCCCTCGAGTTCGAGCAAGGTCTTGCGTGCCTCGCGAACGGGCGGATGAGGTTGGTCCAGCCGGCTGAGCAGATAATGAAGGCGGTCCACGTCGGTCCAAAGAGGCGTTCGTTGGAGCCGGGAGGCGTGCAGCTCCATTCGGACCGCAGTGCCGGCAAGAGCAAGAGAGGAGACAGGGGCTCTCTCCAAGAGTTGAAAGGCGTTCGCGATGTGCGTCGCGGATTGAAAGGAAACCATGATTTCCGCAGCTTATCGCCTGCCCCTCAAAGAGGTTGCGCGCTTTAGAGGGCAAAATTGCTGCGTGTCTCTTCCAGACGGGCAAGTTTGGACTGCGCTTCGCGGAGAGTGGCCCGTTCCTCTTCGACGATCTCCGGATCGGCGCGGGCGACGAAGTTCTGGTCTTCCAGACGCTTCCCGCGGCGTTCGATATCCTGCCGAAGCTTGACAATTTCTTTGTCGAGCCGCGCCACCTCGGCGGCGAAATCAACGAGGCCTTCCAGAGGCACGAAGACCTCCAATCCTTCACGGATGACGACGTGGGCCATGCCCTTGGGCGGAACCGCCGCGGCGACGACTTCGAGTTTCGCGGCACGCGCCATTCGTTGGATGACGTCCGACCGGTCTTGAAGACTTTTTCGATCGTCTTCTTTTTGCGCGAAAATAACCGCCTTCATCTCCTTGGAAGGAGGGATCCTGTTTTCGCCGCGGATGGAGCGGATCGAGTCGATCACCGAAATCATCAGATCCACGACAGCCGTCTCTGCTTCTGTCTTCTTCGCGGTATCGGCGGAGAGGATTGTATCGGGTTTAGGAAACGGCCATTTGGCGACGCTGGGTGCATCCTTCTTGCCGGGCAACAGATGACCGATCTCTTCTGTAATGAAAGGCATGAAGGGGTGAAGTAGAGTAATGCTATCCACTAACACTTCATAAAGGGTATTTTTATTTAAGAGCAAGTGCAGCTTACTAAATTCTAAATACCAGTCACAAAAATCATGCCAAAAGAATTGGTAAATGGATTTCGCGGCAATATCGAATTCATAATTCTCAATAGCACGCCGCACTTCTTCGATCGTCTTCTTGAGTTTGCTTCGAATCCAGATGTCAATTCGCCCATGAAGCACGTTCGATGAAGCATCGGGATTAAATTCGCCGAGCGTCATCAGCGCGAACCGCGACGCGTTCCAGATCTTGTTGCAGAAATTCCGATAGCCCTCGATCACCTGCTCGGAGAGCTTGATGTCCCGGCCCTGGGCGGCCAACGCCGCCAGCGTGAAACGGAAGGCGTCGGTTCCGAACTGATCCATGATCGTGAGCGGATCGATCACGTTTCCCTTCGACTTGCTCATCTTCTGGCCTTGTGCGTCGCGCACAAGGGCGTGGATGTAGACATCTTTGAAGGGAACGTCGCCCATCATCTCCAGACCGAACATCATCATACGCGCGACCCAGAAGAAGATGATGTCGAAGCCGGTGACCAAGACAGACGTCGGATAGAAGGCCTTGAGCTCAGGGGTTTCCTTGGGCCAGCCCAAGGTTGAAAACGGCCAGAGGCCGGAAGAAAACCAGGTGTCGAGGACGTCTTCTTCTTGGCGAAGATTTTTGGAGCCGCAGTGTGGGCACTTTTCCGGCGACGTCCGGGCCACAATCGGTTCCTTGCATTCCATCTTGCAGGTCTTGTCCGGATCGCCTTCGCAATACCACGCGGGGATCCTGTGCCCCCACCAGATCTGGCGCGAGATACACCAGTCTTTGATGTTCTCCATCCAGTTTTCGTAGGTCTTGGTCCAATTCTCCGGATGGAACTTCGTTCTTCCTTCCCTGACCGCACGAAGGGCCTGTTCCGCCAGCGGCTTCGTCTTCACGAACCAT
>CAZWYB010000260.1:0-2959 GCA_964637745.1 uncultured Pseudomonadota bacterium
GCCCCGGAGGAAAATATTGTAGCGGTCGGGGGTCACGAGGGTCCGGATTCGTCGAAGGTGTTTGCGGAGCGCTTTCGTTTTTTTGGCGTCCTCGGCGTGCAGGCCGTTGCGGATTTCCTCCGTCACCTTTTGAACCCGTTCCTCGAGATTCCCTATCAAGGACGAAAAATCCGATTTGGAGATGGAGGGCTTCGCTTCCTGGCGCCGCTCGATATCGATGAGGGTGTTGCGAAACTCCCGCTCGATGCGGTCGATGCGAAGGTTAAGTTCTCGGATCAGGTCTTCATTGGAGGAGAGGGAGGAGTGGGAGGAGGGCGAAGGAGGGCTGGAAGGCCTCGTCGCTGCACCGGCTGATGGCCGCGAATTCTTCAGGTAGTGGATGTTGCCGGATTCTTTCGCCATAACTCGCGCGCCGGACCAGAGGACCTCCGTAAGCCTTTGGCACCCGATAAAGTAAAGCGGCGCCTCTTGCGTCGAGTAACGCCGCGCAAATCCCAAAACCTTTTGCGCCTGTTCGCCATCGGCGACGGAGATATATTTTAGAAAATCGAGACGGGAAGAGGGCGCGGGAAACAGATTCAAATACCAGGCCAATTGAGTGACCGGATAGAGGATCGGCGCGGGAATGGGGATCGAAATTTTACCCGCCAATTTCAAGGCCTTTGAGAGCGGGATCACGCCGTCCCCGACGATGTTGAAAATGCCGGGATGATTCTTCTCGATCGCGAGCTTAAAAGCCCGGATGACGTCTTCTTCGTGCACGCACTGAAAGAGAGGGTCATAGCCCATCACGGTCAGGATGACCGGCCTCTGAAGCCAGTTTGTCTTATAATTTCGGATATTGGGTCCCATGATCGTACACGGGCGCAGAACGGTGACGGTCGTTGCCGGATGTTTCCTTCCGTATTTTGTGGCTTGGATTTCGGCCTCGATGCGGTCTCTCAAAAACCGGCTCTTGAAACCTCCGCGCAACGGATGATCCTCCGAAATGAAGTTGGGATTGGTCGGATGCGCGCCATAGACCTCCGTCGTCGAGGCCATGATGAGTTTCTTGACCTTCTTGGCGGCACAGGCGTCGAGAACGTACATGGTCCCGACGGAAACCAGCTCATGGGCCCAGGAAAGATCGTGCGGCGGCGATACGGGGAAGGCCGCATGCACGACCGTGTCGACGTTTTCCTTCTGAAAGATTTCTAGCAGTTTCGAGTCTGCCAGGGTTTCCGTGAGGTCCAGACGGTAGAATTTGGTCTTTTTCGTTTCGAAAGGGGGTTTGCGGTAGTCGATGGCGATGATGTTTTTGTATTTCGGATCCTCTTCCAAGTCCTTAAGGAGGCAGCTTCCGATGAACCCGGCGGTTCCGGTGAGGGCGATCGATGAGGTTTCGGGTGCCTTCTTGCGTGTCATGGAAGTCGTCGGGATAGCGCATCACCTTCGCAAAATCAAGCCTCCGCAAGATTCGATCTGGCGGTATTTCAGACTTGAAAAAAATGTGAGAAAAGATTAGCACATCGGATCCGTTAAGGGAAAGAAATCCGTTATCAACAACCCAAAATAAGGAGGGGACATGAAGGGAAAAAAGACAGGAGTGCTGGCGGCGGCCGGTTTATTGGCCGTTTTCGCCTGGGGCGCGGCCCATGCATTTGACTTGGGCGGCAAAGTCGAAAATGCCACCAAGGATGCGGCGCATGCCGGAGGTAAGAAGGTGGTCGAGAACGAGATCAACAAGAACTTGGCCGAGAAGAATTGCACTTTCAAGGCAAAGTCCACCGATCTGAGCTGTGATCTTTCGGATATTCTAAAGACGCTGAAGGACCAAAAGACGATCGCGGAAAAGAGCGGCTTCTCCAAGGGCGTTGATGTCTTTGCAAAGATCGGCCAGGGGAAGGATTCCAAGAATCCGAGCCTCGGCAGCCAGAGGACCAGCAAGGTTCGGACGGAGTTGATCAAGAAGGTGAGTTGGTGGGATTGGAACGACAGCGAAGTGAACGGCGACAAGCTGGAATTATCGGTTCACATCCGATAATTTTGCCTGTTAAGGATGTTTCAGAAGGCCGTCCCGGAAACGGGACGGCCTTTTTTATTAAGTTCGCTCCTCACCCACTGCCTTTCTAAGTTCTTCGGTAATCCGCATCGAACAGAAATGAGGCCCGCACATGGAGCAGAAATGGGCGAGTTTCGCCGCATCCTTGGGGAGTGTCTCGTCATGGTATTTGCGCGCGAGGTCGGGGTCCAGGCTTAAGTTGAACTGATCTTCCCAACGGAACTCGAATCGGGCCTTGGAGAGGGCGTCGTCGCGCCGTTGGGCGCCCGGATGTCCCTTGGCGAGATCCGCGGCGTGGGCCGCGATCTTATAAGCGATCACACCGGCCTTCACGTCTTCCCGGTTCGGCAATCCCAAGTGCTCCTTCGGGGTCACGTAGCAGAGCATCGCCGTTCCGAACCAGCCGATCATCGCGGCTCCGATCGCGGACGTGATGTGGTCATAGCCGGGGGCGATGTCGGTCGTGAGCGGTCCCAGCGTATAGAAGGGCGCCTCGTGGCATTCGGCCACCTGCTTATCCATATTTTCTTGGATCCGATGCATCGGGACGTGCCCCGGACCTTCGATCATGACCTGGACGTCGTGCTTCCAGGCGATCTTCGTGAGTTCGCCCAAGGTCTTCAGCTCCGCGAATTGCGCGGCGTCGTTCGCGTCGTGGATGGAACCCGGACGGAGCCCGTCCCCCAGAGAAAAGCTGACGTCATACCGCTTCATGATCTCGCAGATTTCCTCGAAATGCGTGTAGAGGAAGTTTTCCTGGCGGTGTATCAGACACCACAGGGCGAGGATCGAGCCGCCTCGCGAAACGATGCCTGTCGTCCGTTTGGCCGTCAGTGGCACGAAATCCTTGAGCACACCCGCATGGATCGTGAAGTAGTCCACGCCTTGCTCCGCCTGTTCGATCAGGGTGTCGCGATA
>CAZWYB010000261.1:0-2935 GCA_964637745.1 uncultured Pseudomonadota bacterium
TGATGTCGCATCCCGAGCTGAATTCCCTCCAGCCGCGCCAATTTTTCACGGATTTTCCAGTAGAACTTCAATTGGCCTTCATGGACACCAAAGACGCCCACTCCGACGCCACCATGACGTGGAACATTCAAGGGAGTAATCTCGAGACGGCTCTGGCCCGGCGCTATGGAACCACGGACGCCGAGCGCGCCCAGATTCACAACGAGATCCAGCCGCTCCTGGATGTCTACCGTCATCAGGGCACGACCCCCGGATTCTTGATGGCACTCCGTCTCTACATCCTGCCTCACGAACTGCAGAGCATCGAACGGCGCAGCCACCAAGTCGCGCCGGAATTCGTCAAAGGCGAGCTGAATTTCGCGGCCGCCATCGAAGCGCTTGAGCCGGGTCTTGGCGCCCAGCTGACGGCCCTCATGCGTCAGCCGAATTACATGAACGAGCTGACCCAGATCGCCCAGATGGGAAAATATCCGTCTCAGATGGGGCAAGCGGATTACGCCCTCTATCTGAACCGGGTTCCGGGTGCCTCCACCGGCACGGCGGTGATCGCGGATCATCTCCCCGCGGAGCTTCAATTCCTGCAGACGCCTTATATCTATGATGAAATGACCGTCGAACATCAGTTGTTCCAGAACCTGAATGCTCAAGACCTTGCGAACGTGTTGGTTCAAAACTACGCGCACGACGATGCGACGGCGGCTCGTATCCGCGCCGATGTCCCTCAACTCCTATCGCCGTTTACCCAGCCGCAGGACAACGCCACGTGGGTAGCGCAGGTCAACGGAGCGAAATGGGCCTTGCAATGGTACGTTTCCCGGTTGGCCGTGGGAGAGCTGCCCAGTGCAACGGCGGTTCAGACGACGGTCCTGCAGGCTCAGACCTCAGGCATCGTCGGAGGCTATTTCGATATCATGGAAGGCTATCAATTGAATTTGCATTACGGACGAACCTTCGCGCAGGCGACCGAGACACACTGGGAGACCGTCAATTACCGCCTCGCCTCAAAGGCCGTCGACGCGGAGGTCGCCCGCCGCGGATGGGAAAGGGCCTATGGACAATATCCCGCGGGCGTCCAGAACGAGGACGGATCGACCTATGGACCGCTCACCGACGGCCAGGGCCACCCTATTTACAAAGATCGTGACGGCGACATGCACGCGATCGACATGAATGCCGTGGCGCGAAGCGTTTCCGGTCACTCCGACTTCATGGTTCCCGTCTTCCCCGTTTTCACGGTGACCATCCTCCCGACCGTTGCTGCCTCCGCCACGGTCACCGCGACAGCCGGCTCGACCTTGGTGAATCCGCCGAGCCCGATCTCTTTAAGGCCCATCGAGACACCTGTGGGCGAAGTCGTCTTCGAAGTGCAAGGAGGCGTTCCCGGAGAGATCCCGGTCGGAGAACTTCCCGTGGGAGAGATGCCGATCGGAGAAATCCCGGTCGGTGAAATTCCCGTCGGCGAGATGCCGATCGGAGAATTACCCATCGGCGAGTTGCCGTTTCTCTAGATAAAGAGATTGTCCGGAACGGGCTTGGCCGAAGGCTTGCTTCCTTTGTGCGGGCTTGCGGCGATGACCTCGGCCTCTTTTTCGAGGCAGGACTTGTAGAAATTCCTGGCGAGCTCGAGCCATTGTTTGGCTGTCGCCTCGTCGGCCGCCTTCAGCACGAGGATTTCCACGTTTTTCCGAAAACCTTTCCACTGCGGCATGATGTCCGTCTTCACGAAATGGTTCTCGAACTCGTGAATGCTTTCGGCATCAACAAAAGGTTGCACGAGACGGTGGAACAAGAGCCCGTTCGCCGTCTTCGCCAGTGCCTCATACGCCTTGTGACCGGCGGATTCGTACTGGCCGTGACTTAAATGAGCCTCCGCCATTTGCAGGAGCGGCTCGGCATCGCGCACATTCGGAACGACATCGGCCACGACGGCCCCGGCGCATTCGCCGATGACACCCTTTTGCAGGGCGAATTCCTTCTCGTCCTCCCAATCGGTGTAAAGATCGGGACGTTCCTCATACGAATGGATCTTGATCAGATCGGCCAAGAGCTTCACGATGCCGTCCTTGCCGAGCTTGCCGTAGAAATCGTTGAACCCTTCGCCCTTCTTGCGATGGTCCGCATAGTTCTCGATCAAGCGGATCACGGCGTCGGGGACGTTCTTCGACGGTACCTGCGTCGTCAGCTCGGCCACTTCCATCTCGCGTCCCGGATTGCCTCCGATGAAGAGCATGAACGCGGGCATGGTCTTGCCGCCCACGGGAAACGCCCCGCCGTGGAGGCCGATGTTCGCAATGTGGTGCTGGCCGCAGGAGTTCGGGCAGCCGCTGATCTTGATCAGGACGTCCTTTGCCACCGCCGAGACCTTGCCGTTTTGCGCGTAGAGCCTTTTTTCGAGCTCGCGCGCCAATCCCATCGACGACGAGATCCCGAGCCGGCAGGTATCCGTGCCCGGGCAGGCCGTGATGTCATAAACCGTCTGCGCGTCCGTCTTCACGAAGGAGATCTTCTTCAAGTCGGCATAGAGGGCCGCCAGATCTTGGTCACGCACCCAGCGGATCAGGAAGTTCTGATGCACGAACGTCCGGCACTTGCCTCCGGAATATTTCCTTAAAATGTTCGCGAAGCCGCGCATCTGCGTCGGATTCATGTCGCCGGTGGTGAGACGGATCTCGACCATCGAATAACCCTTCTGCTTCTGGGGTGTGACGTTCGTCTTTTTCCAAGCCAAGAATTCAGGTGTCTCGGACGCCTTTTCGATCTTCGACGCGTCCAGGGAGGGCGCGGATTCCACCCAATCCTCAAGATGCTTCAGATAATCGTTCCACTCGGGATCGACTTGGATCGTCGCGCGCTCCTTAGTGACTTCCTCTTTGAATTTGTCAAAACCCCACTTGTCGATCAGGAATTTGATGCGGGCCTTCGAGCGGATCTTGCG
>CAZWYB010000262.1:0-2890 GCA_964637745.1 uncultured Pseudomonadota bacterium
TTATTCAATAACCTCCGCCACCACTCCGGCCCCGACCGTGTGTCCGCCTTCTCGAATCGCAAATCTCAACTCCTTGTCCATCGCGATCGGCGTAATCAGCTCCACCTCCATTGTCACCCGGTCCCCGGGCATCACCATCTCCACTCCCGCAGGTAACGTACACACCCCCGTCACGTCCGTCGTCCGAAAGTAAAACTGCGGCCGATACCCCTTGAAAAACGGCGTGTGTCTCCCGCCTTCTTCCTTCGTCAGAATATACGCCTCCGCCTTGAACTTCTTGTGCGGTGTTATACTTGCTGGCTTGGCTAAAACTTGTCCTCGCTCCACATCCTCTCTCTTAAGTCCTCTTAGCAGAATTCCGACGTTATCCCCTGCCTGCCCCTCATCCAACAGCTTCCGAAACATCTCTACTCCCGTTACCACCGTCTTCTGCGTCGGTCGGATCCCTACCAGCTCCACTTCCTCTCCCACCTTCACCTTCCCCTTCTCCACTCTCCCAGTCGCTACCGTACCTCTTCCCGAGATCGAGAACACGTCCTCAACAGGCATCAGGAAAGGTTTGTCCAAAGCACGTTCGGGAACAGGAATATACGAATCCAACGCATCGATCAGCTTCATGATCGCCTGCTCCCCTAACTCCCCCTTATCATCCTCCATCGCCTTCAAGGCACTTCCTTTGATGATCGGGGTCTTGTCTCCGGGAAACTCATACTTGTTCAACAACTCTCGAACCTCCAGCTCCACTAAGTCCAACAGCTCCTTGTCATCCACCATGTCGCACTTGTTCAAGAACACCACGATATACGGCACGTTCACCTGGCGCGCCAACAACACGTGCTCGCGCGTCTGTGGCATCGGTCCGTCGGCCGCAGAAACCACCAAGATCGCTCCGTCCATCTGCGCCGCTCCCGTGATCATGTTCTTCACGTAGTCCGCGTGGCCGGGACAATCCACGTGCGCATAGTGTCGCTTGTCACTCTCGTACTCCACGTGCGCCGTCGCGATCGTGATACCTCTCTCCCGCTCCTCCGGCGCCTTGTCGATCTGGTCATAGGCCATGAACTTCGCCTTCCCCTTCGACGCCAACACCTTCGTGATCGCCGCCGTCAACGTCGTCTTCCCGTGGTCCACGTGACCGATCGTCCCGACGTTCACGTGCGGCTTCGTTCGCTCGAATTTTTCCTTCGCCATAAATCCTCCCGTTATCTCCCTTGCGCTTTCGCGATGATTTCTTCGGCAATATTTTTAGGAACCGGCTCGTAATGAGAAAACTGCATCGTAAACATCGCACGCCCCTGGGTCATGGAGCGCAGGTCCGTCGCGTACCCGAACATCCGGGCAAGCGGTACCTGGGCCTCGATCACCTGTGAGCCCGCACGGATCTCCGAACTCTGGATCTTTCCGCGGCGGGCATTCATGTCGCCCGTCACGGCGCCCAAGAACTCTTCGGGGACCGTCACTTCGAGCTTCATGATCGGCTCGAGCAAGATGATTCCGGCCTTTTTGGCGGCATCTTTAAACGCGATGGCGCCCGCAATGCGGTAGGCGATTTCGGATGAATCCACATCATGAAAGGATCCGTCAAACAGCGCGGCACGGATATCCACCATGGGGTAACCCGCCAAAACACCCGTCTCCATCACCTCTTCAATGCCCTTACGCACGGCGGGGATGAACTCCTTCGGAATCACGCCGCCGACGATCTTATCGGCGAACTCAAACCCCTTGCCTCGCTCGATCGGCTCCACCTTCACCCACGCATGACCGTATTGGCCGCGGCCGCCGGTCTGACGGATATACTTTCCTTCGGCCTCGCCCACGCCTTGAATGGCTTCGCGGTAGGCGACCTGGGGCTTACCGACGTTGGCGCTGACCTTGAATTCCCTCATGAGACGGTCGACGATGATTTCCAGGTGCAGCTCGCCCATGCCGGAGATGATCGTCTGAGCCGTTTCCGGGTCCACCTTCACGCGGAAGGAAGGATCTTCGGTCGCAAGCTTGCTCAAGGAACCCGACAACTTTTCCTGATCCGCCTTCGTCTTGGGCTCGATTGCGACCGAGATGACCGGCTCGGGGAACTCCATCGACTCGAGGACGACGGGGTGCTGCTCCGAGCACAACGTATCTCCTGTGGTCGCGTACTTCAATCCGACAACGGCGACGATGTCCCCGGCAGCGATCTTCTGAACCTCCTCGCGCTTGTTTGCATGCATCCGAAGAAGACGACTCACCCGCTCCTTGCGGTCTTTCGTCGAGTTCAAAATATAGCTGCCTGCGTCCAGCTCGCCCGAGTAGACGCGGATATAGGTCAACGTGCCGACGAACGGATCCGTGATGATCTTGAAGGCCAAGGCGGAAAAGGGCTCTTTTGCCTCGGCCTTGCGCTTCAAGACCTTAGCCTTGTCGCCCGGCACCCAGCCTTCGACCGCTGGGATGTCCAAGGGCGAAGGGAGAAAATTCACGACGCCGTCCAACATCGGCTGAACGCCCTTATTCTTGAAGGCAGACCCGCAAAAGACCGGCGTCATCTTCATGGCGATCGTCGATCGACGCGCACCGGCCAGAAGCTCCTCGTTCGTGATCGTCTTGCCTTCCAGATATTTGTCGACCAATTGATCATCGTGCGAGCAGATCTCTTCGATCATTTTATCGCGGTATTCCTTCGCCTGACCGGCAAGCTCCGCCGGAATGGGCATTTCGATCATCTTCAGGCCCTGAGATTCTTCGTCGAACTGAAAGGCCTTCATCGTGACGAGATCGATCACGCCGCGAAAGGAGTCCTCGGCGCCGATCGGCAGCGTCATGGGAACCGGATTGGCTCCCAGACGATCCCGTCTCGCTTGGATGCACGGGAAAAAACCGGCCCCGACCCCGACCCACCCCCCGCCCC
>CAZWYB010000263.1:0-2870 GCA_964637745.1 uncultured Pseudomonadota bacterium
TCGCTCTTTGTCGAGAATCCCCGTCGCTACGGCGGATTCGTCTCGCACGTGGGGGCCTTGATGATCATCGTCGCCGTTTCCATCTCCAGCGCCTACGGCCGGGATCAGGAAGTGACTCTGGAGAAGGGTCAGTCGGCGAGCGTGGGCGGCTACGTCCTCACGTTCAACGAGCTTGTAGGCGAGCAGGCCCCCCAACGTTTCGAGGTGAAGGCCGACGTCTCGGTCGCGCGCGATAACCGATCTCGCGGTACGCTGTTCCCCCAAATGAATTTTTATCCGATCTCGCGCGAACCGATCGGAAGCCCGGCGGTCCGCTCGACTTTGGTCGAAGATCTCTATCTGACGCTCCACCATTTCGAGCAGGACGGGTCGAAGGTGACTTTACGGGCGATCGTCACGCCGGCCGTGGCGTGGATCTGGATCGGAGGCGTCGTCGTGATGGGTGGCGGTTTCCTGGCCTTGTCATTGGGAAGGCGCCGGCGGGAAGGCGTCGCCCCAATTTTATGAAAAAGGTCCTTATTCTCTTGGCCGTTCTCCTGCCGACGATCGCACTCCTTTATTTCAGCCTGGGGCGAGATCCGAGGGAGTTGCCGTCGGCCTTGGTTGGCCGGCGGGCCCCCGATTTTGAGCTCGACCAACTGGACGGCCGGAAGCTCTCGCTCGCGATGGCCCGTGGCAGGCCCTTGATCCTCAATTTTTGGTCGACTTGGTGCGGATCGTGCGAGGCGGAGTACGCCCTGATCAAGGGGGCCTATGAGGCGCTGCAACCCCAAGGGGTCGTCTTTTATTCGGTTCTCTATGAAGATACGCCGGAGAATGCGCGCAATTTCATCTCCAAAAACGGGGCCGCGATGCCGATCCTCCTGGACCCGGGCATGAGAACGGCGATTGATTATGGCGTCTCAGGCGTGCCCGAGACCTTCTTTATCGACGCGAAGGGTTTTGTGGAATACAAACAGGCGGGCGTTCTGACGCCGGAGATCCTCTCCGAGCACGCACGCCGGATCGCTGCGGGAGGGGGGGCTCGCCCATGAAACGGTTTCTCGTTTGGGGGATTTTGACTGCGGCCCTGCTGTCGGCGTGCGCGAAGCCCTCGACGGACCCCCAGGAACGCGCCAGGCGTTTGGGTGCGCGTATCCGTTGTCCCGTCTGCCGGGGCGTGTCCATCGCCGACTCTCCGTCCTCTTTAGCCGCGGAGATGATGGAGGTCGTGCGCCAGCAGATTGCCTCGGGCAAGTCGGATGAAGAGATTTTAAAATTCTTTGAAGAACGCTATGGCGAATGGATCTTGCTCAAACCCAAGGCGGAAGGCATGAATCTGGTGGTTTGGGTCCTTCCCGCCGTCGTCCTTATCGGCGGCGCCTCTGGGATCACGATGCAATTACGAAAGAGAAAGGGATAGCGATGCCTCTTTCCGGAACCACAGTCGGCTTTGTCTGCGTCTTCGCCTTGTTGATGGCTTCGATCTTTGCCGCCCTTCTGGATCGGAAGGAAAAGGCGAAGGGAGATGACTCCCGCTCCCGCTTTCTTTCGCGGACGGCGTTGATTCTCTTTATAGCGGCCTTCATCGGAGGCGTCGGCGTGACGCTCGTCAGCGGGGTTCGTCCGCGAGAAGCTGGTCAGACGATGACCGGGAAACCGATGGACTCTTCGATGGGGGGTATCGGGGGGAGCGCAGGATCTCCCCCCGATTCAAGCGCAGGAACCGGCTTTGCGTCGACAGCATCGGAAGGGCTTCCGATGACCGGGCCTGCGCAAATAGGCAAAATTGACCAGAAAGAGATCGAAGATCTAAAAAATCGCTTGGAGAAGAACTCGAAAGATGTCGCCGCCCTCGAACGCATGGGGCATTTAGCCCTTCAGCTCCAAGACTTCGAATCGGTCTTCAAACTCGCCCATCAGACGTTGTTGATCGATCCCAAGAGCGCCGAATCGCTCGCCCACATGGGAATGGTCTATTCAGCGATGCAGCAGAAAGACAAGGCGCTCGAGCAATTCGACGCCGCCTTGAAGATCAATCCCAAACTGACCGAGGCCCTCTTGTTCAAGGGGGTCATCCAGTTTCAAAGCGACGATTGGAAGGGGGCGAAGGAGACCTGGGACCGGTTCATGGTGGTTTCGAAGCCCGACGATCCGGGCCGCGTCCGGGTCGAGATGTTTTTGAAGACGGTGAACGAACAATTGAGTACGATGGACAAAAAATAGGGGAGGGTGACTATGCCGCTGGATCCAAAACCCGTGTCCGCTTCCTCAGCTGAGTTCACGCACATGGTCCTGCCTCCGGATACGAACGCCTTAGGTACCATCTTCGGTGGTCGAATCATGGCCTGGGTGGACATCGCCGGCTCGGTCGTTTCCAGTCGCCATTGCCGGAGATCGGTCGTGACGGCCTCGATGGACGCTTTGCATTTCCTGGCTCCGGTCAAGTTAGGGGATATCGTGATCCTCAAGGTGTCGGTCAACTTTACCCACAAAACCTCGATGGAGATCGGCGCGCGGATCGAATCGGAAAATCCCCTCACGGGAGAACGCCGTCACACATCGAGTGCCTATCTCACCTTTGTCGCCTTGGATGAAAAGGGATGTCCCACGGAGGTTCCCCCGGTCTTGCCGGTCACCGACGACGAAAAAAGACGCTTTCAGGAAGGCCAGGCGCGGTTTCAGGAGCGCATGAAGAGAAGGCCCAGGAAATAGGCGCTAATGAATCAAGTCGGAGACGAAAGGGGAAGCGGGTAGGCCCGAAGAATTATAAAGATTCCCGACGGGGTAAAGGTTATATCCGTATCTGACGATGAATGGGCCTTGTTTTCCGTTGATGGGAATCTTCACTGAATTGCCTTCGATCTTCGCCTTTATAGCGGTGTCTCTGT
>CAZWYB010000264.1:0-2853 GCA_964637745.1 uncultured Pseudomonadota bacterium
AGGATCTCCTGATAGCCCGAGAGGCTCGTGTTGAAGACCACCTCGCCGATCGCCTCGCCGTCGGCACCGAAGGAGACGCCTTCGAACGACGTCCCGTCCTCCAAGAGCAGGACTGCCTTTTTACATGTCATCGTAAACAACCTTTCCACCCACGATGGTGCATTTCACCTTCCCCGCCAAAGTCCACCCCTGGAAGGGCGTATTCCTCGATTTGGATTTGAACTTCGAGGCATTTACCTTTAACTTTTCATTGGGATCGAAGATCGTGATGTCGGCGTCCTGTCCGACGCGCAAGGACCCCTTGCCCTTGAGCCCGGCCACCTTGGCGGGATTGGCCGTAAAGAGCCGGATGAGATCCGGAAGCTTCAAGACCTTCTCCTCGACGAGCTTCAAGCAAACGGGCAAGGCCGTCTCGAGGCCGATCAGACCGTGCGCCGCCTGGACAAACTCCACTTCCTTCTCGAAACTCGCGTGCGGAGCGTGGTCGGTGGCAATGGCGTCGATCACGCCCTCTTTCAAACCCTTCCTCAGGGCCTCCACATCCTCCTTCGAGCGGAGCGGAGGACGCACGGACGCGTTCGTGTTGTAGCCGCGGACCTCTTCATCCGTCAAAGTCAGGTGATGCGGCGTTACTTCGCAGGTCACCGACACGCCCCTCTTCTTGGCCGCTCGGACCAGTTCCAGGCTCACGCGCGTGGAAAGGTGCGCGACATGCAGACGGGCGCGCGTCAGCTCCGCCAACGCGATGTCCCGCGCCACGATGATTTCCTCGGCCGCGTTCGGGGAGCCCGGAAGTCCGAGCTCCGTCGCGACGATCCCCTCGTTGATGGATCCCGGCCCCGAGAGATTTTCGTCCTCGGCGTGCGAGATCACGAGGAGTTGGAAGCCCCGCGCGTACTGCATCCCCTTCCGCATCAGGGCCGTGTCCATCACGCAGTGACCGTCGTCGGAGATCGCGACGATGCCGGCCTCTGCCATCCGCCCGATCTCCGCCAAGGCCTTCCCTTCCAGCCCCTGAGAGATGGCTCCGACGGGATAGACGTTCACGATCCCCTCGTCCTTCGCCTTTTTAACGATGAACTGCGTGATGACGGCGTTGTCGTTCACCGGATGCGTGTTGGCCATGCAAAGGATGGACGTGAATCCGCCGGCCGCCGCGGCCTCGGTCCCCGTCCGAATCGTTTCCTTGTATTCGAAGCCCGGCTCGCGCAGATGGGTGTGGAGATCGATGAAGCCCGGCGAGACCACCCATCCCCTCGCCTCGATCACCTGATCGACGGCCGTCATCGAAAGATTTCTCCCGATCTTCTCCACCTTGCCCTCGGAGCAAAAGACGTCAAAGGTGCCGTCCCGCTTCTCTATGGGGTCGATCAAGCGTCCGTTTTTAATGAGCAGAGTCATCGCGCGCGCCCCCACAGAGACAAGATGGCCATCCTGACCGGGATCCCGTTCTTCACCTGATCCAGAATGACGGTCCGGGGACCGTCGGAAATAAGGCCGTCGGCGACCTCCGGGTCGATCTCGACGCCCCGGTTGATGGGCCCCGGATGCATGATCAGGGCCTCCTTCTTCATCCGATGATACCGGTCGCGCGTGAGCCCGTAGAATCGCGTGTATTCGTAGAGCGACGGGAAGTTCAGCTTCTCCTGACGCTCCTTCTGAATCCTCAAGAGCATCACGACATCCGCCTCCGGCAACTCGCGGTCGAAATCCGAGCTCAGGCGGCAACCCAGATGCTCCAACCCCGGAGGGAGGAGGGTCGCCGGACCGACGCAGGTCACCCGGGCGCCCATCTTCTTGAAGCCGATGATGTTCGAACGCGCGACGCGGCTGTAGGCGAGATCTCCGACGATCAAAAGGTTCAGACCCTCCAGAGACTCCGAATCGCCGTTTCCCAGGATATCGCGGACGGTGAAGAGATCCACCAAGGCCTGCGTGGGGTGTTCGTGCGATCCGTCTCCCGCATTGACGACGGCCGCCTTTGTATGGGCCGAAATCAAGCCAGGCACCCCGCTCGAGGCGTGCCGGACGACCAGCAGATCGGGTTCCATGGCCCCCAGGTTTTCCACCATGTCCTTCAGGCTCTCCCCTTTGGTGAGGCTGGTCGTCTGGGGCGTGATCGTCATCAGATCCGCGGAAAGCCTCCGGGCCGCAATCTCGAAAGACGTTCGCGTGCGCGTGGACGGTTCGAAAAAGAGGTTGATGACGGTCCGACCCTTGAGGTCTGGGGCCTTTTTGTCGGGAAGGGCTTGCAGACTTTTGAAGCGCTCGCCGACGTTCAGGATCCCTTCAATCTGTTCGCGGTCGAGATCCTTCAACCCCAGCAGGTCCTTCGGAAGAGGCAAAAAAAAACCCTCCGCTTGAGGCGGAGGGTTTTTGAGTCCAGAAATTCCTTTTTTCTTAAGCTTCATACGTCCAAGTTTTCGGCGTTTCTAGTCAAGCCTCCCCCTTGTGTCAACCGACATTTTACCCAAAAAAACTTTTTTTGTACGATTTTTTAAAGAATCGGGGTCCGGCCCGAAAAAGCGCCGTCATAGGTGTGAAAATAGGCCAGCTCCTCCTCGGGGTATTTCCAGCAAAAATAGCCCTCGCCATTGTCGAAGTCGACGAGCCAGAGCCCCTTCGGTTCGCACCCCAGCTTGACGACCTTCTGCGACCACCGGTTGACGATCGCCGCCAGCTCGTCTTCGTAAGGGGTCCGGTGGACGGGATCGGGATCCAGGTGGTCGATCTTAGCGCGAAAATTTTCCACCAAATCGACCGCCTCCTGCGTCACGCGCTTGACGACCGGCAGAAGCTCGCGTGCCTCGCGGAGCGGCAAAAGATTATTTCTTCTCGATTCGACAACGTTAC
>CAZWYB010000265.1:0-2695 GCA_964637745.1 uncultured Pseudomonadota bacterium
TCTTCCGTGCCGGGCTCGATCGTCGTGTTCGTGATCTGGCAGATCGGTCGGAAGCGGTAGGACTCGCGGCGCCCGTTGCCCGTCAGCGGAAAGCCGTGCTTGAGCGACATCCGTCGGTCGCACATGTATTTTTTCAAAACGCCTTTGTCGATCAGGACCGTCCGCTCGGAAGGGGTTCCTTCGTCGTCGAATATGAAGGAGCCGCGTTTGTTGGGGAGGGTGGCGTCGTCCACGACCGTGATCTTATCACCCGCGATCTTCTCGCCGATCTTCTTGTGATAGACGGAGAGCCCCTCGCCCGCGAGGTCGGCTTCCAGGCCGTGGCCGACCGCCTCATGGACCATCGTCCCTCCGGCCTCGCTCGAAAGGACGACCGGCATCGTCCCGCCCGGGGCCTTGCGGGCCTTCAGCATCATCAGGACCTGGTCGACCGCCTTTTTGGAGATGTCTTCGGGGCTTTGGCCCTTTTCTTCCAACATCTCCAGACCGATCAATCCGCCGACGGGGTGATAGCCCGTCTGCAGAAGCCCGTTCTCTTGGGCGACGACCTGGACGAAGAAGAGGCTGTAGGTGCGGTCGTCGTGGATCATCTCGCCTCGTGAATTGGCGATCGCCATCTTCTTGTGAATCTCGCTGTAGAGGACTTTGACCTGTTTGATGCGCGGGTCTGCGGTCCACGCGGCCTTCTCCGCGCGGGCGATCAGTTCTCGCTTTTTTGCGAGGTCTAGGGAGTGCGGGTCCTTTCGAATGACGTGTTGGACGTGGGGAGGGATTTCTTTCAAGGCGATGGTTTGCTCGAAAGTCCTTCCTTGGACGGCTTGGGCGACGGTCGCGGCGAGTTCCAGGAGAGACTTTTCCGTGATGTCATTGGTGTAGCCGTAGGCCGTCTTGTCCTGCCAGAGCACGCGGATGCCGATGCCCCGGTCGATGACGGGGCTCACCTTTTCGAGTTTTTTGTTCTCGGCGATGACCTGGAGGGATTCGATGTGGTCGGCGTAAATGTCGGCGAAGTCGCCGCCGTTCTTCAGCGCTGTTTTGAGGATCTTGGGAATATCGAAGTTGCTAATCATCCAAGGAAATTAACACGCCTTCAAAAAAAGTACGCAACTTTTTTCAAGGTGTCACGAGGAGGCGACAACTGTATCTCTAAGGGGGCGTCATGACCATTGCGGAAGGGAATTTTCCAGTCAGATCGGTGAATTTAACACCAACGGGTTTTGGCCTGCGATTGCAGCAGAGCGTCTGGGGTGATCCACACTCCGCGGCATGGGGGCCCTACGGCCGGCTTGCGCAGAGCACGGTCCCTTCCGATCTGGCGGCGATCGACCATTTCGACCAAGAGGTCGCCAACGCCGTCATCCAATCCATTCAGAATCCCGAACACCCCATTCCTCCGGCCATTAGGATGCTGAGGGAACGAACAAGGTTCCGCGACGCGATTGACCCGGAAGATGCAAAGCTGACGGAGGCCCTGGACGCAAAGATCGACCGCGCCGTCAACGGTGTGCAGGGCCTTGATGAGGCGACTCGGGCCCGTCTGGCGCGCGAGCTCAAGACGCCCGCACGTATCCACACCCGAATCCTGCAGATTCCGATGGACGATGGTTCCACGGGGGCCTTCCTGGGCTATCGTATCCAACACAACGACTGGCACGGCACGGATCTGTGGACCGGCGGAGGGCTGAGGTGGGCCCCCGACGTCTCCTTGAACGAGGTCATGATCCTCTCCAAGGGGATGACCTGGAAAAACATCATTCATCAGCTCGATATGGGCGGGGCGAAGGGCGGCATCGCCTGTGATCCCAACCAACTCAGCGACGATGAAAAGAGACGCCTGGCCCGCGCCTTTGCGACGGCATTCGCGAGGCCGCTTGCTGCGAACCGCGATAAACCGGCCGGCGACATCGGGACGACCAGCGACATCCTCATGCTGTGGCACCAAGAGGCCATCAATGAAACGGTGGGCGAGTTGACCGCCCCGGGAACCTTCACCGGCAAGCCTTACGCGGCGGGCAATCCTGCCTACATTAACGGCACGCCGCTGCGTGGAATCGCCACCGGTCTGGGCGGGCAGATCGGCCTGTCCGCGTTGCGCGGTCTGGTGGAAGGACTGAAGATAGGCAACCGCCACATCGTCCACGGAAAGGGAAATGCGGGCATGAAGTACGCCCTTCTCATGCAAGAGGCGGGTGAGCATGTCTTGGGGATTTGCGGAGCGAAGGAGGCCTGGTTTAATCCGGAAGGATTAAGCCGGGATGATCTCTTGGGCATCGAGGCGTACACGCTAAAGAAGGCGGCCCTTAAGGATATCCGCCGGCCCAACATGACCTCCGCCGAGCTGCTCCTACAGGACGCGGACGTCTTGGTCCCGGCCGGCGCCCACTGGACCATCAATGAAGACGTCGTCAGAAACTTCAGAGGCCAGGTCATTCATCCCTTGGCGAATCATCCCTACACGCCGGAGGCCGAGGCGCTTCTGGTCTCCCGGGTTCTCGCGGGCGAGCTGCTGGATCCCGCCGACGTCCTCATCAGCGGCGGCGGTGTGACGTCGTCGCGTGCGGAATCGATCCAGAACATGTCGGGGCGGGCCTGGACGGAGGCCGAAGAAATGGCCTGGGCGCAGAGCCACATGCGTAATGCCACCGAAGCCGTCTACGACTATTGGCGCAAGAACAAGGATAGACTCTCTCTGGGT
>CAZWYB010000266.1:0-2686 GCA_964637745.1 uncultured Pseudomonadota bacterium
AATCGCCTATCACGAAGAGGAAGATTGGAATCTGGCGCAGGGGATCGACCACCTCCCCGGCCGCATGGAGAGGGAAATCGCCCAAGAGAGGCCGGGACGTTACGACCTTAAAACCGGGCGTGGCGGGCTCGTGGACATCGAATTTTCCGTTCAATACCTCCAGCTCCTGCACGGCAAAAATCACCCCAACTTGCGGATAAATAACACGATTTCAGCCATGGACGCCCTGGCAAAGGAAAAGATCATGAACCGCCGTCTTGCCGAAACCCTTCGGAATGCTTACTTATTCCTTCGGCAGTTGGAGACCCGATTGCGTCTCGTCTTGGAGCGTTCCACCGACGAGGTTTGGGAGAACACGGAGATCGGACGCCAGATTTCGGAGAGGTACTTCGACGGAGAGCCGATTTTCCCCAAGCTGAAGGGTATCCGCGAAGAAGTTCGCGGCATCTACGACTGCATCTTTCACGGAGGCCGTTATGATTGAGGCCGTCGCCAAGAGCATTCAATCCCATGCGGACGAGATCAATGCATGGTATCGCGCCCGGCTGGCCGACCTTCCGGGCGGCGAGCCGCCGGTCTATAGCTCCGTGGACATCCGGAACGCCGGCTTCAAAACCTGCGTCGTCGACACCAATCTCTTCCCCGCGGGCTTCAACAACCTGTGCGAGACGTTCACAGAAAAGGCCTCCCGCAAGATGCGCGACTTTTTGCAGGCCTGGCATCCCGATGTCCGGCGCGTCTTGATATTGCCCGAGGAGCACACGCGCAATGCCCATTATTGGAAGAGCGTCGCTCACTTAAAAAAAATCCTGGCGGGCGCCGGCCTCGAGGTCGTCATCGGATCGGCATCGACGAACTTTCCCGATCCCTTCACCGTCGAAGTCGAGGGATATGGCGCCCTCGCCGTTCAAAAGATATTTTTGCGCGAGGGGTTCTTACGCACCGAGGATTTCGTTCCAGACATGATCCTCGTCAACAATGACCTCTCCACCGGCATGCCGGCCTATCTGAACGACCTCCGGCAGGTCCTGCTTCCATCGCCGCAGTTGGGCTGGCATCGCCGTCAGAAAAGCAAGCATTTCGACCACTATCAACGGTTGATCGACGACCTTGCCCCGAGGATCGGGCTCGATCCCTGGCTCCTGTCTCCGATGACGACGGTCGAGACCGACATCGATCTGACCGACGCCATTTGCCTCAAGCGCCTGCAAGAAAGCGCGGACCGGCTTTTGCTGCGGATCCGCCAAAAGTATCTCCAATACGGTATCCGGCGGGAACCCTATCTCTTTCTCAAGAACAATTCAGGGACCTATGGACTCGGCGTGACCCATATCGAATCCGGACAGCAGATTCTGTCGCTCAACCGCAGGCTCCGGAACAAGCTGGAATCGTCGAAAGGCGGACGCAAAGTCAGCGCCTATCTCCTGCAGGAGGGAATCCCCACGGCCGACCTGTACCAAAACAAGCCCATCGAACCCGTCGTCTATTTGATCGGCGGCGAGTCGGTCGGCACGTTCTTCCGCATCCATGAAGAAAAGAACGAGATGGAAAATCTGAACGCTCCGGGGATGTCGTTTGCCTGCCTCTGCTTTCACAAGCTCGACACGAAAAAAATCGCGAGCCAACTCGAATGCGAAAACTCCGACGCCCTCTCCGTCGTCACTTCCCTGCTGGGAAAAATCGCATCGCTGGCTTCGGCCTACGAGTTGGAGCAGGACCGCGCTGCGGAGAAGAAGACGGCTTAAGCCTCTGCCGCAAAGCGGCAAATTAATTTCATTAACCACTTTTTATCCATTTGTAGACTCAATATAATATGAGTTGTGAGATTGTTAATTCTCATTTTGATAACGTTTGTTGGAGTCTTTGAACTCCAGACGGCCCAAGCAGGAGACTGCGAAGGAGACCGCACCATCATCCTCACCAGCCCGCAAACAGGCGCCAAGACGATGTTCGACGCCATCACAGTCCGCGGATTCCTATGTGAAAACTTCCCGTTAATCGAGGTCCGGAACGAGACGACGGACCGCAGCACGACCACCATGACGACGGAGGTCTGCGACCGCCACGAATGCACTTACGAATTCGCGGTGCCCGTGCGTAGCTTAGTCTTGGGAACGAACCAGATTCGCGCTCTGATCCCGGGTGAAGACCCACCGATTGAAGTCAAATTGGACGTGGTGAGAACGGCCTTCGCGGCCAGGTAAGAAACGACTCAGCGCCTACTCTGCAAAAGACCGCTCCATCTTTTCCTGCTCTTCTTTGCAGCGGATGCAGAGATCCGTGACAGGACGGGCTTCCAGGCGCTTCAAACCAATCTCTTCGCCGCACTGCTCGCAGACGCCGTAGGTGCCGTCCTCGATCTTCTTCAGGGTCTTGTCGATCTTCTTCAAAAGGATGCGCTCGCGGTCGCGGAGCCGCAGGCTCATGGACTGCTCGGCTTCGGAGGACGCCAGATCGACCTCGTCCGGCAGATCATCGGCCGAAAAACCCATGCCTTGATCCTTCGTCGCATCGGCCGTTTTGAGGATCTCCTCGCGACGGGAGGCCAGGAGATCTTTGAACTTTTTAAGGTCTTTTTTGTTCATCCGAAGCTCGATCATTTAATATTCGACTTGTTTTTGTCAACGACTTTCCCCTATTAGTTTGACGTTATGCGTAAAGCCCTTAAAAAACCCGTGTCTCTGCG
>CAZWYB010000267.1:0-2654 GCA_964637745.1 uncultured Pseudomonadota bacterium
TGGCGGTGACGGATCTCGACGCCGCCTTGAAACATATCGTATCCCATTCGAAGAGCGGGACGGGCAAGGCCGATTTGATCGGATGCAGCCTGGGCGGGACCTTAAGCTTCATCTATACGGCCCTGGTGCCGCGCCATCAAGCCGGCGCCTTGGTCGCCATGGGCGCACCGCTGCGTTGGGAGGAAGTTCATCCCCTCCTGCGGGTGGTTTTCGCATCCCCTTCGTTGGTCGGCATGATCCCGCTCCCGCACACCCGTAAAATCCTTCAAAAACTCCCGACCGCCCTCCTCCGCTCGCGGCTGATGAAACTTTACCTCCATCGGGAAATCGTGGATCTGTCTAACAAGAATCTGCTTCTCGAAACCGTGGAGGATCCCAGCCGCCATTTGAACCGGGAGATCGCCGAGTGGATCCACAGCAAGGACCTCTTGATCGACGGGAAAAATGTCAGCGAAGAATTCAAACGCGTGAAGAGCCCGCTCCTCTGCGTGGTGGCGAACGCGGACGGCATCGTTCCGGCGATGACGGCCCTCTCCGCCGAGGAGCTGTCGGGCTCCAAGGTGAAAGAGACCTTGGTGGTCGGTACGGACAAGCTGCGCTTCGCGCACGCCGACCTCTTCGTGAGCAACCATTCGCACGAACTGGTCTTCCGGCCGATCGCCGAGTGGCTCTTGCATCTCGGCCCTTGAATCAAAATCGATGACGAACGAAGAGACAAAATCAAACTGGATCGAAGGGCCCGTTTTCGATCTCGTCTTTCTCGCCTTCGGCTGGATCGTCGTCGCCTCCGCTTTCACTGTCCTCTTTTATTTTCATGAGCCGGCGAGGGTCGGTCCGCAAAGGATCCTCTGGAATTTGGATGAGCCGTGGGTGGCGGGGCTCATCACGGTCGTACTGGTCGTCAACTTCATCCATCGCAATCTGACGCATGTCTTGGTCTACGGCGACCGTCGAACGTTCGGGGAACGCCGCATTTCGTACATCGTCTTACCGATCGGGATGTTGATCTTGCCCTTTGTCGCAGCCCGCTACCAGACGACTTATTATTTTTTCACGTTCAGCCCCTTTCTGCTGGGCTTGATGGGCCTTTCGATGGTTTGGAATTTTTATCACACCCTCATGCAGAAGATCGGTTTGCTCCGGATCTATGCACGGAAGGCCGGCGGCCGGTCGTCGGCTTTGGACCGCTCCATCGTCTTTTCGTGGTTCTTCTTTCTTCTCTTCGCCCTGTTGTCGTCGGAGGCGATCAGGGTGCAAGTCAGCGCGATCGGAGGGCCGGCGAGCTATGCGCTCCGATACCTCTCTCCCTACACCCATGCCGTCGTTATCCTGAAATGGCTGGCGCTGGCTGCGGCCGTCGTGGTCAGCGTCCTTTACATCAAGGGCGAATGGGAGGAACGGCGCGGTCCGCTCGCCCCCAAAAATATCTTTCTCCTGTCCATCCTCCTTTTATATGGCCTTTTCGCGCGCGATTTCGTCACGGCCTTCGCCTCCTTCAGTTTCTCGCACACGGTGGAATACATCGCCTTCGTCGGCCTCTTTGCGAAGAAAAAATACGGCGATGTCCACGACACATCGACGTTTCTCGGAAAAATTTCGAAATACGGCGGCTGGTCGTTCGCATTTTTCTGCCTTGCGGCGGGCGGCATCTATCTCATTTGGAACAAGGCCTCGGCGGGAACGTTCGGCCTGTTCTATATCAGCACGAGCTTTCTCCATTACATCTACGACGGCTGGATTTGGAAGATCCGGCGGCCTCAGGTCGGAACCCCCTTGGGACTCGCCTACGAGCGCGCAACGTGATATACGTCTCCGGAAAAGGGGGACTCTATGACGCGAGCAGAAGAATGCAAGCAGAACGGCTTTAAGTGCTGCGGCTTGACGGTGGTCCGTCTCGTGCTGGGCATCATCTTCTTCATGCATGGATCCCAAAAGGTGTTGGGCTGGTTCGGCGGCCATGGCCTAGCCGGAACCGTGCAGATGATGACAGGGATGGGCCTGCCGACCGTCATCGCTTATCTCGTCCCCTTCGGCGAATTTTTGGGAGGACTCGGCCTGATCGTGGGTGCGTTGTCACGGTTGGCGGCTGCGGGCATCGCGATCATCATGATCGGGGCGATTATTACCGTCCATCTGAAGAACGGCTTCTTCATGGAAAACCATGGATTCGAATATCCGCTGGCGCTGGCGGCGATGGCGCTGTCCGTCGTCATCGGCGGCGGCGGGTGTATCTCCTTGGACAGCTTCTGTTGCCGCGGGAAATGCGCCGAGAAGGCCTAAAAAATTCCGATTGAAATCCGCCTCCCGCGCATCTTATTAAATTAAGAGATGCCTAAGACCCTTTTCGACAAAATCTGGGAAAAGCACGTCGTCAGCGACCTGCCGGACGGTACGAGCCTCCTTTATATCGACCGTCATTTGGTCCATGAGGTCACGAGCCCGCAGGCCTTCGAAGGCCTGCGCCTGACGAATCGGAAGGTGCGGCAGCCGAGGCTCACCTTCGCGACGATGGATCACAATATTCCGACCGTCGACCGCCTGAACATCAAGGACGAAATCTCGCGCGCCCAGGTGGAGGCGCTCCGCCGAAACTGCAAGGATTTCGGGATCACGCTCTTCGATCTCGACAGCGTCTATCAGGGGGTCGTGCACAT
>CAZWYB010000268.1:0-2654 GCA_964637745.1 uncultured Pseudomonadota bacterium
CTCCTCGACGGCGATGATATAGGAGAGGGCGTCCAGACCCTGTCCGCCGTAGTCGGGGGACACGGTGATGCCGAAAAGACCCAACTTCCCCATCTTCTCGACCAAGTCGTAGGAGAACTCTTCCTTTTCGTCCAATTTCTGAGCGACCGGACGAATCTCTTCCTCTGCGAATTCGCGGACGGATTGGCGAAGCATTTCTTGTTCGGGTGATAGATCATAAGAGAGCATGGGAATTTACCTCCGAATTAGTCTTCCCAACGAAGCGTGCATTGGACTTGAGAGCTTCCAACGGTGACGTTGCAGGATCGTTCGGCCTTTTTAATTTTATCGACTCCGATCACACGATAACGCCCCGGCGGGATTTGGACCAGAAACCAGGCCCCGTCGCAGAAACTTTCGAGAACGGATTCGTTTTGTTCGTTATAGACGCGGACGGTGACATCACTATAGAGGGCGCCCGAGTTGGTCGCGAAAACAACCTTTAAGGGAAACGACGCCATGCGCGCCTCGTCCTTGGATTCGCCGATGCCGCTGCAAAGATAAGTTACGCCGCTCTTCTTCTTGACCGCGTCGGTGATGCCGAATTCCTTCGCGATCGCCCGAAGGGGAAACATAAGGAGACCGAGGAGGACAAGTTCTAGCGCCGCTTTGCGGCATAAGAGCCTGTAAACTCCTGCGTCGCTAACAGGCTCTAATATCCAACAACCGATTTTGGCCATGTGAGCTCCAGCGCCGTCCTTGTCCCCGCTTCATTCCTCACGGTGAAGGGCCTGAGGCGCGTCACCTTCTTTCGGTCCACCGCGACGACATTGTAATCACCCGGGGGGAGTTGCAGGAAGAGGAGGGGTTTTTCGCAGAGATGTTTGAATACGGCGATGCCCGAGGCGTTGAAGACCCGCACGTAGACGCCGGCGTAGGGGATGCCGGATTCCGAAACGAAGCCGATCTTGACGGGATAGTTCTTGACCGCCTCATTATCCACTTCCCCCGGGGCGAGATTGGCGTAGGAGGTCGTCCGGAATTTTTGATATTCCTGAGAGAACGCCGCTCCGCCGGCGGAAATTACGATCAGACCGAGCAAGGCGGCGGCGCATCGGGACATGAATTTCGGCATCGGCAAAAAGCTAACAGAGGGGGGATGGCTAGACAAGGGTGAAATAGTGGGTTACCTGGCTCTTTAAAGTGGGAACGCTTCAAAATACCTTTTCTTGGTCGAAGTCCCGCGACGAAAAATTCCGCGAATGTCCCCGTCAATATTTTTATCATCATTACGGGTCTTGGGGAGGGTGGGATGCCCGGTCTGATCCCAAGGTTCGTGAGCGCTATGTCCTCAAAAATTTAAAAAGCCGCCACATGTGGTTGGGCGAGGTCGTCCATCACACGATCGAAAACGCCCTGAAGCATTATCAGACGACGCACGAGATGCCGACCGAGGTCTTTCTGGACCAAATCACCCAGCGCATGCGGCGGGATTTCCGCGATTCTCGGGACCACCGCTACCGAGAGGCGCCGGGCAAGGCCATGGGCTTCTATGAACATGAGTACGAGCAAAATATTTCCGACCAGAAATGGGCCGAGATCCACGACAACGCCCGCCGTTGCTTTACGAACTTCGCCAACATCGTCTTTCCTTCGATGGCCAAACCGATCCCCGTTGAGAATTGGGTCTTGATCGAAACAATGCAGACCTTCAACTTCGAGGGCTCGCTCGTCTACGTGAAGATCGATTTTGCCTATCAAGACAGCGAAGGGTTGAAGGTGGTCGATTGGAAAACCGGAAAATCTGAAGACGTCGACAACGAAATCCAGCTCGACTGCTATGGCATGTTCTCCAAGGAGCACTTCAAGATCCCCACAGAGACGATTCAGACGATCGAGTGCAACGTCAACACCGGCAAATCGACGGTGAGGAAGATGATCGAGGCCAAGATGGACTTCGCCAAGCACTACATCCGCAACTCGGTCGCCGCCATGAAGAAGGCCCTGACGGACCCAGAGAAAAATAGAGCGCGAGAGGAAGATTTTCCCTTTACAGAGAACGAACAAACCTGCCGGTTTTGTAATTTCAAAAAGGTGTGCGCGAAGTGGGTGAAGTAGCGCTTCAATTCACGCAAGAATTTCTGGGCGCCCTGGATCTTCTCGAAAATGGTACGGCCCACGTCTTTCTGACCGGCAAGGCCGGAACCGGAAAGTCCACTCTCCTCAACCATTTCCGGGAGACGACGAAGAAAAGGGTCGCCGTTCTGGCACCGACGGGAGTCGCCGCCGTCAATGTGCGCGGGCAAACCGTCCACTCCTTCTTCGGCTTCAAGCCCGGCATCACCGTCAAGGAGGCCAAACGCCTCGCCGGCCGCGTGCTGCGGGAAAAGGGCGACGATCTCTACTGCGAACTGGACGCCCTCGTCATCGACGAGGTCTCGATGCTCCGGTCTGATCTCCTGGATTGCATGGACGCCTTCCTCAAGTCCGTCCGCAAGGAGAGTCATCTCCCTTTCGGGGGATTGAGGATGATCTTCATCGGGGATCTCTATCAACTTCCGCCCGTCGTTTCCCAAAGGGACAAAGAAGTTTTTGGCGAACACTACGCGGGCCCGCATTTTTTCGACGCCCGGATTTTTTCTAAGATTGATCTCCATCTTCTTGAGCTGGAGACG
>CAZWYB010000269.1:0-2589 GCA_964637745.1 uncultured Pseudomonadota bacterium
CGTTCGTCGGCGTCGGATTGTTTTCCACGTAGACGGTGGTTGAAATGGGCCGCATGAATCCGAGGACGTAAAGAAGTCGGGAGCGAGGTGAAGAGGTGAAGCAAAACGACCGAATCGATCCCTCCCGACACGGCGACCAAAAGCCCTTCGGAGGGATCAAAGAGACGCCAGCGCTTGAGTGTTTCCCTGAATTTTTCCCTTACGGAATCGTTTTTCGACATAGCGACAGATCAGAAAAAGACTTCCGCCCAAGACCCCGCCGACCGCATCCGCGGCGAGATCCAGGAGATCGGCCGTCCTTCCCGACACAAAAAGTTGATGAAATTCGTCGGTCGCCCCATAAAAAACGGCTCCGAGACAGGCCGTCAGGACGATCGTCATCCCCGTCCAATGCCTTTGGACGGGCCGGAGCGCGCGAACGAACAGAAAACCAAAACCCGCATAGAGAATCGCGTGATAAAACTTATCGGAATTCGGGAAGCGGGGAACGTGGGGGTGATGCAGCGACGACAGATAAAAAAGAAAGCCGGCGTAAACGAACACCGGCAGCCAAAAGAGGACCTCAGACTTACATCTTGTATTTGCCAAAATCTTCGGGGCTGAGGTTTTCGAGGAATTCCGTCCATTTTTCCTTTTCCCCCTTGTCCCCCTCCTTTCCTTCCTTCGCGAGGTCGATCTGCCGCGATTTTTCGATCACCTTGCGGTGGCCGTAAATTGGGTGGTTGAACCGGAGAGCCAGGGTGATGGCGGCCGAAGGCCGGGAGTCGATGACATGCTCGCTCCCGTCCGTCTCCAAATAGATCCGCGCATAGAAGGTATTGTCGGCCAGGTCGTTGACCTCCACCTTGCGGACCGTGACGCCCAGCGTCGTCAGGACGTTTTTCATGAGATCATGAGTCATGGGACGCGCGAGTTTGATCTTTTCCAACTCGGTCGCAATGGCGGACGCCTCGATCAGCCCGATCCAGATCGGGAGGGCGCTTTTCTCGTCCAGATCCTTCAGGATGATGATGGGCATGTTCGTGAAGGGGTCGATGGTCAGCCCCGTCACCTTCATTTCGATCAACACGTCGGAATCCTCCCCTTCAACGAATACGGCGACGCATCCGTCACTTCCACTTTCAGTATAGCACCCGCCGGATTTCCACCACTATTAAAATTTACGATGCGCCCATGAGGGGTGCGCCCCATAGACTGGTCTCGGCCTTCCAGGGAAGGGCCTTCCACCAAAACCTCTTCGATGCGACCGATGCGCTCACGGTTTTTCCCGAGCGAAATTTTCTCCTGCAATTCCTGGACCTTCCGGAGCCGTTCTTTTTTCTCTTCGTCCGGCACGTCGTCGATGAAGCCCGCCGCCTCCGTTTTAGGACGGGGAGAATAGCTGAACGAGTAACTGGCGTCATATCCGACTTCGCTAATGAGCGACAGTGTCTGTTCGAAGTCTGCCTCCGTCTCGCCCGGAAAGCCGACGATGAGGTCGGTGGTAATCGCTACGTCGGGCAGGGTCCGTCGAAGCGCCTCCACTTTCCGGAGGTATACTGCACGCGTGTAGGACCGACGCATGCGTTTCAGAACCGGATCCGAACCGGACTGCACGGGGAGATGGATATGCGGGCACAGCTTTCCGTTTCGGCCGTACTCCGCGATCAACTCCCTGGAAAGATCCTTCGGGTGAGGACTGGTGTATCGGATCCGATCGATCGTCGTCTCTTCGTCGATCCGGCGGAGAAGGCCGGCGAAGGTCGTCTTTTCCGGAAGCCCTTTGCCGTAGGAATTGACGTTCTGTCCCAAGAGCATCACCTCGCGGACGCCCTGCTTTTCCAACCTATGGATCTCATCGATGATGTCGCCGCTCGCGCGCGAGACCTCCCCTCCGCGGGTGAACGGAACGATGCAAAAAGAACACGTGTTGTCGCAGCCCTTCATGATCGTAACGTAAGCCTTGGCGGCGGAGGATGGAAGGATCGGGGTCGGAAACTCGTAATCGGATATGTCGGTGAAATCGATCTTGGCAAAACGCCCTCCCTCTTCTTCCGACTTGAGGGCCAGATCGGGCAATGAGGCGATGTGGTCGGGATTCAAGACGACATCGACGAAGGGAAACTTTTTGAGGATCGCCTCGCCGTCGTGAGAAACGACACAACCGGTCACCGCAATCACCGGCTTTTTTCCTCCCTCGAACTCCTCCTTCTTGCCGATGCGCCCGATCTCGGAGACCGCCTTGTGATAGGATTTTTCCCGGATGCTGCAGGTGTTGACGACGATGAGGTCCGCACTTCCCGCGTCGGCAGACTCTGCGTAGCCTTTGAGGCGAAGCAGAGCCGACATCTTCTGCGAGTCGTGCTCGTTCATCTGACAGCCGAAGGTCTTGATGTAGTAGGTTTTCACGGAGTGCGGGAGGTTACTTCGATCTAGAAATCTTTATCAAGTTTGATCTTTGTGATCAATTCATCAACACCATCGTCGTCGCGGAAGCTGCTTTCGTACAGCTCGTCGTTCTCGTTGCCACCCTCTTCGCCCATGATTTTTTGAAACTCACCGCGGTCGGACTTGATCTCCCTGCGGATGACATCCACGTATTTATCGGGA
>CAZWYB010000270.1:0-2576 GCA_964637745.1 uncultured Pseudomonadota bacterium
CGTGATACCTTGGTCGACCTTGTCCAAACCGTCTTCGATCATCGCCTTCACGCCCAAGCCCCGCAGCTCCTGCTCGATCAATTCATCGGACGCCTTCTGGTTGATCAATTGATGGACGGCCTCCCCGATGGGCGCGAGCTCGAAGATGCCGATGCGTCCGGTATAGCCGCGCATCCGGCAATCCTTGCACCCCTCGCCTCGATAGGATTTCCGAAGGAGGGTCCCATACGACCCCAACTTCTCCGGCTCGGGGTCGATCTCTTTCCGACACGAAACGCAAATCTTGCGGACCAGACGCTGCGCGAGCACTCCGATCAAGGCCGACGACAGGAGAAAGGGCTCGACGCCCAGGTCGATCAGTCTCGAGATCGCGCCGGCGGCCGTGTTCGTATGGAGGGTGGAGAGGACCAAGTGCCCCGTGATCGCCGCGCGGACCGCCATCTGGGCGGTCTCCGCATCGCGGATCTCGCCGATCATGATGACGTCGGGATCCTGGCGCAGGATCGACCGCAGGGCTGAGGCGAACGTCAATCCGGCCTTTTGATTGATCTGGGCCTGGTTGATCCCCGTAATTTCGCTTTCCACCGGATCCTCGATCGAGATGATATTTTTGTCCGGCGAATTGATCCACGAAAGCGCCGCATATAACGTGGTGGATTTTCCGGAACCCGTCGGACCGGTGACCAAAAAGATGCCGTGGCTTCGCGTCACCAGGTCCGTGAACGTCTTTCGGTCCTTCGGATTGAATCCCAGGGACTCGACGCCGATGACCGCGTCCTTCACCAGAAGACGCAGCACCACCTTTTCGCCGTATAACGTCGGGTAGGTGGAAACGCGGAGGTCGACGGCAGCACCTCCGATCTTGAGCCTCATCCTGCCATCCTGCGGGGATCTGCGTTCCGCGATGTCCATTTTCCCCAAAATCTTCAGCCGCGAGACTACGGGGAGGAGCATGGACCTCGGGAGCCTTTGCCGTTCCTCCAAAAATCCGTCGATCCGGTAACGGACACGGACCCCTTGGGTCGTCGGCTCCAGATGGATGTCGGACGCCTTCTCTTCGAACGCGCTCGCGATGATCTCGTTGACGACCAGGATGACGTTGGGGCCATAGGCCATTTTCTCCAAATTCTCCCCTTCGCCCGCTCTGGGGTGGTCGTGCGCCTCATGATTGGAAAGATCCACCGCCTCGACCAGCTCGAGGGATTTTTGTCGCGAGGCCCGTCCCTGTCCCGAGCTTTGATGAATCGCCGCTTCGATATCAGCGGCCGAGGCCAAGACGGGAGTCAAGTCCATGTGCAAAGCGGCCTTTAGGTCTTCCAAGGCCCCGGCATTCACGGGCTCCGACATGGCGACCAGAATTTTGCCGTTCTCCTGGCGGAACGGGAGCGCATGATACCGGTGCAAAAGATGGACGGGCACGGACTTGAGCAGATTGGGATCGACGTTTGCCTCCTTGAGGCAAACATAGGGGATCGAAAGCGATTTCGCGAAAAAATGCAGGAATTGCTCTTCGGTCACGAAACCCTTTTGAACGAGGACCTTCCCGAGGTCTTCACCGAGATTTTGTTGGCTGACGCGCGCCACCGCGAGCTGGGACGGCGTGATGATGCCGGCCTTGACCATGTCCTCCGCAAGCGTTTGAATGAGATTGTGATCGGCCTGGAGCGGCTGCATCTCGGGCACCTCCCATGACGATTGGGGGCAGTATAGCGCACAAACGCACCCCGATCCAAGCTTCCTGTATCGGATGTCGTTTACAAATCTTCTTGGCCATGGAGAAAGACGGCGTGCTATCATGGGCGGAACATGAAGCGCCTGGAAGAGCTCCTTCACGTCATGATGGACAACAAGGCCTCCGATCTTCACATCGCGGCCGGCTCTGCCCCCCAAATCCGGATCGACGGAACCCTACGCCCCCTTTCTTCGGAGGCCGCCTGCAGCGAAAGCGCCGCCCGCAGCCTTTGCTATGAGATCCTCACGCCGGAACAGATTAAGTCCTTCGAGCAGAAATGCGAGATCGATCTTTCCTTTTCGGTCGAGGGGCTCTGCCGCTTCCGCGCCAACATCTACCGCCAGATGGACAGCGTCGCGGGGGCTTTCCGTAATATTCCGTATGAAATCCCGTCCTGTGAATCCCTCGGCGTGCCGAAGGCCGCCCTGCAATTCATCAAGAAACCTCGGGGACTCGTGCTGGTCACGGGGCCGACCGGATCGGGAAAGTCCACGACGCTCGCCTCGCTGCTCGACTTGATCAACGTCAATTACCGGCATCACATCGTCACGATCGAAGACCCGATCGAGTTCGTCCACAGCCATAAAAAATCTTTTCTCTCGCAAAGGGAGATCGGACGGGATTCGGAGAGCTTCGCGGACGCCCTCAAATATGTCCTGCGCCAAGACCCGAACGTCATCCTCATCGGCGAAATGCGCGATCTGGAGACGATCGCCGCGGCCATCACCATTTCGGAGACCGGCCATCTCGTTTTCGCGACGCTCCACACGAACAACGCCGTTCAGACGGTCAACCGCATCATCGACGTCTTCCCGGCGCACCAGCAGTCGCAAATCCGCGCCCA
>CAZWYB010000271.1:0-2515 GCA_964637745.1 uncultured Pseudomonadota bacterium
AAAAACAGAATGGGAACCGGTGTTCCATCCCGATGGTAAGCCAGGACATCAAGGAAGTGGCTTAAATGGCGGACCGGATCGTGGTGCTCGGGGCCAATCCGGGGCGGATCCTTTCCGTCATCGAAAACACCCTGCCACGCCCGCGCGACTACCGGTCTTGGGAGCTCCTCAAATTGGTCGACCAGATCCACGACATCATCACCGGGTCCGAGATGCCGGACATCCCACCGACCCGCGCGGCCGGGACGTATCTGGAGCCGATCCCCAACGTCTCTCCGAACAACATCGTCGGCCTTCTGGAATACCTCGACGCCCACGGCGGCAAGGGCGAGGTTTTTGAGATTTCCTCCGATCTCGGCCAGGAATTCGGCCGGATCATCACGACGGTCAAGGCGGCCGAGATCTTGGGATTCGTCGAAACGCCGAGAGACGCCGTCGCCCTGACGGTGGACGGCTCGCGTTTCGTGAAGGCGAAACCCAAGGAGCGCCAGGGACTCTGGCGCGACCGCATCCTCCAACTGGGTCTCTTCCGGCAGGTTCAGGAGATGTTGGAAAAGCGGGAAGACCGTCGCATCGACGCGGAACTCATTCTCGAAATGATCGCCATGAAAATGCCGACGGAGAACTACAACCGGACTTTCATGTCGCTGGTCGCCTGGGGACGTTTCGGAAACCTCTTCGCCTACAATGCGACGGAGAAGACGTTGTCCCTGCAATGAAGAAGATCCTGCTTGCCCCGAATTGAGGACTAATCTTCCAAGCCCCGTTCCTTCCAGATCGCGAAAAGGATCGGATAGATCAGCAGCTCCAACGCGAATGACGTGACCAAGCCGCCGATCATCGGAGCGGCGATCCGTTTCATCATGTCGGACCCGGTTTCGAGCGACCACATGATGGGAAGCAGCCCGATGAAGGCCGCCGCCACCGTCATCATCTTGGGACGGACCCTCTTGACCGCGCCGTGAATGATGGCCTCGGTCAAGTCCGCCTTGTTGCGCATTTTCCCGTGATCGACCGCTTCCTGATAAGAGAGATCCAGAAAGAGGAGCATGAAGACGCCGGTTTCGGCGTCGAGGCCCATCAAGGCGATCATCCCGACCCAGACCGCGATCGAGATGTGGTAACCCAAAATGAAGAGGAACCAGACGGCCCCGACGAGCGAGAAAGGGACCGCCAGAAGGACGATCCCCGCCTTCGTGATGGAGCGCGTGTTCATGTAGAGGAGGACGAAGATCAGAAAGAGGGTCAGCGGGAGGATGAATTTCATTCCCTCCCGGACGCGCTCCATGTTCTCGTACTGTCCGCTCCATTGCAGGGTATAACCGGGAGGGAGTTGAAGTTTCTCGCGGACGACCTTCTTGGCCTCCTCGACGTAGCCCCCGATGTCTCGTCCCGCCATGTCGATGAAGACATAACCGGCCAGCATCCCGTTTTCGTCGCGGATCATCGACGGACCCGTCCGGATCTTCAGGTCGGCGATTGCCTTCAAGGGGATCTGGGCGCCCGAAGGCGTGGGAACCAAGACCCGTTCGAGTTTCGGCAGGTCGTCCCTCAGTTCCCGCGCGTAACGGACGTTCACCGAGTAGCGCTCGCGGCCCTCGACCGTCGTCGTCATCTCGTCGCCGCCGATGGCCGATGTAATGATCGCCTGGGCGTCGTCGACCGTAAGTCCGTAACGCGCCAGCTCCTCCCTCTTCAGGTCGAAGTCGAGAAAATAGCCGCCGGCGACGCGCTCGGCGAACACACTGCGTGTGCCTCTGACTGTTTTCAGGATCGGCTCGAGTTCTTGGCCGATCTCTTCGACTTTCTTTAAGTCCGCCCCGAAGATCTTGATGCCGATCGGAGTCCGGATGCCGGTGGAGAGCATGTCGATCCGGTTCTTGATCGGCATCGTCCAGGCGTTCGTCCAACCGGGGATCTGCATTTTTCGGTCCATCTCGTCGATCAACTCGTCCCAGGAGATCCGGTCGCTCCAAAAATGGCGAAAAAATCGATGATAGCGCTCCGGCATCCAGGAGTACCATCGCTTGACCGTGCGCCATTGCGACTCGGGTTTCAGGACGACGGTCGTTTCCACCATCGAGAACGGCGCCGGATCGGTCGAGGTGTTCGCCCGTCCGATCTTTCCAAAAACCAAATCAACCTCCGGAAAGGTCTTGAGGATACGATCCTGCACCTGCAGCAGTCTCTCGGCCTCGGTCACGGAAATGCCGGGCAGGGTCGTGGGCATGTAAAGGATGGCCCCTTCGTTCAGCGGCGGCATGAATTCGGAGCCTAAATGCAGGTAGGCCGGGATCGTAGAGAGCAGCAAGAGGCCGGCCGCGATCAATGTCTGTTTCCGATGCTTCAAGACGAAACGGCAGATGGGGTCATAGATCCAGAAAAGGATCTGGCTAATGGGATGCTTTTCTTCCGCGTAGTAACGCCCGACCAGCGTATGATTGGCGACGTTGCAGAGCCACGTCGGTTTGAATTTGAAAAAAACCATCGGGGCGAAACACATACGCAAGGCGGG
>CAZWYB010000272.1:0-2495 GCA_964637745.1 uncultured Pseudomonadota bacterium
CACAACACAAATGACCCTCAATAGGGCCCCGTCCTTGGGGATTTGTTCGAGGGCGAGGCCTTCGCCCATCAGCGCGGAATCACGATCGACCGCGCCTTTGCGGTGGTATTCGCCACAAATTTCATGGAGGCGAATCCTCTGTATCTGAATGCCGAATTCGCCAAGGCCCACGGCTTTAAAGACCTGGCCGTCTCCCCTCTCATGGTCATGAACGTCGCCCTTTCGTTGGGCGTTCAGAACGACTCGGAGAAGGCCATCGCGAACCTCGGATACTACGACGTCCATTTCTTGAAGACAGTCTACCCAGGCGATACGCTCCGAGCGCTCACCAAGGTCTTGAAGCGCCAGGAAAAAGGCGAAGGAAAACCGGGCATCGTGACGATCCGCACGATCGCCCTGAATCAGGCGAACGAGCTCGTGCTCCAATACGACCGCAAGATCATGGTCGCTCCGGCGGGCAAAAAAAGCGAACCGTCCACCGTCTCCGGGCAGCCGTTTCCGGAGATGAAAAACGTCACCGATATCGTCCTGCAGATCCCACAGACCTCCAGCAAGTACCCGACAAACCTTACAGGCACACGGACCTACTTTGAAGACTTCAATGTCGGTGATATCATCGTCCACGCCAACGGCCGTACCATGACCCAGGAGCACATCCCCTGGACCTATCGGGTCATGAACACGCACCCGCTCCACTACGACCGCCTCTACTCCACCGCGCGCAGCGGTCCCATGTCCGGTGAACCGATCATCTACGGCGGCTTGGTGTTCTCTTGGTTGGCGGGCCTCGCCTCGCGTGACGTCAGCGAAAACGCGATCTGGGATCTGGGTTACACCGAGGGCTATCACACCCAGCCGGCTTATGCCGGCGATACGGTCTACGCCATCAGCCGTGTACTGGATATCGGAACCAGTATCCCCGGAGGGGATGCGCGGCCCCTCAATGTGGGAATAGTGACTTTACAGTTGATTGGGGTCAAGAACATCCGCCCGAAAGAGGCCCTGGAAAAATTCGGAACCGATCTCTTCCTCAAAGAAAACGATAAAAAGGACCTGGGGAAGGAGAAAATTCCGGAGAAAATCTTCGAGATCGAGAGGCGGCTCCTGATCAAGAAACATTCCTAGCAACCTCCCAACATTCCTGGCGAATTCTCGCCGGGAATGATCAATTATCCGATTCAAAGTCCTCTGATGGCCCCTCTGGGCGCCTTGGTCCGTTTCGGATCGATGGAGAGGGCCTTCTCCGCGGCCTTGGATGGGTTCAACAGCACCAACGTCGGTCTCGCATTCCCAAAGATCGGCCCGCAATGGAGGAGCATTCATCAGACGCCGTTGACGCTGTCGTCCTCAGTCTACCGGGACTTCGTCGCGTCCGCGCGGCGGATGACGGAAGACGCCCAGATGCTCGCCGCCCACTACCGCGAATACCAATCCCGTGTCTCGCGCGATGCCACCGCCCGATTCACCACCGGTCGGGAAGACGACGAGGTCAAGATCCAACAACAAAGGGAAAGGGAACACTTTGCGGAAATGACCGGAAACCTCTCCGCAAACACGCGCACCACCTTGACGCCCGGCCGGACCTTTTCGTGGTATCTGGCCCTTACGAACTTTCCCGGCGCCAGACAAGACCTCCCGCATGCGGTCTTCGTCAATGAAGACGGGAGAGGCCTCCATTTCTCGCAGCTCTATGGCGACTCGGTCCTGTTCGGATACGGAGTGCTCTTGTCGGGCATGCATTATTTGGAGATCGGTCCGGGCTTTCCCCTGGGAAGAAGCCGCGTTCTCTTTCTCAAGGACACGGGAAACCGCGGTGACTTGGGTTTCGTCGGATTTTTGGGGCTCTGCCGATCCCTCCTGACTTTCTATTCGCCTCAGACATTGCCCATCAGCGGCAAAATTCGGGTATCGGAAGTGGCGTCTAAAATGCCCAAGTACGCATCGCCTTCGGTCGACCTGAACAACGAAGGTGATCTGAAGGAAGTCTTCCGTCGAATCGCCGGCAGCGGTCACTTTTCGATCGAAACAGAGGAAATCGTCGCCGGTCGCCGGGGAAGCTCTCTTGCCACCATCAATGCCACCGTCCCTCTTGGGTCCATCCGCTATGAGACGATCGAAGGCCAGGCGGCGGCGATCTATCGAACTTACTACCTCCCGGAGCGCTTGAACAGTACCGGCGAGACCGCCATCCCCGAAGAATACCGGAAACGCCTGCGTCACCGCGCTTCTTGACCCTCGGAAACAAATTTTCTAAGGTCTAATTATGGAACGCGAATCTCCATGGCTCATGCGCACCTATTCCGGGCACTCCTCCGCCAAGGCCTCGAACGAGCTGTATAAAACCAATCTGGCGAAGGGCCAAACCGGACTCTCGGTCGCCTTCGACCTGCCCACCCAGACGGGCTACGACTCGGACCATGTCATGTCCCGAGGCGAGGTGGGCAAGGTCGGCGTCCCCATCTCCCACATCGGCGACATGATGCAGCTCTTCGACG
>CAZWYB010000273.1:0-2471 GCA_964637745.1 uncultured Pseudomonadota bacterium
AAAGCGCCCCTCTTCGAGGCGCTCAACCTCGATCTTTTTTCCCGCTCCGACCAATGCCTCCAACTTCATCCTCTCATCCCCTCTTTTCTTCCCAACAACCTCCACGGCGAGGTTTCGGCGGATTTCGGTCCGGACACGATTGACACGCTTTGGCGACGCGCCTGATGAATCACCGCCGCGATCGCCGCGACGTCCTCGAATCCCTCCTGCGTCTTCTTCTTCAGCTCGGCCATGTTCTTCTCCACAAACCCGGTATCGTAGTGGCCTTTACGGAAGTCGGGATGATTCAAAACGGCCTCGTGAAAGGCGATGTTCGTCTTCACGCCGACGATCTGGTATTCCTTCAAGGCCCGCTCCATCCTTAAGATCGCGTCCTCGCGGTCCCGACCCCAGGTGATGAGCTTGGCGATCATGGGATCGTAGTAGATGGAAATCACGGTGCCGGACGAGACCGCCGAATCCACGCGCACCCAGTTGCCCTCGGGGCTCCGCGCACGGTGGATCTTTCCCGGCGACGGCATGAAGTCCATGTCGGGGTCTTCGGCATAGATGCGGCATTCAATCGCATGGCCGCGGGGCTCTCGGTCTTTCGGCAAGATATCTTCCAATTTTTCCCCGCAGGCGATCCGCAACTGGGCGCGGACCAAATCGATATTCGTCACCTGCTCCGTGATCGGGTGTTCGACCTGCAATCGCGCGTTCATTTCCAGGAAGTAATAGTTCTGATTTTTGTCGACCAAAAATTCCATCGTCCCCGCGTTCTCGTACTTGGCCTCTTTGCCTAAGGTCACTGCAGCCGCCAACAACTTGGCCCTGGTCTCCGAAGCCACGTAGGGCGAAGGAGACTCCTCGATGATCTTCTGATGGCGCCGCTGGACCGAACACTCGCGCTCGCCCAAGGCGACGACGTTGCCGTGGCGGTCGCCCAAAATCTGGACCTCAATGTGATGGGGTTCCTCGACATATTTTTCCAAATAAAGGGCCGGGTCCTTAAAAGACGACGCTGCCTCGGCCGAGGCTAAACGAAATGCCGTCTCCATTTCCTCCGGCTTAGTGACCTTGCGCATCCCCTTGCCGCCGCCGCCGGCACGCGCCTTCAAAAGGACGGGGTAACCGAATTTCTCGGCGATCTTTTTCGCCTCGCTCGCGTCTTTTAAAGGGTCCTTGATTCCGGGAACGACCGGGACGCCCACCTTATCCGCCGTCCTGCGGCCGGCGAGCTTGTCGCCCAACATCCGCATCGAATCGCCCTTTGGGCCGATGAATTGGATCCCCGCCTTTCGGCACTCGTCCGAAAAATCGGCATTCTCCGAGAGAAAGCCGTAGCCCGGGTGGACGGCTTCGGCGCCAGAGCGCCGAGCCGCCTCCAGGATCCTTTCGGAGACGAGATAGCTCTCCTTGGCCGGGGCCGGGCCCACGCAATAAGCCTCGTCCGCAAAACGGACATGCTGGGCCGAGCGGTCGATCTCCGAATAGACGGCGATGGTCTGGATGCCGAGCTCCCGGCAGGCGCGCATCACGCGGATGGCGATTTCCCCTCGGTTGGCGATGAGAACTTTCTTAAACACGCCGGCCATTTGTAGCGGCTGGAGCTGAGGAGTCAACTGGATTTCTTAAGGAATTAAACCCTTAAAAATAGGGCTTTTTTAAACACAACTTCTCTCTTGAGTGGACGAATATTTATCCAATATGACCTCCCCCGCCATAACCCACATGGTCCAGGTGGTCAGCGGCCTCTATGCCCTGAATCAACCCGTCCACCTGCTGTATCAGATGCAGGCCTTGGGAGATCTCCATTTCGCCCTCCAACCGGCAGCCCCTTCTCATCTGTTGGATGGGATTGAGTCCTCGATTGAAGGACTCTTCTCTCAGAAAATCCAACGCCCCTCTCAAGCCCTGCTCGAAGAAATCTTCAGGATGTCCGCCACCACCCCACTGGCCCATCCGATTTTGGCACCCCTTCAAGGGCAGGAAGACCTGTTACCACCTGTTCCGATCGAATTCCGCCGCCAAATCATCGTCACGATCAGTCCGCTCACGCACCTCCCGAGCCCGATCGACGGCGAGAAGCCGGATACTGGGCTCTCTTTTGCCGGCATGCCCGAGCCTTGGAAGAGATTTTCGAATACGACCTTAAAGGCGCTCACCGACTACTTCATCCAATGGCCAGGGGGCCTCGACACCTTAAAAGACGATCGACTCCACGGAGAGCGCTTGGCAGAGCGTCTTAACAACTGGACCAACATCGTCACAACGATCATGGATTTCATGAAAGAAGGCTCTTCCGAACCACAAGACGAAGAGGAACTTCGAAAACATATCCCGATCATCGTCGACTTTCTCCTTTTGCTGGCCGACGAGGCACAACGTCCGAACTCGATCTTCTTCCAGGTCTTTTGGAGAAAAATCAGCCCACAGATCAAGATGAAATGGCGCGAGATCATCGGCTTCATCGTCGATCACGCGTCGCC
>CAZWYB010000274.1:0-2457 GCA_964637745.1 uncultured Pseudomonadota bacterium
CCGATTCCCGATCCCTTGGTTCGATCTGATTGATCAACTTTTGGGCCGCGTTAGCCCCGTTACCGGCCAGTTTGGCGAGCTTGTCCTTCAGTTTCAACAGCTTATTGATCTCATCCAGCCGGTTCTTGACGTATTTTCCGCGTTCAAAGGAAGGTCCGCCGGCCCCGTCCGAAGGACCAGGGATAGAGCCGTTGCCGGCAGTCCCGCCGTCCGTCGTAGGGACGTCGGTCGTCGTTTCGACTGTGGTGGAATCGGTCGTGAGGGTAGGCGATCCCGAGCAGGTACCGACCAGATTTGGTCCGTAAACCGGGTTATTGCTTCCGTTGTTATTTACACCTGAAACGCCCACACTGACTCCTTAAAATGATTATCGGAGATTCCTCGACTTCTAGTTGTGCAACCCTCGTGCCAAATATCCGATCTCCAAAGAGCGTTTAACTTATTGATATTATTAATAATAATTACTACCTCTCCCTTGATTCTTTTGGTCACTGGGCTCCCAAAACCCCAAAGATGAGGTCCAGAGACCCCTAAGTCCGATGTTGACAAGATCAAGGAAAGCCTCGATGAAAGGCACCTCTAAGAAGGGATTATCGTGCGAGAGGTCATTAAGAGTTTTCTGGTTTTTGTCTCTTTCCTTTCCTTTTTAACCTTTCGACAGGGGTGGGCCGAAAGCCCAGGCCCGACCGATCTCCAGGGCCAGATTTCCGGTGAGTTTGAGCGGCATAACTATAAAAAGGTGGTGCAGCTTTATAAGGAGTATCAGGAAGGCCATCCGGATACCTCTATCCCGCCGGTCGTCCGAGTTTTCTACAGCCAGGCCCTTGCCGATATGGGGGATCTCGACGAAGCCATCAAAAGTTTAAGAGAAACCCTCGCCGCGCTCTCTCCTCAGGTCGACACCTTCAAACTTCAATACGATCTCGCGAATCTCCTTTTCCTCCAAAAGCGATATGAGGAAGCCAAGGCCGCCTTTCAAAAGATCGTCATCGAATCCGCCCAACACACCGAGATCGCCAACAAGGCCAAGGAGCGCATCAACCTCATGAAGTCGAAGGCGAAAGACTCCGGCGCCAAGAAAGATTTTGTCTCCTTGCAGCTTTTGGATATCGAAACGGCCCTGGATGCGGGGGAAGTGCCCGACGCGGCCGAAATCCTCCTGCAACAGATCGCGGAGCAAAATCCAACGTCACCTCAGGCGGAACAGGCCAGGCGTCTTCAGGTCCGGCTGAAAGAGGTGAGGACGCAAAAGGCCAAGGCCCTGTTGGATGAGGCGCGCCGGCTTTTCGATGAGGAAAAGAAGTACACGGAGGTCCGCGAAATCTTGGGTCAGATCAGCAAATCCTATTCGGATGTCTGCGAAGCGGCGTCAGTCGAAGCTTTGCTGAAGGCCGTCTCCGCCAAAGACGGCAAGGGGATTCACTAAATTCGAAGGATCTTTTCGGCGTTTTTTCGGATCTTTCTTATCTTTTTTCTCACCCGCGCGGAGACGACGCCTTCAACTTCGTCGAGAATCTTCCCGAAGACATGGGCGGGAATTAGAAAGGAGCTTCGGTAAGAAGGCTTCTTCACGACGTTCTTCTTCACCAACTCGGAAATGGCTTCGAGGGAGGATCGGGATTTCGGGAGATAGTCGCTTGCGCCGCTTCGCATCATTTCCGTCGCGACGCGTTCGTCGCCGCGCCCGGTCACCACGATGATCGGTGTCGTTCCCGAAACCTTTCGTAATTTCTCGACGAGTTTGGGCCCGCTCCCGTCGGGCGCATAGGCGTCCGTGAGAATGCAGTCGAACCGGCGGTTTCCAATGACCTGGATTCCTTCCTTGAGGGTTGCGACCGCCTTCACGGACGTCGACGGAAGGTCCTCCCGAAGCCTATCGCGAATGAGACGGGCATGAGACGGGTTCGCTTCGATAAGAAGGATTTTGGGCATTCCGCTAAGTTCCCTCATTCCAAGACGCGAGGTATTTTTCCTGTTCCGGAGTCAGGCGATCGATGCTCATTCCCAAATGGCGGAGTTTGACCTCAGCGATCATTCTGTCCAGCTCTTCGGGAACGTCATAGACCTTCTTCTGCAGCGTCTTTGCGTGCTTGACCATATGTTCGGCGCACAAGGCCTGGTTTGCGAAACTCAAATCCATGACGCTGGAAGGATGGCCTTCCGCCGACGCCAGGTTGATCAAACGCCCTTCGCCCAAAAGATTGATCTTTCGTCCGTCTCCCATCGTGTATTCGACGACGAAGTCGCGGATAGGTCTCTGGTTTTTCGAAAGAGCCTCGAGAGCGGGGATATCGATTTCCACGTTGAAATGGCCCGAATTGCTGAGGATGGCGCCCGACTTCATCTTTTCAAAATGCTCTTTTCGGAGGACGCCCTTGTTGCCCGTGACGGTGCAGAAGATGTCGCCGATCGGGGCCGCCTTTTCCATCGGAAGGACCTGAAAGCCGTCCATGGCGG
>CAZWYB010000275.1:0-1167 GCA_964637745.1 uncultured Pseudomonadota bacterium
TGTAGTACTCGACCGTGTTCATCGGCGGGATCCTCCTCCACGACGGTTACAACGGTGGTGGGATTCACAAAGCGCGTGATATCGTCCACGTGCCCGTCCGTATCGTCGCCGACGATGCCGTCGCCCAACCAGAGGATATTCGTCATTCCTAAGTAGTCTTTGAGGTATTGCTCGATCTCCGTCTTTTTCAGGTGGGGATTTCGATTTTTATTCAGGAGGCATTGTTCGGTGGTCATCAGGGTCCCGCGGCCATTGACGTCGATCGAACCGCCTTCCAGGACGATGCCCGGTTCGATACAGGGGATATTTAGGTATTTGGCGACGTGCTGCGGGACGACGTCATCTAGATCCCACGGACCATATTTTTTGCCCCAGGAATTAAAAATCCAATCGGTTGCCAGTAGGGGCGACTGGCCGGCAGCTTTAGCAGCACCTGTCGGTGTCGCCCCTACATCTCTCTGCGCCAAAAAAATCGCGTTGTGATCCCGCGCCCAGGCGTCATTTGTCGGAATTTGATGGATCACGACGTTCCGGCCGATATCGTGACGCTGCAACGTCGCCTTCACGACCTCTTCCGTCGCCGCGTCATTCACGCAAAGATGCACGGTCTCGTGGACGTGCAACGGCTTGATCATCTGGATCCAGATGGGCGGGATGAACTTGATCCGTCCTGGCCACGTATCGGGATTATGCGGCCAGGCAAGCCAGGTTGCTTCATGGGGCTCGAACTCCGCGGGCATGCGGTAGCCCAATTCTCGAGGCATCGGATTCATTTGAGTCGGTATTGATCGGTCCTGCGGCAGGTTAAAAAGGGCCAATCCCTTCGAACCTCGGCAATCCGCCCGATGGGACATTCGACGAGGATGATTTCTTCCTGATCATGAGAGGCTTTTTGCAAAACGCGGCCCAAGGGATCGGCGACGAAAGACCCACCCCAAAACTGCAAATGATCTTCGAGGCCCGTTCGATTCGTGACGGCAACGAAAGCCGTATTAGCGATCGCATGCCCGCGTTGAACCGTGACCCATGCATCGAACTCCGCCTTGCCTATCTCCTCTTCGCGTTGTTTGTTCGGCCAGCCGATGGCGGTGGGATAAAAAATGATCTCCGCGCCTTGGAGGGCCAGTGACCGGGCGCCTTCCGGCAACCATTGATCCCAGCAACCTT
>CAZWYB010000275.1:1177-2439 GCA_964637745.1 uncultured Pseudomonadota bacterium
ATGTCCGGCCGGATCTGGCCGGGTGGCGGGAGATCGATCTTGGCGACCTTGGTCTCAAAGACGGGATAACCCAGGTCCCCGTGCCGGAAATAAAAGAGTTCTGAGTAATGGTTTTCCAAATCATCAGGAATGTGGACTTTGCGGTACTTGCCTAAAAAGCGTCCGTCCGCATCCAGAACGCAAGCCGTGTTGTACCCTCCGGCTCCCGCCTCCGGGTATTTCCTCAGCCGCCCAGCTTCGTTGGGCACCCGGCTTCGGTCATAATCACTTTCAAAGAGCGAGGCCACCACGACGACGCCGTTCACCTTCGCGGCCTTGGCGAGCACCTCCGTCGACGGCCCCGGCACGGCCTCCGCGAGCGAGAAAAATTTTTTGTCGTTCACCTGGCAGAAATAGCGCGAGCCGAAGAGTTCTTGGAGGCAGACGATCTGAGCGCCCTTCTTGGCGGCCTCGGCGATCTTGGAGACGGCCTTATCCAAATTCTTGGCCGGTTCTTCGGCGCACGTCATTTGAATGAGGCCCAAGACGACTTTTCCAGTCGAAGACATGCGCTGATTGTTATTCGGTGAAGGGCCGGGAATGCAATACTAAACGGAGGCTAGACGCGAACCATGGGTGGAGGAGGCGGCGGTGGTTCCGGATCGCGCTCATGGCTGATTTCCGGCATCTCCAATGGCTGAATATTGGACGTCACGGCGAGAGAGGCGACCGCCTGGGTCATCATCTCGGAAGAATCGACCGCTGCAACGGCGAGGCCCATGTTGGGGCCCTTAGGCGCCTCGACGGCCTTGGCCGGCCCTTCGGGTATGGAGATATCCGCTCCGCCGTTGAACTTTTGATAGTGGGCTTGGACCGCGACGACGTAATTTTGCGTCTCGGCGTAGGGCGGAACGCCGTTGTATTTTTCCACGGCGCCGGGACCCGCGTTATAGGCTGCGATGGCGTGTTTGAGATTCCCATTAAAGCGATCCAGCATCTCTCGGATGTACTTGGTACCACCCTCGACGTTTTGCTCGATATTGAAGGCACGACGACTCCCATAACGTTCGTCTACGATGTTCTCTTTCCTTTTGCCCGGCGCCACGCCACGCCGTTTCTTCAAAATGCGGACGTCCAGGATCTCCGGCGTGAATATGACGAAGATCTCGGTCGAGGAAATAACCCGCCGCCCTGGACCGAGGGGGCTGAAACATATCTCTACTGGCCCATGGGTCCAACCAGAAACTCGACTGCATTGAAACGTTTTCACGGAGACATTTGGG
>CAZWYB010000276.1:0-2418 GCA_964637745.1 uncultured Pseudomonadota bacterium
GAGAATAAGGACCGGTTTGCGTGCCGCAATCCGACCGTTGCGCTGGATATCGACGAGGAGGCCTACCTCAAACGTGTCCGGCCGGAGTGGCTGACCAGCCTCTGGAACGATACGAATCTGACGGTGAGAGACTACGCCTCGGTCTCCGGCGCTTCCCAAAAGGTGGTCGACACATTATCAAGCAGACTGGCCCGATTCCAATCCCTGGTTTCGGGTCTGCTCTACGCCGGGTCTTCTCAATTACCACAGGGCCACTTCGTACTCTTTTCACAGGATCTGACCCTTTATGCGCAGCCGTTTCGGAGGGCGGAGGACAACCCCTATCCTCTGCTTCAGCTCCTGGGCACGCTCTTTCACGTGGAAAGTCTGCTCTCCTATGGGATGACCGACACGGTTTTGGTGGAGGAAGGGCAAGATATCCGCCAAACCTTCGATCCCTCTCAATCCCTCCCACGGGCGGTCTCCTTTGTAAGCGAGGAGGGACAGAGACACGACTTCGATCGGGACGAAATCCGCCCCGTCTGCCTCTATCAGGGAGACACCGTCGGAAACATCGACATCAACGAGTCGACCAGTCCGTTCCATCATCACGCCTACAGCGGCTTTAGGGACTACCTCTTTCAGGAAACGAACATTCTCCTGGGTTATTTCCTATTCGCCTTCCACAAAATGGGTCCCACAGAGATGGACGTTCTCCGCCGTCAGGCCGCCGCCCGAAGGTCGCATTCGGGAGGTTTCCAGGGAATGGTCATCACCGCGGCTCTCGACAGTCTCTTTCTCTCGCAGTAGGGTTCCCCCATGAGGGAAATCATTCTCGCTTCGACCTCTCCAAGGCGGCGCGATCTGATGGACCGGCTGGGCGTTCCGTACCGCACGATCCCGCCGCGTTTCGAAGAAACCCCCACGTCTTTGCCGCCGGAAACCGAGGCCCTCTCTTTCGCCGAACAAAAGGCCCTGTCGGTGCAGGAGGAATGCCCGGGTGCTCTGGTGATCGGCAGCGACACCTTGATCGATTGCGGGGGTGAAAAGCTGGGCAAGCCCTCCGATCCAGCGGATGCGGAGAGGATCTTAACTAAGCTTTCGGGAAAGACCCATCGCGTTTTGACGGCGGTCGTCTTGCTGGACACAAAGGACGGATCCTTGAAAAGACACTGCGAGATTGCTTTCGTCACCTTCAAGCCGCTCGCTCCGGAGAAGATTCGAGACTATGTCGCCACCGGAGAGCCGATGGGCAAGGCCGGCGCCTATGCCGTGCAGGGCAAGGCGAGGACGATGCTGATCGAAAAGGTAGAAGGGGATGAAGAGGCGATCATCGGATTGCCGGTTCGGATTCTGAAGAAATGGCTTACCGAAACGTCGCGTTAAGGACATTCTTGCGGAGGCGGATCGACTTGGGCGTCACCTCCACTTGCTCGTCGTCGCGGATAAATTCAATGGCGCGCTCCAAGGTCATCGGCAGGACCGGCGTGAGCGTCAGGGCCTCGTCTTTGCCGGCCGCCCGCATGTTGGAGAGCTTCTTTTCTTTACAGGGATTCACGTCCAAATCCTGTTCGCGGTTGTTTTCCCCAACGATCATCCCTTCATAAACCTGAATGCCCGCTTCGATGAACAAGATGCCGCGAGGCTCCAGGTGGAAGAGGGCATAGGTGACGGATTCGCCCTGGCGATCGCTGACCAACGATCCGGTGACCCGGCTTTTGATGTCGCCACGATAAGGCTCATAGCCCTGGACGTAGGAATTCATCAGACCCGTGCCTTTGGTGTCCGTCAGAAATTCGTTCCGATATCCGATTAAACCCCTCGAGGGCACCGAGAACTCGAGGCGCACCCGGCCCGAGCCGTGATTCACCATGTTGAGCATCCGCGCGAGGCGTCGCGAAAGCTTCTCCGTGACGACACCGGTGAAATCTTCCTGGATATCGACAAAGAGGTGCTCGATCGGCTCGCACTCGGCGCCGTTGATCGTTTTCATGATGACCTTCGGACGGCTGACCGCCAGTTCGAAGCCCTCGCGCCGCATCGTTTCGATCAGGATCGCCATCTGGAATTCGCCGCGGCCCTTGACCAAGAAACTGTCCGCCGTCTCTCCCGATTCTACCTTCAAGGCGACGTTGTGAAGGGTTTCCTTCTCGAGGCGCTCTAAAATTTTCCGTGATTGAACCAGTTTACCCTCGCGTCCCGAGAACGGAGACGTATTCACCATGAATTTCATCGAGACCGTCGGCTCATCCACCGTGATGCGCTTCAGGGCTTTGGGAGACTCGACGTTACAGATCGAATCGCCGGTCTCGACGTCTTCGTTACCTGCGAGGATCACGATGTCCCCCGGCTCCAGCCTTTCCACCTCCCAGAACCGGGACCCTTCATAGCACTGGGAACTGCTTGCTCTGAAAGAGACGGGGGTTCCCGTTTTTTCCG
>CAZWYB010000277.1:0-2329 GCA_964637745.1 uncultured Pseudomonadota bacterium
GGCGCCGACTGCCAGGAAGGCGGAGAAGATACGGATGCGGACATCAATTCTTGGGAAATCGGAGTCACCAAAGAAAACCAGTAATTCTGGCCTGACCCTCATCGAGCTCCTGGTCGCCATGGCGATCGTCGGCGTCATTTTCGCCGTCGGCGTCACCGGCCTCCGCTCCGTCTTCAACGTCGGCCTCAAAAGCTCGGCGGGCAAAATGGCCGCAACCCTCAGGTACCTTTCGAACAAGGCCGTGACCGACCACATGTACCTCCGCATGGTCTATGACATGGACGGAGGGAGCTACCGGGTCGAAGAGAGCGCCGATCCCTTCGTCGTGGCCCAGGAAACCGAGGAAGAGGCCAAGAAAGAGAAGGAGCTCGAGGAAAAGAAAAAAAATCTGCCCAAGGACCAAAGGGACAAGGTCGGCAAGGACGAAGACACCGGGGTTCTGAGCGACGAGGAAGAGGCGAAAAAGAAGAAGGAGGAGAAGGAATCCTTCACGCCGGCGGAGTCGAAACTTCTCCAGCCGGTGAAGTTGGAATCCGGCGTTCACTTCAAGGACGTCTGGGTCTCCTATGCGAAGGATAAAAAGACCGAGGGCGAGGCCTACACTTATTTCTTTCCGGACGGCTTCGCGACGCCGACCTTGATCAATCTCCGCGACGAAGACGATGAAGAGCATTACTCGGTGGAGGTCCTGCCGCTTTCGGGCCGCGTCAAGGTGACGGGCGAGTACCGCGAATCTCCGACGGAGGAGCAGAAGAATGGGAAACCGTAACCGAAATTCAGCCTCCGGCTTTTCCCTCCTGGAGGTCATGATCGCCATCGCGATCCTGGCGGTGTCGCTTCTCGCCATCTTCAACCTCCAGAGCACGTCGCTTCTAGGCTCGGCGCGCGCCCGCCGCATCTCCGTCTGCACGCAGCTCGCGCGTGAAAAAATGGGGCGCACCCTGATCGAACTGGAAGACGGCATCAAGAAGGGGGAGTTCCCGGAGGAAAAGGAGGAGGGGGGGACCTTCGAAGACGAAAAATTCCCCGATTATTCCTGGAAGCTGAACATCAAAAAAGTGGATATCCCCGCGCCCCCCGCCTCGGAAGGGCAGGCGGACATCATGGCCCAGGTCTTTTCGATGGTCTCGCAGCAGCTCTCGCAATCCACGCGCGAGGTGAAGCTGTCCGTTTCCTGGAAGGAGCCGGAGACGGATGAGGAAGAGGTCGGGATCGTTTTGACCACGCACATCGTGAAGATGTAGTTATGAAAAACGAAAATGGTTTTACTCTCATTGAAGTCCTGATCGCCGTCGTCTTGCTGGCGATCATCTCCCTCCTGGTTTGGCAGTCCATGGGGTCGTCGATCGGCTCCAAAGACCGTTCGGAGAAGCGCGAGGGGACGTACCGTGCGGCTACGTTGACCATGGACCGTATGACGCGCGACCTTTCCATGGCGGTTCTTTTCTCGAATCTGGATTTCCTGGGCGTCTCTCCGAACGGGGAGCAGATGACGAAGAGCGTCTTTATCGGCACGAACAGCGGCGATCAGGATCAATTGACCTTCGATACGCTCTCGCACGTCCGCTACATCAAAGACGTCAAGGAGTCGGATCTCTCCGAAGTCACCTATTTTTTGGAGAAGGATACGGAGTCGGAACAGCCGGGGCTCTATCTCCTGAAGAAGAGGGAAAAGTCGCCGCCGGATGCCAACCCCGCGGAAGGCGGAACGGCCATGACCTTGCTGGAAGGCGTGAAGGAATTGAATTTCCGCTATTACGACCCCGCGAAGACCGAATTTAAGGATGAGTGGGATTCGACGAAACTGGATAATCTCAACAAACTTCCAAGGGCCGTGGAGATTACGTTGGTGGTTCAGGATCCAAACGACGAAGAAGCGTCGTTGCGCTTTGCGACTTTAGCGCTTTTGGAGATGTCGCCGGGTCCGAACGACTTCTAATTATGATGAAGGTTCTTAAAAACAACCGCGGTATCGCCCTCATGATGGTCTTGGGCTCCCTCCTCATTCTGTCGACCATGGTGGTCGAGTTCGCCTACAACACCCATGTCTCTTATGAACTGGCGGCGTCGGAAAGGGATCGCCTCAAGGCCTATTACCTCGCGCGCTCGGCCTACAACCTCACGCGTCTGGAATTGAAGTTCGAAAAGAACATCCGAGCCCAATATGCGAACGTCCTCAAGGACATGAAAGGATCCGGCGTGACGGCCGATCCCCTGTGCAAACAGGTGCCGTTTTCGACCGGTCTTCTGAAGGGAATCGCGAACGGATCGCTCTTCGGCAGCGATGAGGGGGGAGACAAGAAGGAAGGCTCGGACACGGGCGGTGAGG
>CAZWYB010000278.1:0-2279 GCA_964637745.1 uncultured Pseudomonadota bacterium
TCCGCTTCATTCCCACGGAAGATCTGGAAAAAGAGGGCTACGGGGAACTGAAAAAGTTCTTTGAGAAATAGGCTCTTTTGCCTTGGCGATCCCTATCGAGTTTGGTAGAATTATAAAAAATGTCGATCGTGGCCTTTTCGTTTCCTCACACCCACCTCTATCCATGAAGGAGAGCCTTCTATGAACAAAAAACTGTACGTCGGGAGTCTGCCCTATAACATCACGGAGCAGGAATTACGCGACGTTTTCGCGCCTTTTGGCGCCATCGAGTCGGTCCGCATCATTTCGGACAAATTCAGCGGACGCTCCAAAGGCTTTGGATTCGTCGAAATGGCCACCGAAGAGGAGGCTCAAAAGGCGATCGACGGCATGAACGGCAAAGAGGTCGGAGGACGGAGCCTGACGGTCAGCGAAGCCCGGCCCGAACAACCCAGGGCCCCGCGTTCCGGAGGATTCGGAGGCGGCGGTGGGTATGGAGACCGAGGATCCCGACGTGAAGGGCCGCGGCGGAGCGGTGGCGGCGGACGCGGAGATCGAGGCGGGTACCGCAGGGGACGAGGAAACGACTCGGGATCGGGTGGAAGCGGCGGTGGTGGCGGTAACTACGATGATAATTTCGGAAATAGATAATTAAACAGATCGGCTGATCTCTTCCAACGCATCGGGGTTTTCGACCGACGAAACATCTCCCAAGGGTTGTCCCAGAAATTTCTTCTTGATCGCCCCTCGCACGATCTTGGCCGATCGCGTCTTGGGAAGCATTTTGACAAAACGCACGTCCTTGGGAGCCAGGGTCTTCCCCATGATCTTGACGACCTGATCCTTCAATTCCTTCCGAAGCGCCTCACCGGGGGCAAAACCAGGCTTCAGGACGACGAAGCAGAGGACCTCCTCCCCTTTCACTTCATGGGGGACTCCGATGGCCGCCGCCTCCGACACGGAGGGATGTTCGATCAAGGCCGCCTCGATCTCAGCCGGGCCCGTCCTGCGTCCGGAAACCTTGATCGTATCGTCCGCACGCCCGCGCAAAAACCAAAAACCGTCTTCGTCGACATAAGCCCAATCGCCGTGGTTCCAGACGTTCGGCCATTTTGAAAAGTAGGTGTCCAGATAACGTTGCGGGTCGTTCAAAAAGCCCTTCGTCATGGAGGGCGCGGGCTTCTTACAAACGAGATAGCCCACCTCCCCTCTCACGGACCGTCCCTCTTCGTTGAAGACATCCACGTCCATCCCGAGCCCCGGCCCTCGAAGCGTACAGGGTTTGAGCGGCGTAATCGGCAAGGGCATTAAGTGACAACCAACGATCTCAGTCCCGCCCGAACTGTTGATGATGGGACAACGCTTTTCCCCGATATTCTGAAAAAACCAGGCGTAAGACTCCGGATCCCAGGGCTCTCCGGTCGATCCCAAAATTCTTAAGGACGTCAGATCCCGCCGCTTGGGCCATTCGACGCAGGATTTGATGAGAAGACGAACCGCCGTCGGCGAGATGCCCAGGTGGGTTACGCGATGGTTTTCGACGATCTCCCAAATCCGGTCCGGCTGGGGCCAATCCGGCGCTCCCTCGAAGATGACGACCGTCGCCCCGAAGGTTAAGACCCCCAAGATCTCCCATGGCCCCATCATCCAGCCGATGTCGGTCACCCAAAAAAAGATATCGTCTTTTTTGACATCGAAGGCATAGCCGAGCTCTTTGGCCATTTGCGCCTGGCAGCCGGCGTGCGTGTGTACGGTCCCCTTGGGCCTTCCCGTCGTCCCGGAGGTGTAGATGATCAGGCATTCATCCTCCGCCTCCGTCCGTTCGGTTTCGATTGGTTTGGAACCCTTTTCCAAAAATGACTTCCAGGCGATATCCCGGTCGAGATTCAGCCCCACATCCAAACCCAACCGGTTCGCCACGACGACGTGTTTCACCGATGGAACTTCCCGGACGGCCTCATCGGCCGCCTTCTTGATTTCGACTTCCTTCCCTCGGCGAAGGGAGCCATCTGCGGTGAACAAGAGTTTGACGCCGGCGTCTTTGAGGCGCTTTGCAAGGGCCTGAGCCCCGAAGCCCGAAAAGACGGGGATGATGACGGCGCCGATCTTCATCGTCGCCAAAAAGGCGATGACCATCTCGGGGATCATCGGCATGTAGAGGCCGATCCGATCCCCTTTTCGAATCCCTAAACTTTTCAAAGCAGAAGCCGCGCGCGTGACGTCACGCTGCAGTTCCCCGAAGGTGAGTGAACGCGATTTGCCGTCGTCGGACTCCCAGATCAAGGCGGCCTTTTTCTCAA
>CAZWYB010000279.1:0-2246 GCA_964637745.1 uncultured Pseudomonadota bacterium
AAAGCCCGGCTTTCCGCGGACGGGCAACGGGCGCCGCGAGTCCTACCGCTTCCGACCGATCTGCCGGATGACGAACACGACGATCGAGCCCGGCACGGAAGACCCCGCGGAAATCCTCCGCTCGACCGAAAAAGGCCTCTTCGTCCGGAAGATGGGCGGCGGCCAGGTGAACACCGTCAACGGCGACTTCGTCTTCGAGGTCACGGAAGGCTATCTGATCGACAAGGGAAAGATCGGAGACCCCGTGCGCGGCGCGATGCTGATGGGCAATGGACCGAAGGTCCTTCAAATCATCGACAAAGTGGGCAACGACCACGGCTTCGGCATCGGCACCTGCGGCAAGGAAGGCCAAGGTGTTCCCGTCGGCGACGCACAACCGACGCTCCGGATTCCCGAGATCGTCGTCGGCGGCACGAGTTAGCCTTCGTAAATCCGGTCGATTTCGGAGACGAATCCGAAAAATTCATCGGCTGTGAAGACGCGTTGCCGGACCAAAAAATCGGAAAATTGGATGACGATCTCCTTGGGCATCGCCGTGAACCCCCACTCCCAGCGGGTATAAGCGAGCGGCGGGACGTCCAGCTTCATCCTCTTGACCACATCCGCGATCGAAAGCCCCGCCATCAGGCGGCTGAAACGGAGGAGCGATCCCGCGGCGATATAGCCTCCTCGATCGGAGATGGGAGACGTCTTCATCTCGAGCATGGTCTTCATCGCGAGAAGGGTTTTTCCGTTCACACCCTTCTCCTCCGAACGTCGGGTAAGACGCTCGATTTGGGGCGCGGTCAGGTCGGCATACGGCAAGGCCCATTGGGCGTTTGGAAATTCCGTCACCTCCGGCGCCACCGTCGAAGCCATAGCCTCACGGATCTTTTCATAGCCGGCTATCAAATGATCCGCGAAACTCTCCTCGTAGCGTTCGGGAACCCCGATCGCCTTCGCCGCCTGCAGGGCGGCCTTTCGCCCACGTAACGACGTCCTTCCCAACTCCACCATCGAGGCGTCTTCGATTGCGAACTCGCCTTTGTAGATCGGCCTCACGTCTTTCAACGACACCTGATGCAGGAGACGAAAATAACGGAGGAGCAGTCCCTGCATTTTGAACGGACCTCGTTCCGGCTCATTTTCCAAGTCGCAGGCAACCGCCAGAAGGGTTCCCAGATGACGGATCTCCTCCTTCTGCCGGTCGTTCAAGCCCAAGAAACCGTCGAGGATCTTGTCGGACAAGTGACGACCCGCCATGAGGATCTCTCCCTTGCGGATCTGGTAATAAGGGATTCCCAACTCCCTCTGGATTTCGGCGGGTCTTCGTCCGAGCCTGGCCTCCACACCGGTGAAAAACGCCTCGATGCGTGACCGAATCTCCTCCGCGGAAAGGGCGAATTCTTTCTCCCCCCATCGGTTGGACGGTTGGGGGAGATGATGAAGCCTCTTCGCTTGACGGTAGGAATAGGAGGCGCCTTCCAGGGCCGGCGTCGTGCGATTTTCCCGCGCGTCAATGTCCACACGATTGCCGACAAACGAGAGTCGTCTGGCCTTTCCGGACTCAACGGCCCGATGAAGGACCAAGAGACGACTCCTTTTCCCGAGATTTCGTCGATAGAAACCGAAAAGCGAGCCGCTCCACGCCACTCGTCCCTTCCAACGCTCGATGAAATGGGCGGTCCGCATCAAGGCTCCCCGGAGTCCATCGCAATCCTCTTCCTTCCATTCCCCGCTTCGTCGTCGTGTCTCTCTGACCGCGTCGACAAAATCCTCAAAAGAGATGGCATCATGGGCCGCCAAGGTCCTGGCCTTCGCCGCCAAGGCCACAAAGCCCCGCTTGGTTTTGACCCACTCCTGCGAGCGTAAAAATCTGAAAAAGTCGCGGACTGGAGAACGATGTTCTTCTTTGACCCTCGATTTCGCGATCCGAATGACCGGGTCATAGCGATGCCACATTTTGTCTTGATGGGACGGGAAGGAAAACCGGAGTCCACCCGTTTCCGGATCAACGGCGACGGCACGCAGCTTGGGATGCCTCAAGAGCCGTGTGAGCCTCTTCGCCTGGGCACCGCATGTACCCTGACGATGGTAGAGGGCCGCCAGAGGCCCTTCACGACTGACCCCTTTCGGCCAAAGACGGATCTTCTCGTCCGTTTTATGAACCGCCAAGATCAAACGCCGCAGATTGGCGGCATGAGGGTCCTTCACGCGGGCGGCCGTCTCCTCCATCAACGCCAGCAGCTTGGGGTTGGGGATCACCC
>CAZWYB010000280.1:0-2205 GCA_964637745.1 uncultured Pseudomonadota bacterium
GCATGCCAAACTTTGGCAAGAAGGGACCACTGTCATTGGAAGGATCGGCGAGTTCGACATACCCATCCACCACTTCGGAGTCTCACGAAAGCACTGCTCCATCGAGTACATCGGCGGGCGCGCCATCCTTCGCGATTTAGGAAGCACGAACGGAACCTACCTGAACGGAAAAAAGGTGTCGGAAGCGGTCCTTCGCGACGGCGACAAGATCCGCGTCTCCTCGTCGACAATCCTCAAGTACGCGAAACACGACCAGATCGAAAACATCTTCCACGAAGAGCTCTACAAAATGGCCGTCGTCGACGCCCTCACCGGCGCCTACAACAAGCATTACTTCGAAGAACGGATGAAGGAGGAGTTCAGCTACTGTTTCCGCAACAAGATCCCGCTCTCGCTCGTCATCTTCGACATCGACCATTTCAAAAAGATCAACGACACCTACGGCCACCCGGCTGGGGATTTCATCCTCTCGCGGATCGCCGCCCTTTCCAACACCGTCATCCGGAACGAGGACATCTTGGCCCGGTACGGGGGCGAAGAATTCGTCGTCATCCTCAAGGGCACCGATGCCGAGGGGGCCTCGATCCTGTCCGAACGTCTCCGGCGCGCGATCGACGAAACGGACTTCAACTTCGAAGGCAAAAAGATCCACGTCACCGTCAGCATCGGTGTCGCCACGCTCACAGGCCAGAATTTTCCGGATTGGGAGGTCATGCTCAAACTCGCGGACACTCTCCTTTATAAGTCGAAGAACGCCGGCCGGAACCAGGTCAGCGTCAGTTAAGGATTGACTCCCTCTCGGCGTCGAAGATAATCCCGCCACGTTATGACCGCGCAAATTATCGACGGCAAAAGGCTCGCGGAATCCTTCCAGGCGCAGATCGCCGCGGAAGTCGCCGAGCTTCAAAAGAGATCCGGTTTCGTACCGGGCTTGGCGGTGGTCTTGGTCGGCGACAACGAGGCCTCCAGGGTCTACGTCCGGAACAAAGAGACTGCCTGCAAAAAGGCGGGGATGTACGCCGAACAGATCAATCTTCCGTCTTCCACTTCCGAAGCCGAGCTCTTGAAGCTGATCGATCGATTGAACAAGAATTCGAAGATCCACGGCATCTTGGTCCAACTGCCTCTGCCCAAACAGATCGACTCCCAAAAAATCCTCGAAGCGATCGCCCCTGAAAAGGATGCGGACGGGTTTCACCCCATCAACATGGGCAATCTGCTCATCGGGAAATCGGGTGTGATTCCCTGCACGCCCTTCGGCGTCATGAAGATGATCGACTCGATCTCCTACCCCCTCGCGGGCAAAGACGCGATCGTCGTAGGCCGCTCGAACATCGTCGGAAAGCCGGCCGCCCTGCTCCTCATGCAGCGGAACGCGACCGTCACGATCGCCCATTCCAAAACCCAAGACCTTCCGGAAAAGGTGAAGCGGGCGGACGTCGTCGTCGCCGCCATCGGCCGGGCGAATTTCATCCAAGGCGATTGGATCAAGGAAGGAGCCGTCGTCATCGACGTGGGCATGAACCGCGGTCCGGATGGAAAGCTTTGCGGCGACGTGGAATTCGCCGCCGCCTCCAAGCGGGCCTCCTGGATCACGCCCGTTCCCGGCGGGGTCGGCCCGATGACGATCACGATGCTCCTGTGGAACACGCTGGAAGCGGCGAAGAGAACGGTGGCGCGGTGAGATTTTTCGATTTTTACCGGACCGGGAAACTCCAGTATTCATTCGAAGTCTTCCCCCCCAAAGACGAAACGGGCGTGGTCTCGTTAATCGCAAATCTGAAGGAACTGTCCGTCTTCAAACCGGCCTTCGTCTCCGTCACCTACGGCGCGATGGGCTCTACACGCGACTTGACGCGGGATCTCGCGACCCGGGTCTGGAAGGAAACCGGTCTCACGACGGCGTTTCATTTCACCTGCGTCGGGGCGGACCGCGTATCCGTCAAAAGCTATGTGGAAAGATTGAAGGCCGAAGGATTGAATCTCATCGTCGCCCTTCGCGGAGATCGTCCGTCTAGCACCGGCCAAGCCGGTTCTCCCCCCGATACCCCCCATCGGGAGATCAAAGAGGACTTCAAATATGCGAACGAACTGGTCGCCTATCTGAAAGAGATCGACGGTTTCAGCATCGCCGTACCGGGCTATCCGGAAGGCCATATCGAGGCCCCCGACAAAGAGACGGACTTAAGGCACCTTAAGAGGAAA
>CAZWYB010000281.1:0-2172 GCA_964637745.1 uncultured Pseudomonadota bacterium
ACCGCTGGACAGCGGCGCGATTTCCTGTCCGTAGTGGTCCCATGCTACAACGAATCCGAGGTCATCGAAATCTTCTACCGGGAGCTGCGCCCCATTCTCGAATCCCTGGAGAGCGTCGACTTCGAGATCGTCTTTTCCGACGACGGCAGCAGCGACGACACCCTTGAGAAGTTGAACCGGATTGCCGAGAAGGATGCCGCCGTGCGCGTCTGTTCCCTCTCCCGGAATTTTGGCCACCAGATCGCGCTGACCGCCGGACTCGACGCCGCGGCGGGCGATGCCGTCATCATGATGGACTCCGACCTCCAGCATCCGCCGGCCCTAATCCCAGAGATGGTGCGCCAGTGGAGGGAAGGCTACGACATTGTTTCAGGCATCCGGGAGCGTACGGAAGGGGCAGGCTTCTTCAAGAACATCACCTCGAGCGGATTTTATACGATCTTGGGTTGGTTGAGCAGCACCAAGGTCCCTCAGGGAGCGGCCGATTTTTGTCTGATCTCGCGCCGTGTCGCCCTGGCCCTGAGGCAAATGCCCGAGCGGCATCGCTTTCTCCGCGGATTGATCGTTTGGGCGGGTTATCGCCGCGCCTTCGTCCGTTACGTGTCGCCTCGTCGCGCCGCGGGACACACAAAATACAGCCTGGTCAAAATGGTGACCCTTGCCTTGAATGCGGTTTTCTCGTTCTCCGTCGAACCGCTTCGTCTGGCGCTGCGCGTGGGCGTCACGATCACGATCCTGGGCTTCTTCTATCTGGCTTGGACGGTGATTCGGGGTTTCCTGCTGCACGCCCTCGTGCCTGGATATGCATCGTTGATGGGCGTCGTCGTCATTCTGGGCGGTTCACAAATCGTTTTCATGGGTCTGATCGGCGAGTATCTGGGACGTATCTTCGAGCAGGTCAAAGGGCGTCCGCTCTATCTTCTCAAGCAGGAGCCGCGCGAGGCGTCGAGGCCGTGAGCGCCGGTTTTTAACATGCGCAACCTTCAAATCTTGCAGATCTCGGGTGAGAAAGACGAGGCCCGCTGGGATGCCTATGTGGCCCAGCGGACGACGACCGTCACCGACCTATCGGTCTGGCGACACGTGCTGCGAGAGGCCTACGGCATGCGTTCGTGGTTTCTGGCGGCTTCAGACGGAGATCGCATTGCCGGCTGCTTGGGACTCTATGAGGTCAGGCATCCGATCTTCGGCCACTACCTCGCAACGGCGGCCTTCAGCAACGACGGCGGCTTTTACTTCGACAACGCCGAGGCTAGGGACGCTTTGATCGTCGAGGCAAGGGCCCTGGCGGACCGGCTGGACGTGAAATACCTCCTCATTCGGATGCGCGAGCTCGATTTGGACGGATTCCAGGTGGACCGCCATTACCGGACGGCGGTGATCCCTCTCGAAGGCGGACCGGACGCGGTTTGGAAGAGCGTCCTCGGGGCGAAGACCCGCAATCAGATCCGGAAGGGGATGAAGGAAGGGTTTTCGATCGCCACCGGCCGCGATCAGCTCGAGTCGTTTTATAACGTTTTTCAGAAGGCCATGCGGGATCTGGGTTCTCCGGCGCCCAATCGGCGATTCTATGAATCCATCCTGAAACATTTGAGCGACCGCGTCGATTTCTTTGTCGTCAAAGACGGCCGCAAGCCCGTCGCGGGAGCGATGCTCTTTTGGACGAACGGAACGGCGATGAATTACAACACCGTCGCCCTGCATGCATTCAACCGGCGCTGTCCCAATTACCTGATCTATTGGAAGATGATCGAGGCGAGTTGCGCACGCGGCTGTACGAGCTTAGACATGGGCCGCTCCGAGGTGGACAGCACCAACCTGGCGTTTAAGACGAACTGGGGGCCGGAACTGATTCCTCTGAGTTACAACTACTATTTACGAAAGCTGAAGGAAATTCCGTACGTCGATCCGCGCAACCCTCGTTACCGCATTCCGATTGCGATCTGGCAGCGGTTGCCCCTGTTCGTGACCAAGCGCCTGGGTCCGCGTCTCATCACGGGAGTGGTCTGATGGCGGGCGATCTTGTCGTCAACGCGGATGACCTGGGGGTTTCTAAAGGCGCCACCTTGGGCATCCTCAAGGCCCATCGTGAAGGGATCGTTTCCAGCGCGAGCCTTGCGGCGACGACTCCTTTTTATAGGCATGCCCTCGAGTCCTGCGTTCGCGTATGCC
>CAZWYB010000282.1:0-2152 GCA_964637745.1 uncultured Pseudomonadota bacterium
GCCGTCCTAGTAGTGGCCTAAATTGCCACGGATCTCTGAGCTAGAGCTGCCGATTTCATCGAGAGCACGACGATTGTCGAGGCAAGCCTTATATTCCTGTCCGACGAGGCCACTGCCGTGAGAACACGCGTATTCGTTCGTTCCAGGAACCAGTTGCAATCTTCGATCGTAACTTTCGACCTCATTCTTTAAGTTGATGATCGCGTTCTGGCTCTCGGACAACTGACCTTGAAGGTTGGCGACCTCGCCTCGGCTCGCGCTCAAATCGATCTCGCATTGAAAGGCTCGACTGACCGTCAGCTGATTGTAGGCTGGGATTGCGATACCATTGGTGCCAGCCTTATAGGCGCTGAAATCCCCGGCAAAGACGATCGATCCCAGGAAGTTGGCTGCGAGTGCGGTGATGGTGATGATGTTGGTCTTTTTCATGTATCCCCCTTTGTTGTTGAAGGGAGATAGAGCAAACGGAATGCCAATCAAAATGAACTGAAATTATTCATATTTTTAATATGAGCTGGATGAAGTACATGGTTAGTGCATGTCTAGATTCCCTAGCATGCATGAATTATGTTAGACTGCGTGTATGGCGGCGGGCGTTTGGAAGGTGGAGCGGAAATTAGCCGAAGGGGGCGAAGGCGCTCTCTGGATAGCCCGAACTCCGGAAGGTCGTTCCGTCGTCGTCAAGTCGGCGAAGTCCGACCTCTCGATCCTTGCTTCAGAATTTCAACTCCTCAGCCGACTCAGTCATCCGGCCCTCGTAAAAATCTTGGGCTATGCGGCTTCCAGCCGGGAAATCCTCGGGAAGGAGCTTGGACCTTGCTACTGGATGGAGTATGTGGAGGGGCGCTCGTTTCGAGAGGCCGTGTCCGCGGTGAATCCTGAAGAAGCCTGGAGAATCTTGCAGCAGGCTCTGGAAGGGCTTGCCTATCTGCACCGGCAGGGCATCGTTCATGGCGATCTCTCGCCTTCCAATCTCTTGGTCGACGCGCAAAATCATCCGAAACTGATCGACTTCGGGTCGGCCTCATTTCAGGGATCCAGCGCCGCATCGATACAGGGAGCCGCGTCTCTGATTTATGCCGCTCCGGAGCGCGCCGGCGGGACGACTCTCCCCGCCTCCGACGTTTTTTCTCTCGGCACCCTCTTCTATGAAGCCTTGTCGGGTACTCATCCGCGCGCAGGGGCGAGGCATCTTTCCGACCTGATGGGACGTCCGGCGAGGCCCCTGACGGATGCCATTCCCAAATTGAAGACGAAATTCGCGTTTGAGGCCAAGGTCGTCGATCAAATGATCCGTCCCAACCGAGCGGATCGATTCCATGATGCCCAGGAAGTCCTCGACACCCTTCGAAGCCGGCATCGAGCGTCCCGTCACCCTTCCCCTTCCTTCTACTCCGCCCGAATGATCGGGGCTGAGGCCCATTTTAAAAAGCTGGAGCAGGCGCTTCTCTCTTTGAAAACCCGATCCGGTATCCTGGCGGTGCGCGGCGGATCGGGGGTCGGAAAGACCCGTCTCTTGAATGAGTTTGCGTTCGACTGCGCCCTCAAAGGCCTCAAGGTCCAAGAGGCTGCACCTGCCCATCTGGAGAGGGAGAAATCGGCTTCCGTCATGATCTTCCGTTCTTTGGAGGATTCCGAGCCGGAATCGCTCGCCCGGTTGTTGCAATTACCCACCCTCCTGTCCTCCCCAGGACACCTGATCCTTCTGGAGTGGAACGACGACCGGATCGACGAAGACCAAAAATTTTTTCTGGAGGGGCTTGTCCGGCGTTTGGACGGGGATCCGATCACTTTGACCGCACTGACGGAACGGCAAACGAAGGAATTCGTCGAGCAGGCCGTGGGATCGCGCGAGTCCAGAGAATTCGCCGTCCCTCTCTTCCGGTGGACGGGAGGCAATCCCGCCCTCCTCTCTCAAGTCGTGGGGCTGCTTTCGGAAAAGCTTGCGGAAAAGAGAAGCCTCTCGGCGGTTGAATTGCTTCGCGGCCTCGAAAAGAAGGCCGATCTTTCTCAACTGATTGATCTCAAGCTGTCCCGTTTGGATGCCTCCGAATCGGCCGTTCTTCTGGCCTTGGCGACGGCGGGCGGGCCCGTTTCGGGCGAAGCCTTGGCCAAGGCCGTTCCGGATAAAAATCTGTCTTTGAGTCTTGTT
>CAZWYB010000283.1:0-2144 GCA_964637745.1 uncultured Pseudomonadota bacterium
GGCTTCGCACGCATGGGCGGTCGGTCGATCGGCATCGTCGCCAACCAGCCGGCGGTCCTCGCCGGTTGTCTCGACATCAACGCCTCGGTCAAGGCCGCGCGTTTCGTGCGTTTCTGCGATGCCTTCAACATTCCGATCGTGACCTTCGTCGACGTCCCCGGATTTTTGCCCGGAACGGATCAGGAGTTCGGCGGGATCATCCGCCATGGGGCGAAGCTCCTCTACGCCTTCTGTGAGGCGACGGTGCCGAAGGTGACCGTCATCACGCGCAAGGCCTACGGAGGCGCCTATGACGTCATGAGTTCCAAGCACGTGCGCGGCGACGTCAACTTCGCCTTTCCTCAGGCGGAGATCGCCGTCATGGGACCGGACGGGGCCGTCAACATCATCTTCAAAAAGCAGATCGACGCGGCCAAAGACCCGGCGGCGGAGCGAAACAAGCTGACCGAAGATTATCGAAAAACATTCGCCAATCCTTATAAGGCCGCCGAACTGGGCTATATCGACGAGGTGATCTTCCCGCGCGAGACGCGCTTTCGCATCATTCAATCGCTCGAGATGCTGAAAGACAAAAGAGATAAGAATCCCCCGAAGAAGCACGGAAACATTCCTCTTTAAAGAACAGTGTGATATACTGCTCTTCAATCCCGGAGGAAGATGATGATTATGGCTTCCCTGAATGAAGGCCAGCCGTTTATCGTTCTCTTGGCCGAGGACGACGAAGACGACTATCTTTTGGCGCGGGACGCCTTCCGCGAAGCGGGCAGCAAGGTGGAATTGAGGCGCGTGACCGATGGCGAGGATTTGGTCGCTTATCTGCATCATCAAGGCGCGCACGCGGACGCCAAATCCTCTCCGCGTCCCCATGTGATCCTCCTCGATCTGAACATGCCGAAAAAGGACGGTCGCGAGGTGCTGAAGGAGCTGAAGGCGGATCCCGAGCTCCGCCAGATTCCGGTCGTTGTCATGACCACCTCCAGCAGCCAAGTCGACGTCTTCATGTCCTATCAGTTGGGCGCGAACTCCTATGTGCGGAAGCCCTTGACCTTCGAGGAGCTCTGCGAAACCGTCAAAAACTTCGAGCACTATTGGTTCAACCTGGTCTCCCTCCCAGCCCGGTCTTAGCGTCTCCAACCTTTGAGATTGACGAGCGTCTCCGGGGTGACGCGCAGGCTTCCCTGGTGGAGGAGTTTGGAGACGACCATATTGCGCCGGTTTTTGAGGGCGCGCGCGGTGGCGGGGTCATTTATGCCGATCTGACCGACAGCCGCTGCGAATCCGAGAAAAAAACTTCCCGGAGGCGCCACGGCCGCGACCGTTTCCTTCACATACGAGAGGTCGCCGTGGTTCAAGGCGTAAGACACGATGGAGGCGCGGTTGTTTTCGAGGGCCTGAATCGCCTCCTCCAGAGCGATATCATCTTTGCGGCACAGGACTTCGACGACCCCCATGAGCCACCCTCGGGCGCGAAGAAAGGCGGGGGCATCGCGGACATGCACCGAAGACAGGAGGCGCGCGCCGGAGAGTCCGCCTGCAAGGCCGATTTCATATTGGTCCTTTAGGATTTCCGCACAGGCCTTGCCCATATTCAAAGATCTCTGGCCCCGATCCGGCTCCCCCGAAACCTCTTTTTCCGCCGCGAAGCGGCCCCACGCCCGCGAAACGGACCGGAGAAAAGGGGGCGGGGTCGGCCAGGGCCAATTCGGAAAGACCTCCATAGCGCCCTTGAGAAAATCATCGGCGAAGGGGCGGGCCTCGTCCGTGATCTGTCCCAGATTGCCGACCAGGCCGGATCGGATTCCGAAGAGGAAGGCCTCGGCGCTGCGGACCATGGCGTCGACGGACGGAAGAGGGGCCTCGTTTTCCCGGAGCAGGGAGAGCCAAGAGGGCTCCAGGGAATGTCTCATGTCGTCCGCGTTGACCTGCAGACCCGAGAGGAGACCCTGAAATTCGCAGGTCGTGGCAGCCCCACGGTAGAGATGCGGGGATAGGGAGAGGTCTTGGGCCTGCGTGAAGAGGTTCGCGGTCCCTTCCGCAAAAACGGCGGGATTGACCCGGAGAGAGGCGGTCTGCACACGCGAAGGAAGCGTGGCCGAAAGGGAATGGGAGGTGGTTGTTGCAACAATCATAAGCGTGGCGACGCG
>CAZWYB010000284.1:0-2123 GCA_964637745.1 uncultured Pseudomonadota bacterium
GGGGAAACGGCCTATCGTCGTCTCCTCGCCGGATGTTCCCTCGCCTCCATCGCCGTCGGCTGTTTTTGGATCTTCTCAGCTTTCTAACTTTGTAATTATGAAATGTTGTTATCAGATGGGGGTCCAGGGGGAGAGCGGTATCTCCCCCTGTTTAAAATGATCGCCTACTTCGATTGCGCCTCAGGGATCGCCGGCAATATGACGATTGGGGCCTTTCTCGATCTCGGAGTCGACTTTTCTTGGTTGGAGCGCGAACTTCGAAAACTCGGGCTTTCCCATTATCATTTGAAACGTTCGAGGAAGACGTGGAGCGGCAGAGGCCGGAAGGTTCAAGGCGTTTTCTTCGATGTCGCCTTGAAGAGTCATGAGCATCGTCACCGCCATTTCGGGGAAATCCGCGATCTCATCCGTTCCTCCGATTTGCCGACCTCCGTTGTCTCCCGCAGTCTTAAGATTTTTCGGATGCTCGGCGAGGCGGAGGCCAAGGTGCATCGAACGACTTTGGAGAACGTCCATTTTCACGAGGTTGGGGCGGTGGATGCCCTAATCGATATCGTCGGGACGTCGCTGTGTGTTGAGAAGATGAATGTGACGGAGATCTTCAGTTCGCCTTTGAACATCGGTCATGGTCGGGTCAGGGCCGCGCATGGCTGGATGAATGTCCCGCCGCCCGCCACCCACGAAATGTTGGGAAAGAAGCGAATTCCGCATTATTCCGGCTCTCACCGCCTTGAGATGAGCACTCCGACCGGGACGGCGATTCTCGCGGCTCTCGCGACCTCCTTCGGGCCTTTGCCTGCTCTGAAGGTGCGGAAACACGGATACGGATTCGGCAGCCACCGTCTTTCCGGGGCGCCCGACGCCCTCCATGTGGCCCTTGGAGAGCTGCGTTAGGAGGACGGGTAGAGGGCCTCGATGCCCGATCCGTAGTGGCTTTGTATTTTCGAGCGTCTCAGCTTGAGGGTGGGCGTCAGCAGTCCGTTGTGTTCGGTAAATTCCTCCGGAATCACCGCGAAGTCCTTGACCTGCTCGTGGTTTGCGAAATGGTGCGACTGTTTTTGAATCTCCCGGGTGAGCAACATTTTGACGGCCGGATGGGTGCATAATTTCTGCCAACCCGAGGCCTCGATTTTTTTATCCCGGGCCGCCTTTTCGATGTGCTCCTTGTCGGGGACGATCAGGGCCGTCAGGTAGGGCCGGCCGTCGCCGATCAGCATCGCCTGCTTGACGTAAGGGCTTTTCTGAATGGCCTGTTCGATGGGCGAGGGATAGACGTTTTTACCGTAGCTGGTGACGAGCATCTCCTTCAGCCGTCCCCGGATGAAAAGATATCCGTCCGGATCGATATGACCCTGATCGCCGGTGTGAAGCCATCCTTCGGCGTCTATCGCGCGTTGGGTTTCCTTGGGATTATTTTCATAGCCCTTCATGACGTAGGGGCTTCGCACAAGAATTTCGTCGTCCTCGCCGAGCTTTAATTCCACGTGGGGGAGGGGTTTGCCCACGGAGCCCGCCTTGGTCCTATGGATGGGATTGACCGTGACCGTCGGCGCGTGTTCGGTAAGGCCGTAGCCTTCCTGAATGGGGATTCCGATGTTGTGAAAGAATTCCGTGATATGGGGGTCCAGCGAAGCGCCTCCGGAAACGATTTTTTTCAGCCGCCCTCCAAAGGCCTCGCGTATCTTTTTGTAAAAGAGGCGGTCCGCCAAATGGTTCTGCAGATAAACCAGGGAGGAGAGGGGGTTCTTTTCCTCCTCCCACTTCCGGTAGAGAAAGGTCCGGCGCAATCCGAACTCGAAAAGCCCCGCCCCAATGCGCCCCTTCTTGGCGACCTTGCTCTTCAGTCCTTGGCAGATCTTTTCCAAGATGCGGGGGACGGCGGCGGTGAGCGTCGGGCGAGCCTCCTGGAGGTCTTGGAGCAGGGACGTGGGACCTCGACCGATGACGACGTTGGCCCCCATGAAGATGTGCATCAAAAAGCCGGCCGTACGCTCGAAGGCGTGGCTGACGGGAAGGACCTCCAGATGAATATCGTCCTGAGACGCGTTCGTGGCGGGGATGGAGGCGAGGGCATTCTCCAACAGGTTCCGATGCGTCAGCATCACGCCCTTCATCTCTCCCGT
>CAZWYB010000285.1:0-2081 GCA_964637745.1 uncultured Pseudomonadota bacterium
CATCCTCATGAGAACGAAATCCGTCGAGTCGTTTAAAAAAGGAAGGCTTTCCCAATGAGCCAAAATGAAGGCCTCCAAGGGATTCGCCGCTCCGGCCATCTCCTTTTCCTTGGGGCCTCCCAGACGCACGATCATCTTCGCGCCTTTATCCGAAAGAACGCCCGCAAACGGCTTTTGACGGGGGGAGATCTCCACAATCTTCTTATGGGATAAATCCGGGAGGCGCTGCCGCAACTCCCTTTCTTCGACCGAAAAAACCAGATCTCGAAAGGTTTCCTCCGCAAAAGGGAGCGCGGGGCTGGAGACTTCTTCTTGCTTTTTGCTTGAAAAAATTCTCAAAAAACCCACGCCGCAAATGTACATGGGTCGCCGCCCGCGGTCAAAATGATTTGACTTGGCACGAAGCCTCACGATACTTTTTAGCTTGTGAAATTCACGACGAAAGCCCCGCAGCTCGCTCCCATCGCCAAAATCAAATCGAACGTCCTGGGACTTGCGATCGAAAACGGGGACTTGTCCACAAAACTCGGGAAAGAAATCAATCGAAAGCTCGGCGGATGGATCACTCAGATCCTGAAGAAGGAGGATCTGAAAGGCAAGATCGGCGAGACCCGGCTGATCGATACGCATGGCAAGATCGCATCCGAAAACATCCTGCTCATCGGTATCGGCTCCGACAAACCGGATAAAAAAGACGAGAAGACAAAAACGCCGCCGGATGAAACCGACCTGTTAAGAAAAAGCTCCGCCAAACTTGTGAAAACAGGAAATCGCCTGAAGGCCGGATCCGTCACGATCGAGGATTTCTCCAAGACCCCGGCGGAGGCCCGCGGACAGGCCTTCTCCGAAGGGGCCGTTTTGGGGAGCTATAGTTTCGACCAGTACAAATCGAAGCCCCATTCCAAAAAGAGCGTCCAGGAATTGATCGTTTTGACCAACGAAGGCTCGAAGGTTCAGAAAGGTCTTGAGCGCGGGGCCGTTTTCGCTGAGGCGACGAATCTCGCGCGGGACTTGATCAATATCCCAGCCAACGACATGACGCCGCGGCGCATGGCGGAAGAGGCCCGCAAGATCGGGAAACTGCCGGGCTTGTCGGTCAAGGTTCTGGGCAAGGCCGAAATACAGCGCTTGGGAATGGGATGCTACCTGGCGGTCTCCAGCGGCAGCATCGAACCCCCGCGGTTCATTCACCTCCATTACCGGCCCAAAGGCCGGTCACGCAAACGCATCGCCATCGTCGGAAAGGGCGTGACCTTCGATAGCGGAGGTCTTTCTCTCAAAACGGCCCAGGGAATGGAGACAATGAAGGACGATATGAGCGGTGCCGCAGCTATGGTCGCCGTTATGAAGGCCCTATCGATCTTGAAACCTCCGGTTGAGGTCCATGGAATCGCAGCGATGACCGAAAACATGCCTTCGGGTAGCTCCGACAAGCCCGGCGACATCGCCCGCGCCATGAACGGCAAAACGGTGGAGATCCTCAACACGGACGCCGAGGGCCGGCTGACCTTGGCCGACGCCGTCGGCTACGTTCAAAAGCTGAAACCGGACGTCCTTGTCGATGTCGCCACGCTGACGGGGGCCTGTGTCATCGCCTTGGGAGAGCTTTGTTCCGGCATCCTAGGCAATAACGAAGGCCTCATCAACCGCCTCATCGCCTGCGGGAAGGCGGCCGGAGAGAAGCTCTGGCCCCTGCCGCTCATCGACGAATACCGGGACGAGCTCAAGAGCAGCATCGCGGATTTAAAGAACATCGGTGGTCGTTGGGGAGGGACGATCAACGGCGCCCTTTTCATCCAAGAATTCATCGACCCGAAGATCCCGTGGGCCCATATCGACATCGCAGGCCCCTCCTGGACGGAGAGGGAGCTGGACTATTGCCCCCGGGGCGGAACCGGACATATCGTTCGAACGCTCTTGAATTTCGTCCTTCAAAATTAAAATCTATCTAATGCAGTTGCATCAAGCTCCAGCGGGTCATCTTTGAAAAAAGGCGTTTTGACACAGTGCGGTTCAGTTTTCCAGGTCAAAAAATCCGCCGTTCCCGTTTCTCCAACCCTTCCCGTTCCTCAACCCATTTT
>CAZWYB010000286.1:0-2055 GCA_964637745.1 uncultured Pseudomonadota bacterium
AAAAAGGAGGTGAACTTTGAAATTGGCAAAGGAAAACTGTGACCGGTTGGTCCGGCTCGTCAAAAACGTTTTGGAGCTGGGCAATCTGGAAGTGGATACCATGTCGCTTCATTACTAAGAGGTCGAGATGAAAGACTTGGTCTGCGAGGTCTCAAACCTCATGGAGCCCCTTTTCCGAAAAAAGGAGATCGATTTTTCCATCGAGTGCCCCCGCGATTCGGTGAAGATGTCGTGCGACGGCGATCGGATCAAACAGGTCCTGATCAACTTGGTTGATAACGCCTCCAAGAGTTTCGGGAAGAACGACGAGGAAAGGCGGACGAAGCGCGTTTGCGTCAGACTGAACGCCGATACGGACCGTGTGACGGTCGAGATCGAGGACAACGGGATCGGCATCCGGAAGGAAGATCAGGAAAGGATCTTCAAGCTTTTTTCGCAAGGCAAGGTGGCCGATCAGCCGAGGTCGGGTGGTATCGGGCTCGGTTTGGCGCTTTCCCGTTATATCGTGAAGAAACATCAAGGAACCCTCGCCGTGAAAAGTCAGCTAGGAATGGGGAGTCGATTTATTGTGACCCTGCCTTCGGTTCGCACGAAATCCCTTTAATAGATGGGATGGGAGAATGATCGATGGAAGAGAAGAAAAGGTATACGCTAAGGCAACTCCTCCTTTATTTCCTCCGCCTGGGATCCTTGGGCTTCGGCGGGCCGGTCGCGCTCGTGGGCTACATGCATCGAGACCTTGTGGAAGAGCGGAAATGGATTACCGAAGCCGACTATAAAGAGGGTCTGACGCTGGCCCAGCTGGCCCCGGGGCCTCTCGCCGCTCAATTAGGCATTTATATCGGCTATGTGGATTTTGGGATTTTAGGTGCGACCCTCGCGGGCCTGGCCTTTGTCCTGCCTTCCTTTCTTATCGTGGTCGCCCTAGGCGTCGCCTATAAGCTCTACGGCGGGCTCTCCTGGATGCAGGCCGTTTTCTATGGGGTCGGCGCGAGCGTCATCGGCATCATTGCACACAGCGCGTATAAGCTGACGACGAAGACCATCGGGAAGGACAAACTCCTCTGGGCGATTTATCTGATCGCGGCCATTGTCACCGTCGTCACCGAGACCGAAAGCGTCCTCCTCTTTATCGGCGCAGGCATTTTGGCATGGCTGGTCAAGGCGCCGCCCAAATTGTTGCATCGGGCGAAAGTCTTGTCTGTTTTCACCCCTTTGCCCCTTTCCTTCCTGATGGGGGATCCTGCCGCTAATTCCGAGACGCTTTGGAGGATCGTCGGATTTTTCGCCAAGGCCGGGGCCATGGTGTTCGGAAGCGGACTTGCAATCGTGCCGTTTCTTTACGGCGGCGTCGTGAATGGATACCATTGGTTGAACGCGAAGCAGTTTTTGGACGCCGTCGCGGTCGCCATGATCACGCCCGGTCCGGTCGTCATCACCGTGGGGTTCATCGGTTATCTCGTGGCAGGGTTCACGGGGGCCATCCTTGCGGCTCTGGCGACCTTTCTGCCTTGCTATCTCTTCACGGTCATTCCTGCCCCTTATTTTAAGAAATATGGAAAGCGTGCGGACATAGCAGCCTTCGTTTCCGGCGTGACGGCCGCCGCGACGGGGGCTATCGCCGGGGCCGTGATCGTCCTCGGAAGGAAGTCCATTTCCGACGTGCCGACCGCACTCTTGGCGCTCGTGACCGTAATCCTGTTGTTCAAGAGCAAGAAAATCAAGGAGCCGGCCATCGTTTTGGCGGCCGCCGCGATCGGGTTAATGGTTTATCCTCTGATGCATCGCTAACGCCGTCGCCATTCGATCGAGGAGGCTTCCTGATCGAAAAAACCCAGATCCCTCATGGAGCCTTTCCCGATCAGGACGTGCGGATTCTTGGAGAAGCCTGCGTTCTGATAGATGATGGCCTGCCAGCCTTCCGGGACGTTGTATTCCAGTGAGGAGGCGACGTCGTTGAAGCCGGCGGCTTGAAGATCCGAGATGTTTTTCTGAAACGGGATCGTGAGGGAGAAGCCTTTCAAGTCCTTTTCCTTGTACAAACGGACGTAACCG
>CAZWYB010000287.1:0-2042 GCA_964637745.1 uncultured Pseudomonadota bacterium
GGTGAGACCGGCAAAATAGCGGAGCTGGACCAACTCGGCCAGATCGGGATGGACATAGCAGCCGGAAAGTTGGAAATCGGCATAGACGTTTTTCTTTAGAAAATTATCAGCCGTGTTGTAACGAAGATCGGTGACGAAGGCCGGACCTTGCATCAAGATCAAGGCCGCAAGAAGGGCACCGGCGGGAGGCCCAGAAAAAGGCATGGACTACTTGGACCCAAAAGCGAAAGATTCGTCAATAAAAATGCTGGGGATGCGCGAACTCCTCATCGCCACGACCAATAGGGGCAAGGTGATCGAGATTCGTCATGCTTTGGATGGGCTGAATCTCACCTTGCTCTCGCTCTCGGATCTCCCATCCGCGCCGCCGGTCGTGGAAGACGCCGATACCTTCGAGGGCAACGCCCGAAAGAAGGCCCTCCACTATGCGCGATGGAGCGGCAAGCCGACGCTCACCGACGATAGCGGTCTAGTTGTGGACGCATTAGGAGGACAGCCGGGCGTTCATTCGGCGCGCTACGCAGGAGACAACGCGACGGACGAAGACAATAGGCAGAAGCTCCTACGCGAACTCAAAGATGTGCCGGAAGAAAAGAGGGGAGCGGCGTTTGTCTGTTGTTTGGTCGTCGTGACTCCCGGAGGGCAAGAAATGGTCGTCGAAGGCCGTTGTGAGGGACGGATCACGTTCGCACCCAAAGGGACGAACGGCTTCGGCTATGATCCGCTCTTCTTCTATCCGCCTCTCGGACGAACGACGGCCGAACTATCCTTGGAAGAAAAGAATCAGATCAGCCATCGGGGGAGGGCGCTGGAGATGCTGAGACGGAAAATTGAGGCTCCAACCAGCCCTTGACTCTCAGCGTCAATCAATGAAAACTGTAACAACGTCCCTTAGGCCCTCTTATAATGGAGGTTCCCGTGATGCTTCATGGTTACTTTCTGGATTCTCAAACCGTCTGGTACGCCTTGGGAAGTGTGGTCCTCGTCTTCGCGCTCGGGTTTACCGGGGCCCCGCTGATCCTCTGGACCCTCCTCTTCGCCGTCGATCTCTACGGCTTCGGCGCACCGTGGGGCGTCCTTTATGCCTTTGCCGCTCTGGCGATCCTCTTTAATGTGCCTCCGCTCCGCCGCCTTCTGGTCACCCCGTGGATCATGAAACTGATGAAGGGCTTCATGCCGAAGATCTCCGAGACGGAGCGCGTGGCCCTGGAGGCGGGCGTCGTCTGGATCGAAAAGGACCTCTTTTCCGGAAAGCCGGATTTCAAAAAAATCCTTCGAGAGCCGTATCCGGAATTGACCGCCGAGGAAAAGGCCTTTCTGGACGGTCCCGTCGAAAAGGTGTGTGCGTCGTGCAACGATTGGCAGGTCTACAAAGATCGCGATTTGCCGCCCGAGACCTGGGAGATCCTCAAAAAAGAAAAATTTTTCGGGATGATCATTCCGAAGGAATACGGCGGGCTCGGATTTTCGGCCTTGGCCCATGGCGCGGTGATTCAAAAGCTCATCACGCGTTGCATGCCCTTGTGCGTGACGACGATGGTTCCGAATTCGTTGGGCCCGGCCGAGCTCCTGAACCATTACGGCACTCCGGAGCAGAAGAAAAAATATCTGCCGCGACTGGCGACCGGCGACGAGATTCCCTGTTTCGCGCTGACCGAACCGATGGCGGGCAGCGACGCCGGGTCGATCACGTCGAGCGGCGTTCTGTTTCAAGATAAGAAGGACGGAAAACTTTATCTGCGGTTGAACTGGAATAAACGGTGGATCACCCTCGCCGCCATCTCGACGGTTTTAGGATTGGCCTTCCGGCTTCGGGATCCCGACAATCTTTTGGGGCGCGGCGAAGATTTGGGAATCACCTGCGCCCTCATTCCTTCCAAGACGAAAGGCGTCGTGCTGGGACGCCGTCACGACCCGATGGGGATCCCGTTCTACAACTGCCCCACCCAAGGTAACGACGTCGTGGTGCCCGCCGAAGAGGCGATCATCGGAGGCTTGGAGAAGGCGGGACACGGCTGGCAGATGCTGATGGAATCGCTCGC
>CAZWYB010000288.1:0-2023 GCA_964637745.1 uncultured Pseudomonadota bacterium
GCCTCGAACACACTCGAGATCTGCGCCGCGCTTCTCCCGAAGAATGAAAAACGAATTACGCAAAATGTAACGGAGCAGGCCCTCCAGAAAAAATCCATCCTCTACGACAAAGGAGGCGAGGAGCACTACAACGTCATCTCAGCCTTCATCAAATCCATGCGCGGCTCCGACCCCGACGCCACCGTCTACTGGCTCGCCCGCATGCTCGAGGCGGGAGAGGATCCCCTCTTTCTTGCGCGGCGCATGGTGATCTTCGCCTCCGAAGATGTCGGCAACGCGGACCCTCAGGCGATCCAGGTGGCCGTCAGCGCGATGCAGGCGTTCGATTTCGTCGGAATGCCCGAGGGATGGATTCCGCTCGCGCAGGCGGCGACTTATCTCGCCTCGACGCCGAAAAGTAATGCGAGTTACAGGGCCTATCTCGAAGCCAAGAAGGACGTGGAGGAGGAAGGTTATCTGCCGGTACCGGATCACCTACGCAACGCCCCGACTCGGCTCATGAAAGACTTGGGCTACGGGAAGGATTACAGGTACCCCCATGACTATAAAGGGCACGTCGTCGCACAGAACTATCTTCCCGAAAAACTGAAAGGCCGCCGCTATTACAAGCCTGACTCGTAACTCTTCTAACGGAGATCCCTTGTCGAGGTCACGGTCGCCATGAATTGCGGTTGATAGGTGCTGAAATCTCCCGCGTCGGCGGTGTATTCGACTTGGAGGATCCGCTTCAAACCCGGCCTCCAGAAAAGCGCGTCACTGAACCGGAAATTCTTGGCGGGATCCACGCCGCTTACGATATAAACGTCCTTACCGTTGACGTTTTCCTTCAAAACGGCGTCCACCTTGATCCCTCTGGATTCATAACGGGCCCTCACCGTCGATGCATAATCCGCCGCATTCGAGGCTGACGAAAGATCATCATAGTTGAACCAAATGATCGGATTGGCGCCAGATTTATGATAGACGAGCTTGACGGGTCTCAAGGCCTCTTCCGTCTTTTGCGTGTCCCACTTGTCGTCGGGTTTGCACCAATAGAAGTTGCCGTCCATCGTCGCACAATTCTTGCTTGACCATTGAAGATCGACCGCACGCGCAGAGGATGCGATCAATAGTCCCGCCGCCATCGCAAACAGAAAGACAGACCTCTTTTGCATAAATCCCCCTCGAAATAGTGTTTGGACGCGTATCCTAACGCCTCTTGCAAAAAAAACAAGGGGGACGGGCTTTGGCCCGTCCCCCCTCAAAAAATCGAACCGTGCGAAGGAACGATTAGTCTTCTCTCAAAATACGAGCGGACTGAATCGCGGCCATGCAATGCGGCTCATAGACGCCGAAGTCCTGTGTCGCGGCCGTGCATTCCAAATTGAACCCCTTGTCGCGATTCCGCCACACGCCGACCAGATACCGGAAGCCGCTGTGATTATCGACACCGGAGATCAGAGACACATTCCGTCCGCTGATGACCTGATTTCGTACTGATTCCACCTCGATCCCACGGGCTTTCAAGCGGGAACGAACGTCTTGAGCATAGTCGTGTGCCGTCTTGCCGCGCACAGCTTGGTCATAACGGAGCCAAATGATGGGGTTCGGACCCATCTTATGGAGGACCCACTTCACAGGGGCCGCCCAGTCTTCCGTCTTCTGCGTATCCCACTCCTTACCCGGCTTGCTCACTTGGAAGGTTCCATCGACGATGACCGTGTTTCTGTCGACCCAATTGAGGTCGACGGCCTTGGCCACGGACGCCGTCAGGAGAACCGCTGCTCCGACCGCAAGGACGAGATGTTTCTTATGCTTCATAGAGACTTTCCCCCTTTCGAGAAGGTTAAGTTGTTGAATATAAATAGACCCTTTGAGCCTTGAAATTTAAGGTGTTTGGTTTATACGAACTGCGGGAAAAGACAACTAAAAAATTGATGGGCAAACCGCGCTTCGCTGGCCCGCTATTCCTTGTCCGGGGATGCCTTCAGCGGGGACGACGGGGCTCGAACCCGCAACCTTCGCCGTGACAGGGCGACGATCT
>CAZWYB010000289.1:0-1980 GCA_964637745.1 uncultured Pseudomonadota bacterium
TCAATGCGGAGGGCAAGACGGAACCGACGGACCGTTATGAGGCCAAGGCGCCGGGGCCGGTGAAGATCCAAAAGATCTTCGTGGAGGAAGGGGCGAAGGTTCAGGCGGGAGAGGCCTTGGTCAAGTTCGACAATGAACTTTCGAAGTTGAGGTTGAACGTCGTCCGCTTGGAGATCCGTGAGGCGGATGAAGCCGTCGCCGCGTTGAATACCCAGAAGGGCGGGCGCGCGGCCAGTTCTACCAGTTCGGAAGACGAGAAGGTGCAAAACGAGGCGCAGGTCCTCGACGCCAAGTTGTCCTTTTATCAAGCGCAATCGGAAAGAGCCAAGGCCGAAGAAGACCTCTTGAACAAAATGGAGGATATGGATCAGTTAAATAGCCCGATCGCCGGCGTCGTGACCAAGAAGAACGCGTCGGACGGCGGCGATGCCTCGGAAGGTCAGGAGCTCCTGGAAGTGGTGAGGCTCGATCCCATCTACTTTACGTTCAAGGTCCCGGTAAGTTCGGTGACGGCCCTGGACAAGGGGCCGGAGGTTTCCGTCACTTTGACGGCGATTCCCGGACAAGAATTGACCGGCGAGATCGCATCCGTCGGCGTGGAGTCGGACTCCCAATCCGGCGGCGGTGTCGACGTGAAAATTAAAATCCCGAATCCCGAATTAACCTATAAGGCCGATATGCAGGGGACGGTCCAGATCCGGACGCAGGCGAAGAAGAAGGTTTTGGTGATACCCGACTCGGCTTTGGTAAAGACGGAACATTCGAACTACGTCTACAAGATCGACGCCGGTAAGGCCCGCAAGACGGCCGTCGATTTGGGGGCTTCGTATAACGGACAGCCCACCGTAGAGAAGGGACTCGCCGAAGGAGACTCGATCGTTTCATCCTCCGACGAAGATCTCCATGACGGGGCCGCGGTTGAAGTTTCCTCGACGAGGAGCGCTCTTCAATAAAGACGATGCTGCGGATCAAGCGATCTCTTTTTCTTCTGACCTTCCTCCTGTCCCTCTCGACGAGCCTTCACGCCGCTTGGAAAACGATCGGACCCGGCATGGAATATCGGCGCACCGCCGATCCGATGATCCATTCTTTTCGAATCGATCCCAAGAAGCAGGGCTTGGATCTTCTCGTCGCTTCCGGTTTTGGAAACCCCGCGATGAGCGCCGAGGATTACAGGGATAAGAGCGGTGCGGCCCTGGTCATCAACGGCGGTTTCTTTGATGAACGGTTCCATTCCTTGGGCCTTCTTCATCGGAAGGGCAAGACCATCAACCCCCTTCGCAACGCTTCTTGGGGGATTTTCCTTCTGAACGGAAAAGACGGCGCAAAAATCATTCCGCAGCAGGATTGGGAGAGGGAGGATCCGTCCTCCGTCGTCTTGGCCTTGGAGGTGGGACCTCGCCTCGTCGTGGACGGCCGGATCCAGAGCTTCAAGGAAGGCGTTCCGTCGCGCCGATCGGCCGTCGGCATCACGCGCTCGGGATGGATCGAAATCGCGCTTTCGGAGTCGCCGATAAGCCTCAAGGATTGGGCGACGTTTCTTCAAAAGGATTGCCTTCAGGCCCTGAATCTGGACGGAGGGGGATCGTCGCAGATCTCCGTTTCTCTGCCGAGATTGTCGTTGAAGGTGGAAGGACTGACGAACGTTCCCAACGCGCTGGCAGTGTTCGGGAAATGACCTAAGAATTCATCGAATCCAGAAAATCCTTATTCGATTTCGTCCCCTGCATCTTGTCGATCAAGAACTCCATTGTGTCGACGACGTTTAAGGGCGCGAGGAGCTTTCTTAAGATCCAGACGCGGTTCAGGATCCCGGAATCGAGCAAGAGCTCTTCCTTACGCGTGCCGGACTTGTTGACGTCCATTCATGGGAAGATGCGCTTTTCCATGAGCTTTCGGTCCAGATGGATTTCGGCGTTGCCGGTGCCCTTTAACTTTTCAAATATGACTTCGTCCATGCTCCTTCCAGCTTCGATCAGG
>CAZWYB010000290.1:0-1859 GCA_964637745.1 uncultured Pseudomonadota bacterium
GTGTGCCTCTGACCAATTTCGGAGGATGGCTGCTGGTGGCTTTAGCGATCTTCTCCACGTACTCACAAATTGAAAAACGGCTTTTCACAACGCCGGCCCCGCGCCGCGCCCCGATCTTGGGACCGCTCTTCTATTGGGGAATCTTAGGTTTTAATTTGATCATCACCCTTTGGATCGGAGAAATCCGTCTCGCGGCGGTGGGCCTCTGTCTCCATCTCTTGGCCTTCGCCCTCTTGGTGGGATTCCGGTCGCAACGAACTTAGACGGCGCGCTGTTCCTTCTTCTCCTGACCGTCGTAGGTCAGGATCTTCGGCACGCCGTCCATGAGCGTTTCCAGATGCACGGGCCGCTTCCAGACGCGGTGGAGGTTTTTCAAGACCTCCCAGGCCCAGTCGAGACGGAGATCCGCGCCGTCATGGAGGTGTTTGACCAAAAGCTCGGAACGGTTATAGGCGTTGGCGTCGACCACCTCGATGCGCGGCTGCCCCATGTTGGTGAGTTTTTGCAGAAGTTTCGCCTTCACCTTCTTGAAGTCGCGGTCGACGATCTCATAAGCCTTCGTCGCCGGATTGTAGCCGTACATAAAGAGCTTTTGCTGATGGCAGAATTCTTCGTCCAGGAAGGCGTCCAGAAAGGTCACGTCATTATATAATTTCCGGACCTCGAAGATTTTCTGGCGACCGAGCCCGAGCTTCTTGTCCCAGTGCAGCTTCTCCGACTGAATCTGGCAATTCTCGTATTCCTCTCCGAAGCGTCCCTTGTTCCAACGTTCTTCGATCGAACGGAAGAGCTCCATTCCGAGCTTGTAGGGATTCAACCGCCCCGGATGCGGCGAGACGGTTCCGGAGTGGTGATCGGCGTAATCGATGATCTCCGAATCCTTCAACACCTTGGTCGTCATGATCTGGGAGTGATGATAGGCCGCCCATCCCTCGTTCATGATCTTGGTCATTCCCTGAGGCGCAAAGTAATAGGCCTCTTCCCGGATGATCCACAGCAGGTCCTTCTCCCAACGCTCCATGGGGGCGTTCTCCCAGAGAAAGAGAAGGACATCCCGGTCCGGCTCCTCGGGGAATTTTTTCGACTTCTTTTTCTGATCGATCTTCTTCTGCTGGGCGTCCCGGAAGGACTTCGGGTTCACGTAGTTGTCCATGTAGTCCTTGCTGGGAAATTTCTGAAGTGGGGTCTCCTCCTCTTCCTCGTCTTCCTCGGTCCCGACCGGCTCGGGCCTCTTGATCTGAAGCCCGACCTGGCGGATGTCGATCAAATTCTCGAGCGTGAGACAGCAATCGATGAAGTCCTCCACCGCATCCAGTCCATAGCGGTTGATCATCGTCATGACCTTCGAGCGATGGTTGCCCATCTCGTCGATCATCTTTCGGTTCGTGGTGGAGAAATAGACGTTGTTCTTGAAGAAGTCCGAATGGCCGTAGACGTGCGCCATCACCATCTTCTGGTCGACCATGCCGTTGGAATGAAGAAGATAGGCGTACGACGGGTCGTTATTGATGACCATTTCGTAGATCTTGGAGAGCCCGTAGGCGTAACTCTTGCTGATCTGTTCGTATTCCATCCCGAAGCGCCAGTGCGGATAACGGCTGGGAAAGCCCCCGTAGGAGGCGACGACGTTCATCTGGTGCCAGTCCAAGACCTCGAAGATGACTTCGAAGAAATCGAGCCCGGCGACCTTGGCGTGTTCTCGGATCTCGTCGCGGGCTTGGGCTAATTCGGGTGATAAGGACATTATTTCCCCTTCCCCAGAAACTCTTTGATCGAACCGTAGACCGCCTCCCGCGAGGATATCTTGGACGTTATAATCCTCTCGTCCCTCGGGAATTTTTCGGTTAGGTTTTTTCAAA
>CAZWYB010000291.1:0-1856 GCA_964637745.1 uncultured Pseudomonadota bacterium
TACTGGCTGTCATGCGTCGCGTGGGAGAAGAGCCCCAACGGCAGTCCGTTTGCTTCGAGCAGCAGCGTACCTTCCTCGTCCTTCAGGACGGCAGGGGTGTGGCCGGCGTTGATATAAGTCAGCGTGCTGATGTTTTCGTCATAGCAACCCAGGAAAGCCGGCGCGCAGCGCACTCCACCGGCTTCTGCCATGATCTTGCGGTTCAGTTCCAGCAGCAATTTCGTGATCGCTTCGGAGTCTTCCCGTCCATAGGTGACAACAGGGACCTTGGATAATGCGTCGTATTTCGCAAGACGCAGCCGGACCGGGATCTGAAACACCTGGGTCTTGGGTGTCTCCACCAAGATCTCGATCGGCAGGGGTTCGGACGCGATCTTCCCGGTCCAGAACCCTGCGGCCTCCCATTCAGATTCCGTTCCCTTCCAGAAATGGGACTTTCCGGAAACCGTTAGCTCTACGCGGCAATCATCGATACCTGTGCCGAGTTTCGCCCTGAGGAGAGGAAAGGAGACATCCCAAGAAGTCAGTATGGAGCCATCGAGACGTTCCACCGTCTTGCCATCGTCGATCGCCAGCATGCCGTGGGTCTGGTCATGCGGCCGAATGTTGAAGGATTCCTTTGTATCCCTTCGCGTGAGACTCAGAGTCAGGTGCTCTGGCAACATGAACGTATTGAGTTGTCGGACTCCTTCGGGTAATCCCGCCGTCTGACACTGAAGTTCGACACGGACCGCAAGTTCAACCCCTTGCTCGGCCTTCCTCGGTACCACCACCCTGAGTCTCAAGCCGTTCCTGCTTTGGCCCCACATGGAAGTCTGTTGGGAAGTTCCGGCCTCGTCAGGCCCAGCGTGACAGGCCCCTATGATGAGGATCGCCAGACCTGCGGCAATCCGCACCAAGATCTGAGTTAAGACGCTCAGATCATCGTTTGTGAAGGGTGAGATGGTTTCTCCTTAGGACGGCGACCAGCCTTCGATACGATCGTTCCGATGGCCGGGCGATACCGCTCTTCCACGATGAGACGGACTGGCGAGTGGTGCCTAGGGCGCGGGCGAGATTCGACTGGTTCCCCGCCTTCTCTATCGCTTCCAGAAGCAACGTGTGGCAGGAGATTCCCTTCGGACGCCCATGTCGCCCCATATCGATGGTCCTTGAAGTAGTGTACACCCTGCACTCGGATAGAAGGTCTCGCCGGGTTCCGCACGTCCTTCCCATACAGACCGCGGGCTTTCCTCATAGGATCTTGGCTTTTCTTCCCGGACCCTCCGAAAGTAATGCCTTGATCATCCAAAGCAGGCTCGAGCTGCGGACGGGCTTTTCGAGATACGCGATCCCTCCCGCCGCTTTCGCCCTCTTGACGTTCGTCGCCGCCCGGTGCGCCGTCAGGAACATGATCCGCGCCGCACTCGTCTTGGGATCGCGCCGCAATTCCTTGGCGATCTGAAATCCGTCCTTCTTGGGCATGGAAACATCGAGGATGACGACATCGGGCTTGAAGGTCGCCGCCAACTTCACGGCTTGCGTCGGATCGGAACACCCCACTGCGTCGTATCCGGCTCCGATGAGGATCTCCGTCACGAAGTGCAGAAAGTTGATCTCGTCGTCGACGATCAGGATATGCGCAGTCGGCACTCTAAAGTGTATCCCCCGAAAAGCCCGGATAGACCGTCATCCGTTTTCCGTCGTAGGACCCGCGATTGCCCCTCCGCCCGATGTTCAACTTGGCCGAGCGGTTTCCGCCGGCGCGGTCTTGACCCGTAAGTCGTCACCTTCTCGATAGACCTGTACTCGTGTGGTCGATCCGCAAGAAGCACAAGGCATCAGGCGAATTCCGACATTCAGGGTGTAGGCTTCCA
>CAZWYB010000292.1:0-1770 GCA_964637745.1 uncultured Pseudomonadota bacterium
GCAGTTGGCGGCCGTGCGAGAAGGGCTTTTCGACGGGTCTTGGGGCGTCGCGGGAACGCTAATCACGCGGCCCGAAATCTTATCCAAGGCGATCCTCAAGGGCGGAACCGAAGAACAGAAGGCGAAATGGCTCCCGCTTCTCGCCACCGGCGAGAAGATGGCCGCCGTGGCGGTCACCGAGCCCGACTTTGGGAGCGACGTGGCCGGGATGAAAGTGACCGCCGTCCGCAAGGAATCAAAGGGCCAAAAGGGTTGGGTGATCAACGGCGTGAAGACCTGGTGCACGTTCGCGGGCTATGCGGACACCCTGATGGTCCTCTGCCGCACCGATCCCGACATGACGAAAAAACACCGCGGGATGTCGATCCTGATCGCCGAAAAACCGCGCTTCGAGGGACATGAATTTAAATTCGACCAACCGGAACACGGTGGGCATGTCGAAGGCAAGGCTATCCCGACGATCGGCTACCGCGGCATGCACTCGTACGAAGTGGCGTTCGAGAACTACTGGGTACCGGAAGAAAATCTGATCGGCGGCGAGGCGGGACTGGGCAAAGGCTTCTATCTCCAGATGGAAGGCTTCGCCGGAGGCCGTTTACAGACGGCGGCGCGCGCCTTAGGCGTGATGCAGGCGGCCTTCGAAGCGGCCGTTCGCTATTCCGGAGAACGCAAGGTCTTCAACAAACCGATCTTCGACTACCAGATCACTCAATACAAAATCGCCCGGATGGCGGCCCTGATCCAGGCCGCGCGCCAGGCGACCTATCACGCCTGCCGCCTGATGGACGAGCACAAGGGCCAGATGGAGGCGTCTCTCGTCAAGTTCTACGCCTCGAAGATCAGCGAATGGGTCACAAGAGAAGCCCTACAAATCCACGGCGGCTACGGCTACGCCGAAGAATACGCCGTCTCCCGCTACTTCGTCGACGCGCGCGTGTTTTCGATCTTCGAAGGCGCCGAGGAAGTGCTGGCCCTCCGCGTGATCGCTCCGGCCCTGCTTAAGCAATATCTCTAAACGACGCCCCTTGTATTCATCTGAATTCGAAGAAAGAATTACTTCCTTCCAAAAATCTTGAGTCGACACTAATCTGAAATTCTACACAAGGAGATCCGATGCGTCAGCAACTTACGAAGGCAGGGATTCTGCTCTATGTCTTGCTCGGCGGGATGGGTCTCCGAGAAGCCTCTGCTGCCTTAAAGGATCTGGATTTGACCTTCGGTACCGGTGGTATCGTCAGCACAGACCTGGCAAGCGGTAACGACGATGCCTTTCTTGTCCTTATCCAAGGTGACGGCAAGATCCTGACAGGGGGAAACTCCTCTTCGGGAACCGCCAGGCACATTGCCCTCGCCCGTTATAATGCTGACGGAAGTCTCGATACGAGTTTCGGTGCCGGAGGCAAGGTCGTTACAGATTTTTCCGGTTCCGGGACGAGCAACGACGATCCGGAAGCCCTCTTCGTCTTAAGTGATGCGAAAATCCTCGTACCCGTGACAACGAATTTGAGTGGCTCCAACGACTTCGGGTTGGCCCGTTACAACGCCAATGGAAGCCTCGATACGACGTTTGGAACAGGCGGTTTGGTGACGACCGATTTTTCGGGGAGCGGAAGCAGTGATAACATGCGCGATGCGGCCCTTCAATCCGACGGCAAGATTGTCGTCGTCGGTTTTTCGGACGTCTCAGGATCCATCGACTTCGCACTGGCCCGTTATAACCCCGACGGCAGCTTGAACACCAGTTTTGGCTACGTCGGAAAGGTCACGACG
>CAZWYB010000293.1:0-1757 GCA_964637745.1 uncultured Pseudomonadota bacterium
CACACAAGGAGGAAGTTCTTATGAAGAAAATTATGAGCGTTATCGCCCTCGTGGCGATGCTGATGGGAACCGGCCTGACGGTCCGTGCGGAAGAAGCCAAGACCGACAAGCCCGCTGCCAAGACGGAAAAGACCGAAGCGGCCCCGAAGAAGGAAAAGAAGGGCAAAGGCAAGAAGAAGGCCGCCAAGGCCGACGCAGCCAAGCCCGCTGATACGAAGTCGGAAACTCCGCCTCCCGCCTCGAAATAACGAGGAGGAGTTGATTTGACACCGATGGCCACCGCACGTACAAAAAGTACAGTGTGGTGGCCATCTGTTTTTTAGGATTTCGCAAATCATGAACGACACCTGGGTCAGAATCGGGAGCGGATTTCTTTTCTGGACGGTTATCGTTTCGGCCCCTTTTCCTCTAGGGGCGCCAACGCTGCCCGCCCAGCAACCCCATTCTTCTTCCATGACCTCTAAGCCGACCCCTCAGATCCTCTCCGTCGAAGGGACGGTTATGGCCGTCGATCTCAAGCCGCCCGTGCGGACGCTGAAACTGATCTCTTCGAGGGGTAGGAACGTCGTTTTGGTGTTCGATGCCAAGGGGGCCCCCGTCTGGCATAACGGACGACAGATGGAAGCGTTCCAGTTGAAGCAGGGTGCGTTGGTCCGCGTTCGCTATCTTCATCACGAGGACAAGAACGTCATCAAGTCGATCGAACTCCTGGAAGAAGCAGAAGATTGAATCGTCTAGCGTGAAAAAAGCTCGTCAGCCTTGAAGAAAAAACCGATCTCGGTTTTCGCCGTTTCCGGAGCGTCCGAACCATGTACGACGTTGGCGTCGATCGAATCCGCGAAATCCCTGCGAATGGTGCCCGCCTCGGCCTTCTTCGGATCCGTCGCCCCCATGATTTGCCGGTTCTTTTGGATGGCGTCGTCGCCCTCCAAAACGGAAACCGCCACGGGTCCGGAGACCATATATTGAACGAGGGCGTCATAGAATGGCCGGCCTTTATGGACGGCATAAAACTCTTCGGCCTGAGTCTTGGAGAGTTTCAACATGCGGGTTCCGATGACTTTTAACCCCGCCTTTTCAAACCGTCGCAGACATTCCCCGATCAGATTTTTCTGAACCCCGTCGGGTTTGATGATGGAGAGCGTTCGTTCTTTAGCCATGATAAACCTCTTTCAGTACGTTGCCGATTTCCGCGATCGTCCGAGCGACCCGGACTCCCGCGTTTTCGAGGGCCTTGATCTTTTCCGTCGCCGTTCCCTTGCCGCCGGCGATGATGGCACCCGCGTGGCCCATCCGTTTCCCCGGAGGCGCCGAAATCCCGGCGATGAATCCGACGACCGGCTTCTTGACGGTCTTCTTGATGTAATCCGCCGCCTCCTCTTCCGCCGAGCCGCCGATCTCGCCGATCATGATGATCGACTGGGTCTCGGGGTCGGCCAGGAACATCTCCAGGACCTCGATGAATTCGGTGCCCTTGACCGGGTCGCCGCCGATGCCGACGGCCGTGGTCTGGCCCAAGCCCACCTGGCTGGTCTGGAAAACGGCCTCATAGGTAAGCGTGCCCGAGCGGGAAACAACGCCGACCGAGCCATGCTTGAAGATATTTCCCGGCATGATGCCGATCTTGCACTGGCCGGGGGTCAAAACGCCCGGGCAGTTGGGGCCAATCAGGCGGGATTTGGAGCCGGAGAGAGAGCGCTTCACCTTGATCATGTCGGCCACTGCCCCGGGAACATAACCGAAGGGGCCAATTGTGA
>CAZWYB010000294.1:0-1754 GCA_964637745.1 uncultured Pseudomonadota bacterium
TCGGAGACTCAGATTCTGTTTTTGTCCTTTCAAATAGTTGGCCCCCACCCCTTTCGGGCTCAGGCGCCTCAGGAAGCCTTCTCCATCGGCGGGTCCGGAGACGACGTTTACGCATCGGACCCGGGTATCCGAAGATGCGGCGTAGAGGGCGACGGGTCCGCCGTAGCTAATCTCGTCGCGACCGATCCGGCGACGATCGACCGAAGGAAGGGATTCGATGAAGGAGAGGGCGGAGAGGACGTCGTCGACCCGATCCATCGGAAAGAGGGAAGGGCGCGGCCGCATGTCTTCGCTCTCGCCGTAGCCGCGGTAGTCGAAGGCGAGCGTCACATATCCGACCTGCGAAAAGGCCTTGCCGATCGCGGGGAGGACCTTGTCCTTGACCCCGGACAGGCCCTGGCACAGGACGATTGCGGGGCGCGATCCGCGAAAGGTTTTGGCCGGCTGGTAGAGATCGCCTGCGATCTTGCGTCCGTCCCGTCCATAAAACGAAACCTTCATGATTCGTAAACTACATGAAAATTCGGATTTGAGAATCGATTTGCTTCGCTTTAAAGATAAGGTCTCATGGGCGTCCGCTTCGCCCCGTCGCCGACGGGGGCCTTTCACATCGGAAATTTCCGGACGGCGTGGATCTCACATATGTGGGCCCGACGGCTCGGGGTTCCCTGGGTCGTCCGGTTCGAGGATATCGATACTCCGAGAAACGTCCCCGGCGCACGGCAACGACAATTGGACGAGCTGCGCCTTTTGGGGCTTGTCCCCGATCGGACTCTTCTTCAGAGCGAACATCAAAACCGGCATTGGGAGGTTTTTATCAAATTTCAGGAGGCGGGCCTCCTTTATCCCTGTTTCTGTTCCCGAAAAACGGTTCGCGAGGCGGTGGATGCCTCCGCCTCCGCGCCTCACCGGAGCACGCCGGCCTACAGCGGTCGATGCCGCAAGTTGAAGGAGTGGCCGGAGACCGATCTGCCCACGCTCGCCTGGAGGATTCGTCGCCATGAAGAGGACGGGCGGGACGACTTCGTCGTGGCCCGCACCGGGACCGTTCTCGATTCAAAAGGGCGGCCGGAACGCGGGACATTCACCCCCGCTTATCATTGGGCCTGCGCGATCGACGACTACGACGGAGACCATTCGCTCCTCGTGCGCGCCTGGGATCTGGAGGAGGCGGCCGAGCAGCAGCGGTTTGTCCACGAGCAACTCGCGCGTTTGGAAAAAAGGAAAAAGCCGGTGCCCGCCATCTTTCATTGTTCCCTCATCACCGCAAACGACGGGAGCCGGCTGGAGAAGAGGACACCCGGGGTCACGCTCCCGGAGCTTTTCAAAGCGGGTGAGACGGCGGAGGGTCTGATAGAAAAGTTCCGCCTGAGTTTTTCGGGGGATTGGGACGCGTTCAAGCCGGAAAAGATTTATGGGGAGACGCGTAAGACGCTGGCGGTTAACGAACTTTTGGGGCATGAAAGGTCAATGGGAGGGGATGGATGAAACCAAAATTAATCTTAATAGTCCTTTTCGCCGTCGGTTTTTGGGGCTTGTCTTCGATTTCATCGGCTCAGACGCCGCAAGCCTCTCCCGGCAACACGCCACCGCCTCAGGGCGTCGTCGAGAGGACTGATCTTCTGGATCTAGCGAACGGTGCCATCGTCCTCTCCAAATCGAGCGAGTACGGAGGGGCCCAGTGGAGCGCCCTGGCGCTCTTGGATGGCACGGGCGGCGTCGGCTGGTGCAGTGCGAACAACGCCCCTTTTCCG
>CAZWYB010000295.1:0-1746 GCA_964637745.1 uncultured Pseudomonadota bacterium
TCCCGTCGTGCCGGAGGTGTACAAAATGCTCGCTACGTCGTCAGGCCCGACTTCCAGCCGGCGGGGGCTCCTTCTTTGAGATTTTCGACCGGATAAACCGCCGCGGTCCATGAGCTCGTTCAAATGGATGCTGATGCGCCGGGGTCCCAGGTCTTCCAAATAGTCTTGGAGAAGGATGACATGTCGAAGATCCGGAAGATCCTTCCGGATGAGATGAGGCAGATGGTTTTTGAGAGCGGGAAGGAGCGCGCTTAAGGTTTGAAAGCTGGCTAGGGCTCCGCCGTTCCCCAAAGCGAGGCCCTTGGCCCGCGAAAGTTTTAAGACCTGGTGGATTTGCGACGCCGACAGGGTGGTATGGATCGGGATCGTGATGACGCCCAACCGAAGGGCGGCGAAGTCGATCAATGACCATTCGGGGGCGTTCGAAGCGAGGATCGCGATCCGATCCCCCTTTTTAAAACCCAACGTCCGCAATCCTTCGGAGGCCGCAATAATCTTGCCCAAGTATTCCGAATACGTCCAATAACGAAGGTGATCCTCCTGAAAGAACCCGAGGGCTCGATGGTTCATATGACGGTGCGCGGTCTTCTCCAGCTGAGCAAAGAGGTTCACGGGATTTTTCTCAATTGACCTATGTTAACTCGAAATGGTCCGAAACTTAACAAAAAATTGAAAAAGAGGTTAGAGGAGGGTGTCTCTTCGAAACTCCTCGCGTGCCTCGGGGTAATCGATATTGTAATGAAGCCCGCGGCTTTCCTTCCTCAAGAGGGCGCATTGAATGATCAGGTCCGCGACGGTCGCGATGTTGCGAAGCTCCAACAGGTCCGAGGTGACCCGGAAGTTCCAATAGTATTGGTTGATTTCGTCCATGAGCAGATCGATGCGGCGGCGCGCCCGCAAGAGCCGCTTGTTGGAGCGGACGATGCCGACGTAGTTCCACATGGTTCTCCGGATCTCGTCCCAGTTTTGGGTGATGACCACGTTTTCGTCGCTGTCTACGGCGGTTCCGGGATTCCATTCAGGCAGCCCTCCTTCGCTGAAGCTACGGAGGGCTCTGCCCTCTTCGATCGCCGTCTTTGCCGCAAGATCCGAAAAGACCACTGCCTCCAGGAGCGAATTCGAGGCGAGGCGGTTGGCGCCGTGCAAGCCCGTGCAGGCGACCTCGCCGGCGGCCAGGAGACCTTGAAGGGTGGTTTTTGCGCGGGAGTCCGTGACGACGCCTCCGCAGAAATAATGCGCCGCCGGAACGACGGGGATTGGCCGCGTCGTGATGTCGATCCCGTAGGTCAGGCACTTTTCATAAATGGCGGGAAATCGTTCCCGGATGAACGACGCCGGTTTGTGCGTCAAGTCCAGAAGGGCGTATTCTTGCCCCGTCCTCTTCAATTCCGTGTCGATCGCGCGGGCGACGACGTCCCGGGGGGCCAGGTCTTTCATGGGGTGGTATTTTTCCATGAAAGGCTCTCCGTTCTGAAGCCGGAGGATTCCGCCTTCGCCGCGAACAGCCTCGGTGATGAGGAAGGATTTGGCCTCCGGATGAAAGAGGCAGGTCGGGTGAAACTGGACGAATTCCAGATTCGCCATGCGGGCGCCTGCCCGGTAGGCCATCGCCATGCCGTCACCGGTCGCAATGTCCGGGTTCGAGGTGTAGAGGTAGACCTTGCCGGCCCCTCCCGTGGCGAGCAGGGTGACCTTGGACCCTATCGTTTCGACCCTTCCCGATTTCTGGTCCAAGACATAAACGCC
>CAZWYB010000296.1:0-1628 GCA_964637745.1 uncultured Pseudomonadota bacterium
TGCGCCCCGTAAGTCTGATTGTTGTATTGAATCACGTCGTCTTCCGTAAATTCAGGGTGGTCTTCGACGAATTGAGCGATCTGCGCCCGCACCTGAGACGCCGCATCGCTTGGATTATCGATCGTGAACTGAATCGGCTTCGCTATCTTGCCGGTATTCTGGATTCTCGAGTCGACATAGGCCTGAAAGGAAGGGCTAAATCGGCTGGCCGTACAGTGAAAACCGATCTTGTTGGTATTGGAATTGGATTGCAAGATGTCCTTGAGGATGCCCGCCCTCACCCTCATCTCCTCTTGCTTATTATCCTGAGGCTCTAACTTCGAGTCATTTACGTAGAGGCCTCCAATAGGACTCAAAAATTCGCCGACGGTCATCGACACTTCGACGCCATCCCGGTCGATGACGATCTTATCCTCCGCATCCAATTCGCCCTTTTCACCCTCAACTGTGGTTTTCGCGTTGTCGACCAAACGAAAGGAAATATCCGTGCCCATAAATTCTCCTTCACTTCACTTATCAGCAAAGGACATGCCGAAGAGGCGGCTCTTGAATCATTGGCTTTTTAGGAGACGACTTTTGAGGTCTGTTAACGAGTCTTAACGAATCGGGGATTCCTGTCATTCCACGCGTGGCCAATAGACGGAAACGATATTTTGGAAGGGCTCCGACTGCGACGTCTCGATGGTCATGAAGCCCCCGGCTTGCTTGACGATCTTGAGGGTAATGGCCAAGTCGGAATCTTCTGTAGACGAGATTCCCGAACCCGTGTGTTGAAAACGCAAGACGACGAATTCGCCTTCCCGTCGCCTCACCTTTCTCGTGGAGATCGTCAGCATCCCCTCTTTTCCCATGGCATGGCGCGCGTTCGCAATAAGATTGAGGATGACATGCCAAACCCGGATCGCCGGGCCGGCGATCCTCCAAGGCTCGTCCTTGAAACCGGGATCCAAATCCAGTTCGACATGAATGACCTTGCCCATGACGGCGCCGATCAAACGCTTGTTCAGGTGTCTATGAAGATCGACGGAACCCGGAGAATGTTCTCCATATCCCTCCACGATCGATCTCAAGAGCCTGAAGACGTCCACCGTGATGGAGGTCCATTCGCGTATTTTCTGAACGCCTTCCGTCAGGCTCTGCAACAAAAACAGACCTTCCGGCAAGACGTCGCGAGGGATGATGTGACCGTGGCGTTCGGCCAATCCGTTCAAGTTTAACAAGCCCTGATCCGCCTCCTGGAGGCCTTCCAGGAGATCCACGAGAGTGAGGCTGATATGTTGAAGCATCCCGCCTTCGATGAAGAGGTGCATCACGTCGTTGATTTTCGTGTCTTGATCCCGGGAGCGCATGGAAAGACGGGCCATCGCCTGCACTTTGCGGACGAGGGATGCGGTCAGGGAGTTCAACATCTCCAAACCGGCGAAACTTTCGGCGAGCGCCTCCAACGCCTCCAAAACCTCGACCCGATCTCGTTCGTCCACCCGGTGGAGATTTTCCCTCGCCAGGAGAAACAAGCGGACGCGCTTCCTCTCCGCATCCGCAAGTTTTCCTCCCGAGGCCGTAAGAATATTGTTCGTCCCGAGGATCGCCCCGGCAAACAAATCCCGACGGACCTCGACCATCCGCCC
>CAZWYB010000297.1:0-1622 GCA_964637745.1 uncultured Pseudomonadota bacterium
GAAGACGATTGCTGAGTGGGCCGAGGATGCCGCCACGGTGCAGACCCTGGCCGATCACGTCGAGACCGACCCCCTCCACCCGCGAGGCCGTCCCCGTGAAATATTTTTCGATGACGTTGTGATTCAAGCCCACAGCCTCGAAGATTTGCGCGCCGCGGTAACTCTGAATGGTGGAGATACCCACCTTGGATAGGACCTTCACCACGCCCTTCACGGCGGCCTTCAGATACTTCTTCACCGCCTCCTTGTGCTCGATGTCCGTCAGAATCCCCTGGCGGATCATGTCGTCCAAGGTCTCGAAGGCGAGATACGGATTGACGGCGCCGGCCCCGTAACCCAAGAGAAGCGCGAAGTGATGGACCTCGCGGGGCTCGCCCGTCTCGATGATCAGGCCCGCCTTGGTGCGCGTTCCGTTCCGGATCAGATGATGATGGAGACCGGCGACGGCCAAAAGCGCCGGGATCGCCGCGCGTTTCGCATCGACCCCGCGATCCGAAAGGATCAGGAGATTGCTTCCCTCCTCGATCGCACGATCCGCTTTCTTGTAGATCTCCTCCATTACCTTTTCGAGTCCCGTCCCGTCCGTTTTGGGATCGTAGAGGATCGGTATCGTGACGGACTTGAAGCCCAACTGGTTCACGAAGCGGAGTTTGCCCATCTCTTCGTTTGAGAGGACGGGCGACTTGATCTTGATCTGCCGGCAATTCTCCGGTCCGGGCTTTAAGAGATTTCCTTCCGGACCGATGCCGGTCACGGCGGAGGTGACCAACTCCTCGCGGATCGCGTCGATCGGCGGATTCGTCACCTGCGCGAAGAGCTGCTTGAAGTAATTGTAGAGGATCTGCGGCTTGTCGGAGAGGACGGCCAGAGGCGCGTCGTTCCCCATCGAGCCGATCGCCTCGACACCATTCTTCGCCATTGGGAGCATCAGGATCCGCAAGTCTTCAAAGGTGTAGCCGAAGGCCCGCTGACGCTGAAGGACGGTCTCGTGGTCCGGCTCGGGAAGGTGCGGCGCCTCAGGCAGATCCTCCAAATCCGTCAGATTCTGTTTCAACCAGACGGCGTAGGGGCGCTCGGTCGCGATCTTCGTCTTCAACTCGTCGTCCCCGACGATGCGACCTTCCTTCGTGTCGACCAAAAACATGCGCCCCGGTTGGAGGCGTCCCTTTTGAAGGACCCGTTCGGGCGCGATGTCCAAAACGCCGACCTCGGAGGCCATCACGACCAAGTCATCTTTCGTGACGTAGTAGCGCGAGGGACGGAGGCCATTTCGATCCAAGACAGCGCCGATTTGGATGCCGTCGGTGAAGGCGATGGAGGCCGGACCGTCCCAGGGCTCCATCAGACCACTATGATACTCGTAAAAGGCCTTCTTCTCGGGGCTCATCGATTCGTTGTTCGTCCACGGCTCCGGGATCATCATCATCACGGCGTGGGGCAGGGACCGCCCGGCCAGGACCAAAAACTCCAGGACGTTGTCGAACATCGCCGAGTCGCTGCCGTCTTCGTTGACGACGGGGAAGATTTTTTTCAGGTCGTCTTTGAAGATGTCCGAGGCGAGCATCGCCTCGCGGGCGTGCATCCAGTTGATGTTGCCGCGGAGCGTGTTGATCTCGCCGTTG
>CAZWYB010000298.1:0-1601 GCA_964637745.1 uncultured Pseudomonadota bacterium
GATTCTTCTTTGATGTAGGCTTCGTAATCCTTGGCGGACATGAGTTCGCCCAATTCCTTGGGATCGGAGATCTCCATCTTGATCAGCCAACCCTCGGCGTAGGGGTCTTCATTGACGATTTCGGGGCTGTCGACGACGGGATCGTTCACTTCGACGACGCGCCCGGAAAGCGGGGCGTAGACGTCGTTGACGGATTTGACCGACTCGACGACGCCGAAGGCGTCATCCTTCTCGAATTCTTCCCCTTCGTCAGGCAGCTCGACGAAAACGATTTCGCCCAACTGATCTTGGGCGAAATCCGAAATGCCGATGGTGGCGATGTTGCCGCTGATGCGAACCCACTCGTGTTCTTTGGAATATTTGAGGTCTTCAGGAAAGTTCATTTTAGTTATTTTTCCGTCGGTAAAACGGCAACGGAACGATAATTGCGTGCCTTTTCTTAGAATGAATGTCAACCGCAATTTTCGTATTTGGGGATGCGAAATCGAGAGCGACATAACCCATGGCGATGGACCGGTCGGAATAGGGAGATTTCGTCCCGCTGGTGATGATTCCGATCTCTCGATCCCCGGAAAAAATCCTGCAACCTTGCCGTGCGATGCCCGGTTCCGTCATCTCGATGCCGACCAATTTTCTAGGGAGGGTCGAACCGGGCATTCGTCCTAACGCATCGCGCCCAATAAAATCCCCTTTTTCCCTCTTCACGATCCACCCGAGGCCGGCTTCGTCGGGCTGGATCGTGTCGTCGATTTCATGACCGTAAAGGGGGAGGGCGGCCTCCAGACGAAGGGTATCGCGCGCGCCCAACCCGCACGGGACGGCTCCACGCTCGATCAGCGGCGTCCAAATCTTCTCCGCCTCCTTCCAGGGACCGTAGATTTCGAAACCGTCTTCGCCGGTGTAACCGGTACGGGATAAAAGGACGTCGATCCCGTCCATCTTGGTTTCCATGAATGTGAAGGATTTTGTCGGAATTGGTGACGGGGTAGTCGCCACTACGATGTTTTCTGCATCCGGCCCTTGAATCGCGATCAAAAAATACGCGTCGCTTCGGTTGACGATTTTCGTATCCGCCGTCGCGTGGGGAGCAACCCAGGCGAAATCCTTGTCCGTGTTCGAGGCGTTCACGCAGATCAAAAAACGATCGGAGGCGAGGCGGTTGACGATGATGTCGTCGACGAACGTTCCCTTCTCCGTCAGAAAGGCGGAGTATTGCGATTGACCCGCCTTGAGGCGTGCGGCGTCGTTGCACGTGATCTTCTGCACGATCGCTTGGGCCTCCGGCCCGACGACTTCGATCTCGCCCATGTGGCTCACATCAAAGAGGCCGGCTTTATTGCGCACGGCCAGGTGTTCCTCGCGGATGCCTGCGTATTGCACGGGCATCTCCCAGCCGGCGAAATCGACCATCCGGGCCCCGAGTTTGCGATGGATTTCGTTCAGTGGCGTCTTCTTCATAAAGCCTCAATGATCCTTCTCGTGCTTTCGGCCCGATTGAGGATGTAGAAGTGGATGCCGGGCACGCCTTTTTGGAGGATCTCCCGACACTGACCGATAGCCTGACGGATGCCCACTGCCTTCATCGCCTCGGGGTTGTCGTT
>CAZWYB010000299.1:0-1579 GCA_964637745.1 uncultured Pseudomonadota bacterium
AGTCATCTTTTTAGAGGGCTCAGCCGAAAATGTTCTAACCCCCCAGGCAAAACTCCTCGGTGTTCTGCAGGAAGGAGAAATCCGCCCGATCGGATCGTCTCAAGTCAGTAAGGTGGACGTGCGCGTCGGGTCGGCGTCGAACCGCGACCTGGCCCAGCTCGTCCGCGAAGGGAAATTCCGGGAAGATCTCTTCTACCGCTTGAACGGCGTCATGGTCACCCTCCCACCGCTCCGCGAACGCATGGAGGATCTGCCGCTTTTGGCGGAGCACTTCCTCAAGATCATCGCGGAGAGGGAAAAGAAGGCGGCGGTCAAATTGTCAGCGGAGGCGATGGAGGCCTTTCTCTCCTACCGTTGGTTGGGGAATGTCCGCGAGTTGCAGAACACCCTGGAGACGGCCGCCCTCTTTGCGGAGAACGGACAGATCACCCTCAAGTCCCTCAAGTTCAAGGGGGCGCTCTTAGGCGTCGAAACGCCCGTCAAGGGCGTCGAGCCTCTGAAGGCCGCCTCGGATGCGGCTCCTAAGCTGCTCGAGGTCCTTCAGGCGATCCGGGATAATTGCTTCCACAAGGGGGATGCGGCCAAGGCCTTGGGCATCTCCCGCAGAAACCTCTACACGCGGCTCGCGCGCTACGGTGTGGCGTCCGATCTGAAGACGATCAAACTGGCGATCGATAAATATTTAGTGAAACGCTGAAGATTCAATCTTGATGGGAAAGATCCTTGACGTAAGGATCTTTGCCTGACGTGGGTAGAGGACTCGGAGGAGGCGGTGGGGGCGGAGGCGTACCGACGCCGGGCACCCCATCTCTATCGCCGATCTGCTGATGGAGTGGATCCGTGGGTGCGGGAGGCTGTGTGATGATGACCTCTTTGTCCGCCTTCGGGATGATTTCTCCGCGGTCTCCAAAGGTACCCGCGGAATCGGCCCCACTCCCCCCTGCGGCCCCCAAGCCCGGTTGAACGGCCGCCGGTTCGGTTGCTTCTCCTTGCGGCGCAGGCGAGGACGTCGCACCCGGCTGGACGGCGTTGCAGGCCGTCAGACCGGCCGCTAGGCCGACAAGGCTTAAAAAGACCAAAAATGTGCGTGCACCCTGCCCCATTGCCATACTTATCGGATAGTATACGCGACGAGTTCCGTCCGGGCAATCCGCGCGTTTTTTAGCCCCTATCTATCTAAAGGAGGCCGAAGCCCAGGGCGATCCCACTCCGCCATTGGATGGTATCGAATCCCTCGCAGACGCCGTTTCGGAGATCGAGGGGAAAGAAGGACGAGTCGTCCAACCAGCCCGAGAAGGGACTTTGCGAGAGCAGCGTCTCCCCCCTCGAAGTCGTTATAGGAGCTGCCGCCGCCCCACGGTGAATAGCCCGACAAGGGCGTGTCGTCGTCCCCCCAATTCATCTCGATCAGGATTCCATCGGCGCTGAAATCGTGGCGGATGAAAGGCGCGGACGTGTTCGTATAGCTGCGGATCCAGGCGTCGTCGTTCGGGCCGTGCGGGGAGGTCGAGATGTAGTCCGTCTCCCTCTCCACCCACCGGTTGACGCAGGGATTCCGATAAACCGTCGTGTAGTCCTC